>CANKAM010000059.1 GCA_947479755.1 Bacteroidota bacterium
AGGGCTTCATAAAAGTCATC
Source organism: Bacteroidota bacterium (assembly GCA_947479755.1). GTDB lineage: Bacteria > Bacteroidota > Bacteroidia > SXHM01 > SXHM01 > SXHM01. The sequence continues at coordinate 21 of CANKAM010000059.1, forward strand.
AACCAGCCAAGCGCCTAATTGTTTGGCAACTCTTACCAATGCGCTGGCAGCGCCCTGTGCCGAAAGGGCTGCCGCCACGGCTAATATCTTTGCTTTATAGGCCGAAAAAAACAAATCAAAACGGGTAACTGTTCCGGGTGTAATGGGTACCTGTGCCGGAGGGGTTACGGTTTTACGATCGTTAATCATGCGCAGGGCGCGGTAACGTTTGGGGTTGCTGTCAGGCAGTCTTCTTGAAGGCATGGTGTTTAGGATTAGTTAATAATTAGATTTGATTTCATAGGGTGAGATTCCTCTCCGCCTGAGGCGGATCGGAATGACAAATAATAGTCTTTAGAGATAAGGAGATGAGAAGTTGCGCGCGAAGCGCGCCACTTCTCATCTACCAAAACGTATAACAACTCTGTCATTCCGACCACAGGGAGGAATCTCTTTAATAAAAAGCTCATTTTATCTGTAAATAATGGGCGGACGGGCATTTTCATTTTAAAACGTGTAGTCGCACATGTGCGAGCAGGCAAAATGAAATCAAAACATGCAGTCGCACATGTGCAACTGGCTAAAATGAAATTCAATACCCAATTCGCACATGTGAGAATGGGGGTATGAAAAATAAAATGCCCGTTCGCACATGTGAGAATGGACATACTGAAATGAAAACACCCGTTCGCACATGTGAGAATGCACAAAATGAAATTGAAACAGGTACTCGCACATCTGCGAATGGATAAATTATATGGAAGTGTTTCAGTCGTCATTACGCTATTGGTGAATTTGAAATGCGAATGTCGGCCGCAAACCCTACTACAGTCAATAGTGATTTTTCAGATAAGGGTTTTCAGTTTCCCAACGGGCTATTTTGGCTCCGAATGCCCTGTTTTTGGCTCCCGATAGGGCTAAAACTGCTTGAAAGCCTCTATAAATAAGGTTCTTTGCCCATCCGAAACGGGCAAAAGCTCTCCATTAGAGAGCTCAACTTTCCTTTTTGACTTATGATAGTGCTTTACTTTTTCAAGATTGATGGTATGCGAACGGTGGATTTTAACAAAGCGTTCGGCATTGTTCAATTCACCTTCCACTACCTCTTTCATATCTTTCGGAACGAGTAAAAAATCTACTTCCCACTCATCAAGGTAAATCTCACACGATGAGCGCCTGGCTTCTATGCGCCTTATTTTACAGTAAGGAATATTATGAACTATTCCCTTCTCAGAAATGTGAAGATGCGTTTTCTCCATTCTGTATGCCCTTTCATTTGTTTAATAATACAAATGCACAACACCATCTTTTAGGATGATTACTTACCTGCCTAACCCACGCCCTCAACTAAAAACAGGGTATGGTAAAAACATTGTGGGGGTCTACAGGTTTAGTAATGCAAGTATACTAAAATATTTAAATACTTCAACAACCGATTTCTGTAAAAGCAAATCAAACCTTATCCCTACTTTTGACCCCTCACAAAACAAAACACCATGCAACAACTATCATTCAGCAACGGAGATAAAATGCCCGCCTTTGGCCTTGGCACCTGGAAAAGCAAACCGGGTGAAGTATATACCGCCCTGCGCGATGCTATAAAAATCGGTTACCGCCACATTGATTGTGCGGCCATCTATTTAAACGAAGCCGAGATAGGTACTGCGCTGAGCGACACTTTTAAAGAAGGATTAGTAAAACGCGAAGACCTGTGGATAACCTCTAAACTGTGGAGCAACGCTCACAAGCAGGAACAGGTACTACCTGCGCTGAAAAAAACATTGAGTGATTTGCAACTGGATTATTTAGACCTGTACCTGGTGCATTGGCCCATTGCCTTTAAATCCGATATACTGGCCCCGCGCACCGGAAGTGATTATATTACATTAGAGCAAATCCCAATCATTGAAACATGGCGCGGAATGGAAGATGCGCTGCAACAAGGTTTGGTAAAACACATTGGGGTGTCTAACTTCAGCGTAAAAAAACTGCAAGCGTTGTATGCCGAGGCAAAGCACAAGCCCGAACTAAACCAGGTGGAGTTGCATCCCCTGTTGCAACAAAACACCTTGTTTGAGTTTTGCAAACAGCATAACATTCACCTCACTGCCTATTCACCGCTGGGCTCTAAAGACCGCCACCCCTCACTTAAAGCGGCTGATGAACCCAGTTTATTTGAAAACCCTGTTATTGTTTCCATTGCTGCCAGACACAAGTGCACCACCGCGCAGGTGCTTATCCAATGGGCTATACAGCGCGGCACAGCGGTAATTCCTAAATCTATTAATCCTGCAAGATTGAAAGAAAATTTTGATGCGCAGGTTGTTACACTCACTGATTCGGATATGAAAGAGATTGCAGCACTCGACCGCCACTACCGTTTTCTCAATGGCGAAAACTGGACAAGCAATGGTTCGCCCTACACGCTGGCAAATTTGTGGGACGAGTAGCTTATTGATAGAAAAGAGATGATAGCAAATAGTTAATAGAAAATTGACGATTGGGCTGCCAAACTATTTTCTATTACATATCATCTATTTGCTATTTTCTATAATCAGTTATTTATTATGAATTGTCATCGAAACAATTCATGAATTCGTCTACACCTTTTCAATATTTAACTATTAATAAGATTAGGTAACAAAGATTTTATCTACTTCGTGGCTCATTAGTTTTGTCCAAACCTAAAACACCAACGCCTTGTTAAAAGTATGCCCACTTTTTCTGGCGGTGATTGTGTTTGCCGCGTGTTCATGCAACACGGGTAAAAACAACACCTCTAAAATTTCGGAAGGAATTATTGAATACGAAATCACGTATCCCAAGATTGATAAGGATGATATTTTCATGCTGGGCATGATGCCCAAGGATATGAAGATGAAATTTAAAGACAACAACACCATTGGCGAATTGAAAACCGGTGCGGGAGTTTTTACAACCAAGTTTATTACCAACAACAATGAGCGCAATTTATTCCACTACCTTAAATTAGTAAACAAGAAATACGGACTTATTCTTGACTCGGCAGATATCTATGGCAGCTACGCCAAAAAGCCTGCTGACATGCAATTAATTCCTTCTGATTCAACAAAAGTAATTGCAGGATATACATGCAAGCGCATGGATGTGGTATTCAGCGACACCACAAAAAACTTTGTGATTTATTACACCGAAGACATCGATATCAAAGACCCCAACTGGTGCTCACCCTTCCATGAAATAAAAGGTGTGTTGATGGAATACAACATCACACAGTTTAATGTGGAGATGCACCTGACAGCTAAATCTGTTACTGCGGTTGAAATAAGTGAAGACGAATTTGCCATGCCTGCCGAATACGAAAAAATTACGCGGCAAGAAATGGAAGAAAAGTTCACCGACTTCTGATTTATTTGCTGCTTCCCGAATACTATTTTTCAACCTTTTAGCGTTAGTAAATATATGCAAACCCGTGTTTGCAAATTATTACTTTTGACCGCTTAAGAAAATGGCTTCCAAAGAAAATAAACTTAAAGGCGAAACAAAGAAACCGGTTGAAAAAAAGCCGGCAAAAGAGAATGCTTTCAAACGTTCATTTACTGCTGTAAAACTGTTTCTGGAGAATAAACAGCTACACGCCATAACAGGTATTCTGTTAATTATCATTTCTGTTTTCTTATTTATTTCGTTCAGTTCTTATTTTCTGAACTCTAATCTAAACACGCCCAATTGGGGAAGCGACCAAAGCATTATCACCACTCCTTCGCAAGTATTCAACCCCGAAGTAAAAGCAGAAAACCATGCCGGTAAATTAGGCGCATGGACAGCGCACCTTTTTATCTATCGCTGGTTTGGTGTTGCCTCTTACCTGATTGCATTTATTCTATTGGTGACCGGTATACGTATTTCCTTTAAAATTGCTTTCATCAACCTTGGTAAACTTGCAAAGCACAGTATTCTTTATCTCTACTGGTTACCGCTCACCTTGAGTTTTGTATTCGGGAAATATGCTTTGCTGGGTGGTGGTGTTGGCTTATACATGAATCAACACATCAGCACGTTGTTCGGAACTATTGGAACGCTGCTGCTGATTATCTTTTCTGCCTTGGTTTACAGTGTGCTTGTTTTCAGTCTGTCGTTTGAAAATGTTTTTGCAGGCAAACAAAAGCAAGAAGAACTAATTCCTGAACCCGAAGTTGCAGAAAATAATATTGAAGAAGATGAAGAGTTTCCGCACAAAGAAAATGTGTTGATTGTAAAAGAACCGGAAGTAAAACCTGAAACAAACACCGTTGAGTTTACGGAAACAAAACCGGTTACTAAAAACGAAAAAACAGATGGTGTTGATTTTGAAATAACACAAACTACGGTTGAAGAAGTAGCCGCAGCAACCGGTGCTAATGAAATTACTGCCGAAAATCTGGTAGATGAAGTTGGTGAGTACGATCCTACGCTGGAACTTTCTCAATACAAGTTCCCTCCTATTGATTTACTGGAAGATTACGTGAGCCCAGACCGCAGTGTGAGTGAGCAGGAATTAAACTCCAACAAAGACAAAATTCTGCAAACCCTCAATAACTACGGAATTGAGATTGATAAAATCAAAGCCACCATAGGTCCAACGGTTACGCTGTATGAAATTGTGCCTGCTGCGGGTGTGCGTATCTCAAAAATTAAAAACCTGGAAGATGATATTGCGTTGAGTTTGGCTGCATTGGGCATCCGCATCATCGCTCCTATTCCCGGCAAGGGAACAATCGGTATTGAGGTTCCTAATTCAAGCCCTGATATTGTTTCCATGCGCAGCATGATTGCTTCTGAAAAATTCCAGAATGTAAAAATGGATTTGCCGATTGCATTGGGTAAAACCATCAGCAACGAAAGCTTTATTGCCGACCTTGCTAAAATGCCTCACCTGCTCATGGCGGGAGCTACAGGTCAGGGTAAATCAGTTGGACTGAACGCCATTTTGGTTTCGCTCCTTTACAAAAAACATCCTTCGCAGATTAAGTTTGTGTTGGTTGACCCTAAGAAGGTGGAGTTAACGTTGTTCAATAAAATTGAGCGTCACTTCCTCGCTAAACTACCAGATAGCGCTGAAGCTATTATTACCGACACCAAGAAGGTAATCAATACACTCAACTCACTTTGTATTGAAATGGATATGCGTTACGATTTGCTGAAAAATGCATCGGTGCGCACCATTAAAGAATACAACGCAAAGTTTGTATCGCGCAAACTAAATCCAAATGAAGGACACCGTTTCCTGCCTTACATTGTGTTAGTGGTGGATGAGTTTGCCGATTTGATTATGACCGCAGGAAAAGATGTGGAAATGCCGATTGCCCGTCTTGCTCAACTTGCACGTGCTATTGGTATCCATTTAATTATTGCAACGCAACGCCCATCTGTAAATATTATCACAGGTACAATTAAAGCCAACTTCCCGGCACGTATTGCTTTCCGTGTTACTTCGCGCATTGACTCAAGAACCATTCTGGATGCAGGCGGTGCTGACCAGTTGATTGGTCGCGGTGATATGCTTCTTTCAACAGGAAGCGATATGATTCGTTTGCAATGCGCTTTTGTAGATACACCCGAAGTGGAAAGAATAACTGAATTCATTGGCTCGCAAATGGGTTATCCTGATGCAATGCATCTACCCGAAATTATTGACGATAGCGTGGAAGGCGGTGCCGGTGAATACGGTGACCCGAATGAGCGCGATGCTATGTTTACCGAAGCGGCACGCATGGTAGTTCAGCATCAGCAAGGTTCTGCTTCTTTATTGCAACGCAGACTAAAATTAGGCTACAACCGCGCAGGCCGTATCATTGACCAATTAGAGATGGCAGGCATTGTTGGTCCTAATGAAGGCAGCAAGGCGCGTCAGGTTTTATTTTCCACCTCAGAAAGTTTGGAACAGTATTTGAAAACAATCGGCTAAACGTCATTGCGAGCAGAGCGAAGCAATCTCATAAATGATACTTCTGCACACAATCTGACAACAAAATATAATTATGAAACTCAGAATAACTTTAATAACCTTCTTAACCTTCCTAACTTTCACAACTGCTTTCACTCAAACCAAACAGGAGCAGGAAAAGGCAAAACTTATTCTTGACGAAGTAAGCAAGAAAATGAAAGGCTACACTTCCTTGAAAGTTGAGTGTACTTACAACCTCGAAAATTCAGCTGCAAAAATTAACGAAACTCAGGAAGGAACGCTGTTACTTAAAGGCAATAAATTCAAACTTACATTATCGGGCCGCGAAGTAATTAGTGACGGAACAAACGTTTGGATAGTGATGCGCAAAGCCGAAGAGGTTCATAAAAAAACACAGGCTGATTTTAATGAAGAACTTGGTTTTGATCCAGCAAAAATCTTTACCGTTTATGAAGAGGGTTTTAAATACCAGTTTTCAAAAGAAACCAAAGAAGGCACTAAAACCATTGCTATGATTGACCTTTTTCCGCTTGATCCAGGCAAGAAAAATTATTCACGTTTGCGCATGAATATTGACAAAGATAAAAGTCAGATCGTTAGTTCAAAAACATTTGGTAAAGATGGAAACACCTATACACTTACCGTAAAAACCTTTACTCCCAATGCCCCTGCACCAGATGCAGACTTTAAAGTAAACGAAGCAGAGTTCAAAAAACAAGGCTTTGAAATAGTTGACTTCACCGAATAAAAATAATTTTGCCGCGTGGCAGAAATTACTGAAGTAAAATCCCTTGAACATCTTACGGCTGCAGAAGCCGAACTGAAAGGCGACCTCCTGCTTGCAGATAGTCAGCATCAGCAGGCCTTAGAATATTTCCAACATGCTTTAAAATTATACCGCGAACAAGGGCTTAAGAAAGAAGAAGCAAATATCAATTTTAAAATAGGCAACCTCTTTAACTCAATTAAAGATACCGAGAATGCCCTTTCTAATTATATGGAAGGTCTAAATCTTGTTGTTGCACTTAAAGATGAAGAGGAGATCATTCGGTTTCATATTAAAATCGGAGGTTTTTATCAGTCGCTTTATCAATTTGCTAATGCGTATGAATACTTCAATCATGCACTAAAAATTGCTGATCAGATAAATGACTTGCGTCTATTACAGGATTGCCATTACAGCATTGGTAATTGCCTTAACTGGATGGAACGAGTAGATGAGGCATACCAGCATCTTGATAAAGCGCTTAGTTATGATTCATCAAATGAAAACCTTCGAAAAAGAGTTTTAGGGAGTACAGGAATTCTTCTCTACAAAATGAAGGATTTTCAAAAATCTCTGAAGTATTTTTCTGAATCACTGGAAATTAATGAGAATACAGATAAAGACATTTCATTCAGAGCAAATGTTTTAAAAAGCATGGGGTATGTTTATTTTATGGTAAACAACTTGCCCGAAGCCATGAACTGTCTGAACGAAGCGTTGCTGATTGGCGATAAACTTCAGCAGGCAAATACCAGTGCGGTTATTCACGAGCATTATTCAAACATATATGAGCAAACCGGTGATTACAGAAAGGCATTGGAACATCTGAGGAAAAACAAAGAGTTTGAAGACATTATAGTAAACGAAAATGTAAAACTCAAAACCCGGGAACTGCAGAAGAAATTTGACATTGCCGAGTCGCAGAAAGAGAAAGAGATTTTTCGCCTGAAAAATGTTGACCTTGCTCAGGCAAACGAAGAAATCTCGCGTCAGAAAATAGAATTGGAAGAGAAGAACCGCAATATTACCGACAGTATTTTTTATGCCGGTCGTTTACAGAAAGCCATTCTTCCTCCCGAAAATATATTAAACAAATATTTTGCAGAAGCATTCATTTTCTTCCAGCCTAAAGATATTGTGAGCGGAGATTTTTATTGGTTTTCTGGAAAGAATGAGCAGTTTGTTTTAGCTGCTGTTGACTGCACAGGTCACGGAGTTCCCGGTGCACTGATGAGTATGATGGGCAATAATTTTTTGAGCAGCATTGTAGAAACCGAAGGCAAAACAAACCCTTCCGAAATTTTGCAGGAAATGAACAAGCGTACCAAGGCATCTTTACAAAATAAAGAAGCAAGTGTTACTGCTAATGACGGAATGGACTTGGCTCTGTGCAGCATTGATTTTAAAAACCAGACTCTATATTTTGCCGGTGCATATCGGCCTCTTGTGTTTATCCGTGACGGGCAACTGAATGAGCTGAAAGGAGACAAACACAGCATTGGCGGCATATCTGAATTTGATACCACGTTTACGCTGCACCAACTAAACATACAAAAAGGTGATACCTTTTATATTTATACAGACGGTTATGCCGACCAGTTTGGCGGGCATAAAAACCGCAAATACATGGCAGGAAAGCTAAAAGAGTTTTTGCTTGAAATCTCATCTAAAGATATGAGTGAGCAACAACAATTGCTTTCAGAAAATCATTTCAATTGGCGCGGAGATAATGAGCAGGTTGATGATTTGCTGGTTATTGGCTTTCGCTTTTGAAATTCGGTTAACCTTTATCATTAAACACCCAAAACAGTTCTTCCTGAATAGTTGGAAGAACCTGCAAAAGCAGAATAATGAGCAATGCTGCTATTTTTCGTAGTTGTGCTTTCATAGTGGTTTAGTATTTAATTAGTTGTTGAACATGAATGAGCTCTTTTCCGCTCATAACTTTAAGTATGTAAATTCCCGGAGCGATAGCACTCAAATCAATGTCCATTTTATTTGAGCCATCATTACCACCTGTAACAGGAGTTTCAACCCTTTGTCCGTTTACATTAAAGGTTTCTACTATTGGCTGTTGTATTGGCTCAGAGCATGTAACAGTAACAATATTCATTACAGGGTTTGGGAACACTACTATAGAAACTCTTGATGTATTTTTTGTACTGCCAGGTTTATCATCAGCAGATGCTGTATTGATAAATACTATACCTGATAAAAGGAAAATGGCTGTTAAGAAAATTGATTTATTCATGGCTTTAAAAATTAAGTTTCTCAAATTTACGGATATTAATCAGTGAAATCAAGTACATTTTATTGCATTATTTACATTTCAAAGCGGTTTTTGTTACTTAAAATTACAGAGTAAAGATTAGTGTTATCAAGGCCTTCCGTATTATAAGGACTAAATATTGTATACAGTTCCAGCGCTATTTTTAAAAAACAATTAAAAGATACAGTTCCAGCGATATTATTAGTCCTTATTAATTACAAGTCAAACGTGCTGTAAATTTCTTTTATTCTTAACTTGCATTACATTTCAAAGTACAGAATATGTAAACAATAATTAAACTAATTATGAATAGTATTTGTGAATTAAAATTTAATAAAATCAGCTGTAGCACTATAAATAAAGGTCAATTTAAAATATTAACCAAAGTTATTAAACCAAATTTTGGGTAACTAATACAGAATTAATAAAATCAGAATTTAAGGCAATTAACAATTTTATAGTAGGTTATAATAAATCAAATAATTATACATGTCTAACCAAGCTTCCGACACCCTATTCAGATTAATCAAATCACTGAATAAACCCGAAAAAAGGTATTTTAAAGTATTTTCTTCACGCATTTCGGGTGGTGAAAAAAGTAATTATTCAATATTGTTTGATGCTATTGACAAACAGAATGAATACGATGAAGCGGCTATTATGAAACGATTCCGAAAAGAAGCATTTGTCAGAAGTTTTTCTATAACTAAAAGTCGTTTGTATGATGCCATTCTAAGGAGCCTTGATGCTTATCATGCAAATAGTTCAACAGAAGCGCAATTGAAAAAGCTATTGCACTGTGTAGAAATTCTTTATAAAAAGGCATTGTATCATCAGAGTGCAAAACTGCTGCAAAGTGCAAAGCGCATTGCAGAGAAATATGAAAAGCACACTACCCTGCTTGAAATTTTTGAATGGGAGAAAATGCTGATTGAAAAAGACACCTATGAAAATACGGATGAAAAAGCTTTAGAAAAAATGTTGGCTGATGACATGCGTGTATTAAAGAAAATAGAAATTTTTAGCAATTACTGGAATGTTAAAAGTCGTTTGTTTTTCATATTAAACAAGCGAGGAAAAGCACGTTCTGAAAAAGAAATTTCAGGTTTTAAAAACATCATTGACAGTACTCTTTTAAAGAGCGATGCAAAAGACAGATACTTCCGCACCGAGTATCTATACAACCACATTTACAGTGTATATTATTTTGGCATTGGTGATTACAAAAACAGCTATAAATACCTGAATGATAACGTAGAACATATTGAGAAAAACGTTGATAAATTTAAAGACGAACCGAATATTTATTTTTCGTTACTCACCAATATTATCTACATCGGCATTCAATCAAAAAAGTACAAAGAGGCATTTGAATTTCTTGAGAAACTGCGCGCCATGCCTGAGAAACTTGCGCTTACAAAAAATGAGGATTTGGATTTTCGCCTATTTTACAGTGTTTACAGCACTGAACAAACAATTTATTACCTGATGGGCGAGTTTGAAAAGGGTATGGACACCATTCCCATTGTGGAAGAAGGCTTGAAACTGTATGAAAGTAAACTGAGCAACGTTCGTAAATCGTTTATGTTTTTCAACTCAGCGCTTATTTGCTTTGGTGCAGAAAAATATGCTCAGGCTCTGCGTTGGACCAATCGTTTGCTCAATGATATTGACATTAAGAAAAGCGAAGACATTTATTGTTTCTCGCAGATGCTCAACCTTATTATTCACTTTGAATTAGGCAACGACAGGATGATTCCTTACGCAATAAAATCTACTCAGCGCTATTTGAAAACCAGAAACCGAGTTTACAAATTCGAGACAGTATTTATGAACTTTATCAACAAAATGCTGAAGCTGGATAAAAAGCAGCAAATACAGGCCTACAAAGAGTTGAAGCCCGAACTTGAAGAACTTAAAAAGGACAATTTTGAGCGGACAGCTTTTGAATATTTTGATTTTCTGTCGTGGACAGAAAGCAAAATTTCAGGGAAACCGTTTAAAGAAATAATGAAAGCGAAAGCAAAGAAGTAAGCTGCTGCTACTGCCCAATCTTCTTCAGCATATCTTCAGCTTCTTTCTGTGTAACTTTTATATTGTTAATTAAACCAATAATAGTCGCATCAGAAACACCAAGAGCTTCAACTTCCGCCTTCACTTTCTGAACATCTGCAACTGTTTTATAGCTGCCAACAGTATAAATTTTTGCTCCCATAACACGAACAGTTTGCATAGTTAAAGTCTCTCTCTGCATCAAAAGCAGAACCGCAAACGGCAATGTTTTATCAGCATGTTCTACAACGTCAAGACTGAATTTCACAACTGCTTTTGGTACATCAGTTTTCACTTGTATAATTTCAGGTGCCTTTTCCTGAACTATAGAAGTGGTTACTTCCTGAATATCTACTTTTTCAGCCTCAATTTTCGCTTCTTCAATTTTCTCTTCTTTAGAAACAGTTGCTAAAGCATTAGTTTCTGTTTTTATTACTGTTTCAGTTTCTTTTTTCTCAGCAAAATCATGTTTCTCTTCACTGTGTATAGCAGATACGGCAACTGAATTACCTTCTTTTCCTAATGGCTTTGAATTGGCAACAAGTTCTGCTAAATATTTTTCTTCTCTTGCTTTTTTAGCTTCCGGAGTTTCAATGGTATCCTTCATAATCATTTCCAACTCACCAGCTACTTCATTCAAAGTATTGCCCGGAACCTCAAAAGCATGACTAACGCCTTTTATTTGCAATTCATTTGTCTTTTGCTGAGCATCTTCAAATTGCGAATAAGATCCAACTGAATAAACAAAAAGTGAATCGTTTATCTTAGTTTCTATTATTCCCGGAATAGATTGAAGAAATAATTTCTGTGCTTTATTATTTTGATTAAAAGTTCCTACGTAAACAGTAAATTTCTGGTCTCCGGTTTTCAATAACAGATTTGGATATTTCTTCAGTAAAGCATGCAAAATACTTAGACTGTCTTCCGCATTCTGTGCTATTTTCAAAAAATCAAAAACAACTCCATCTGTTCCAACTTCTATTGTTGGTGAATTTGGTTCGCTATCTAAGTAATCAGGAATGCCATCATTATCAACATCAATAGGACAACCATTTGAATTTACACTAACGCCTTGTTTCGTTCCTCCGCATTCATCCTCTATGTCAGGCACACCATCGGAATCATAATCATCTGCATCAAGTTCACGAAGAAGTTCTTTGGGTACATAATTTGATTTGTCAGGTATCAAGTTAAATAAAACTGAAACGGAGTTATAAAGAAATCCGTCATTGGATGTTACTGATGTTGGAGTGTTAGCAGCCCCATCAATTTTATCACTTAAAGAATAGAAATATTTACTGTTCAAGCGAAAAACAAATCGTTTACCTAGATGAAAATCAATTCCTACTCCAACAGGCACTGAAAATGCATTAATAGTATTTGCATTAAGTTTGGTTTCATAGTTATAATCCCTGCTCACAGGATTGGCAAAATCAGCATCCGGAGAATTTTGCTCAATATCTCTTATCTTTCCGTCAGTCCAGTAATAATAGAGGTTTCCATTAGCATCAAACAAATCTGTTCTGGCATCATACATGCCATAATAAAAGCCAACCGAAATATATGGAGTAATAACCGGACGTTTCTTTTTAAAAAGACCACCAAAATTATATTCAATATTGGTTCCGAAATTCATCATCGTGGTTTCAAAATTTCTGTGATCGCCAAAAGTGTTTTCATTCCCACTTAATTTACCAAAGACACCATTTAAATTCCAATAAAAGGAATTGGATAAATTCATGCTTATGGTACCGTCAAAACCAAATCGGTTACCAAGCCAGTGAACATTGGTTCCACCTTTATCTGTAATATCTCCAAAAAAATTTGCAAACCCAACACCGGCACCAATTGCAGGAATAAATTGGTATTTGCGTTTAATAGGTTCAACGCTTGTTGATTCCTGCGAAAATACTTTGGCAACTATTGAGGTAAAAAGTATTATTAAGAGTAAATATTTTTTCATTTTATTTTACAAAATCGGCTAAAATTATTGCAATTATTTTCATTTAACAAACCATTTCGACAAATAACACCAAATGAAGTTGTTTGTCGATTAATCTTATTTATTTATAGATGAATGCGTCAAATGTACACATTTTATGTTTAATTTAGCAGCCTATTTTTAAAAAATGAAAACATGTTATGCAATATCCATTTTTTTGTAGTTGTTAGTCGATAATCTAAAACATGTTTAAGTAAGTATAGTATTAAATGAATTTTTTTTGAGTTTTATAAAAACCACACACAAGAATTATTATTCTCATTGAATATAAATATTACCCAAAAACACCCAATGAATAAACATTTACTCTCAACACTAAAAACAGCATTAAGGTTAATTCCAATTTTCTTTTTTGTGTTTTCTGCAATCAATGCAACAGCGCAATGCTCACTTACCATAAATATTATTGGTCAGAGTTCATGCTCAGGCAGCACAGGTGCAGCAAACGCTGTTGTAACAGGTGGCACAGCACCCTATACTTATTTGTGGAGTAACGGACAAACAACACAGGTAGCAACGTCATTAGCACCTGGAACATATACCGTAAATGCTACAAGTGCAAACGGCTGCACAGGTACTCAAACAGTAACTATTCAGGCTGTATCAGTTAGCCCTAATGCAGGCCCTGATGTAAGTATATGTTTGGGATCAAGCATACAACTAAATGCTACAGGTGGTTCTATTTATGCATGGTCGCCATCAACAGGATTAAGCAATATAAATATTGCAAACCCAATTGCCACACCAACATCAACTACTACATATACAGTAACTGTTGGAGTTCCTAGCGGTGAGTTGGTTACCAACGGAAATTTCAGTGCAGGAAATACGGGATTTATAAGTCAATACGGTTATGTCAATACACCTTACGTTCCAGGTCAACCAACTTCCGGACTTTATCCTGAAGGGGTTTATGCGGTTGTTCCTAACCCAAGTATTTACCACTCAAATTTTAATTTTTCCCCTGCCGACCATACAACAGGTACGGGTAATTTTATGGCTGTGAATGGCGCCAGACCAGATCAGAATATTACGATTGTGTGGAGACAAATCGTAAATGTTATTCCGAATACTGTTTACACTTTTTCTACATGGGTAACCTCCATTCACCCTACAGCACCAGCCAATCTTAATTTTTCAATCAATGGTAGTACAATAGGAACAAATATTACAGCTCCAACTCCAGGTACGTGGGTGCAATTTTATACAACATGGAACTCAGGCTCCAATACAACTGCAGATATTCGAATTGTTGATTTAACTCCTGACGCTGGAGGAAATGACTTTGGTTTGGATGATATTTCGTTCACTACCATTTGTAATACAAATGGTAGTGACCAAGTAATTGTAACGGTTTCCCCTGTAATTGCAACCAATACGATTACCTGCTCTTCACCTTCAACCGGTTGTTCTCCTCTAAACCCCGGAAATATTGTAGGCTCAACTCCAACAGGAGGAAATGGAACCTATGCATATCAATGGCAAAGCAGTGTTGATAACGTGGTTTGGACTAACATTTCAGGTGCAACAAGTATCTCTTATGATCCACCTGCTGTAACCACTACAACCTATTTTCAAAGAATTGTAACAAGTGGAGGTTGCTCAAGCAGCAGCAGTGTTTGTACTTATGTTGTAGGAACTGATATTACAAATAATACAATTACAGCTCCTTCTCCTCAGTCATTTTGCGGATCAGGTAATCCAGGAAATATTGTAGGGTCAGTTCCAACAGGAGGAGGCTCATCAGGCTCCTTTACATACCAATGGCAAAGCAGCACTGACCAAATTACATGGACAAATATTACAAGTGGAAATGGAGGAACAGGACAATCTTATGATCCGCCCTCACTTTCACAGACTACTTATTACAGGAGAATAGCATTAAGAAACAACTGTTCAGCAGAAACAAGTTCAACGGTTGTAATTACCATCAATCCTAATCCAACACCTGTAATTACTGCTAACAGTCCTTTGAGTCTGTGTTCTGGAGCCACACCTCCTGACAATGTTACACTTAGTACTGCTGCCCAAACAGGTAATGTTTATTTATGGTCACCTGGCGGAGCTACTACAAGTAATATTTTTGTTACTACAGCGGGAAACTACACCGTGCAAGTTACTAATGCCAATGGTTGCGTAGGAACATCAGCGGCAGCAGTTGTAACTGTAACCTCTCCTCCTACTCTTACTTGCAGCAGTACCAATGTTCTTTGCAAAGGGGCATTAACCGGAACTGCAAGTGTTAGTGCAACCGGAGGTGCAACGCCATACACCTATTTATGGAGCAATGGTGGTACAACATCTACAATTAGTAATCTACCTGCAGGAACTTATTCTGTAATTGTAAACCAAAATGGTTGTTCGGCAACATGCTCAAGAACAATTACTGAACCTGTAACAGCTCTTAGCGGAAGCATAACGGCTCAAACCAATATACTTTGCTTTGGCAACAGCACCGGTAGCGTTACCGTTCAAGCTGCTGGCGGAACAGCCAACTACAAATATAAAATTGATGCAGGGGCATATGGAACTGCAACTGCAGGTTCAAATACGTTTAGTGGTTTGTCAGCAGGTTCGCACACAGTTACTATTCAGGATGCAAATCTTTGTACTATAACTGTTCCGGTAACAATCGCTACAACCGCAGCTTTAAGTATAAATAACATTTCACAAACAAATACTATTTGTTTTGGAACCAACACAGGAAGTGTAACAGTTCAGGGAGTTGGAGGAACACTAAATTATCAATATAAAATTGATGCCGGTTCTTACGGAACAGCCACAGAGGGTTCAAATACTTTCGGAAATTTATCACCGGGAGCACACACTGTCACAATTCTGGATGCTAATAATTGTTCAACAACTTTAGTTGTTACCATTACAGCACCTGCTTCACCCTTATCAGCTTCGCTTGTTTCAACAGTTAATGCTGCGTGCCAAAATGTTTGCAATGGTTCAGCTACAGCTACAGCAACGGGAGGACAATCTCCTTATAGTTATTTGTGGAGCAACAATGCAACCGGAGCATCTGTAAATAATCTTTGTGCAGGAACTTATTCAGTAATTGTTACAGATTCAAGAGGATGTAAAGACACTGTGGATGTATTGATTAATCTAAACCCACCGGCAGCAATTAGTCTTACCATTACAAATGTATATTGTAATAATGACCATACCGGTACTATTACAATAAATCATCTAAGCGGCACCGGACCTTATACCTATTTATGGAGTAACGGACAAACAACCCAAACAGCAACAGGATTATCATTAGGTAATTATTCAGTTACAGTTACCGATGGGAATGGATGCACGGTTTCTGCAACAGGAGAGGTTCGCACTTATTCTAATTTAGCCGCTTTTGTTACTACAACACAGGCAAATAATGGAAACAATGGCACCGCAGTTGTTTCAGTTTTTGGTGGCACAGCTCCTTATACATACTTGTGGAGTAACGGACAAACAACTTCAAGTATTTCAGGATTAGCTACGGGAAGTTATTCTGTTACTGTAACCGATGCAGATGGTTATACCACCACTGAACTTTTCAATATTACCAATACTAATAGCATTGCATCCGGGTCTTTCATTGTTAAAATGGGGAATACCATGGCAACAGGTTTGAAACCTTATGGTTTGATTTATGATTTGGTACATAATAACAGCGTACCGGTTAAATGGATTATTAAGCCAGGCAAAACAGTGAAAGACGAAACAGATTTTACAATTGGAAGCGATATTTTTAAATCAGGTGCTTTTGTTGTAGAGGCTCAATACCGCACATCTGCAGTAAATGCTGTAATTGCAAACTGGGTTTCTCAGGGTGTTGTTGGTATTACAACAACCTCAAATCTTTCATTACCTGTATTTAACACAATTACTACTTTCTCGAACGTAGTTGTTGATACAGACAATGCTGCTTTGGTTACACCTTATTTTGCAAATGCAGGAATTCCGAGCTCCATTTACACCTTAGGTTTACCTTCAGATTTAGATGCCTGTGATGACGCTTATATTTTACCACATGCTGACCCTACATGGGCAACACATAGTAATTTATTAACTTTTAACACTACAAGCAAAGGTTTTATATGGGCCGGATGCCACGCTGTTTCTGTGCTTGAAGGAATTGCAAATCCGGGTAACAGCAATCAGCGAATGAATTTCCTAACCAATACAGGTTTGAAATGTTATGGTGCAGGAAGTTGTGGATCATTGATTACTGAATCACATGCAAACCCTTTAACTCCTTATACTTATCAAAGCTCGTTCCACAGTGATCCTATCATGCAATTCCTCGGTGATATGACTCCATCATCTGAAAATGGTTCAGAGCGTATGTATATTCCACTTTCTTCCCCGGGACAATGGAGAAGTACTACCTCAAGAACAATAACTACAGCTGATGGTACAAGTCCGCGCGAAGGTGTAAAAATAGCTTATGGTCCTGGATTTGGTGTTAACACCAATGGGATGGTTATGTATGAAGCAGGACATAGCGCTGTAGGTAAAGGAACCATTGAAAACCAGGTTGCTTTTGAACGCGCATTTTTCAACTTTATTTTAAATGCAGGTATTTCAAAACGTATAGCAATAACAGCCACTATTCCTCAAACATTTATTTCAGGAACACCTCAAAACGTAAGTGTATCTGTAACGGGTGGAAGTCCTCCTTATACTTATCAATGGTCAACTGCATGCGGTGCAACCATCGCCAATGCTACCAGTGCCTCTACAACTATTACTTTTCCATCATTACCTCCGGCAAGTAAATGTTACGTTACCTGCATTGTAACTGATGCTTGCAATAGAACAAGTTTTGTTTCATCTCCTGTTGCTTCAATGGATTTACCGCCACCAGCTTTATTTTCTTTGGTAAGCAAAACAAACGTAACTTGTTTCGGTGTATGTAATGGAGCAATTGATATCTCTGTATCAGGTGCTGCGCCACCATATAGTTATTTATGGAGCAGCGGACAAACTACCCAGGATATTTCCGGACTTTGTCCCGGCAATTATACCATTACAGTAACGGATGCAAATGGTTGCACCAAACAAACTACATATACAATAACACAACCTGCTGCTGCACTGTCGGTGGCTGTTGCTTCACAAACAAATGTTTCTTGTAATACAGGAAGCAATGGAGCAGCAAGTGTTACCGTTTCAGGTGGTACTACAGCATACTCTTACAACTGGACACCGGGTAATCCAACAGGTGACGGAACAGCTAGTGTTACCGGTCTAACTGCCGGAACATGGACCTGCACTGTTACAGATGCAAACGGATGTACAGCTGCACAATCATTTACCATCACGCAACCTGCTGCTGCACTGGCGGTGGCTGTTGCTTCACAAACAAATGTTTCTTGTAATGCAGGAAGCAATGGTGCTGCAAGTGTTACTGTTTCAGGTGGAACTACTGCATACTCATACAACTGGACACCGGGTAATCCAACAGGTGATGGAACAGCTAGTGTTACCGGTCTAACTGCCGGAACATGGACCTGCACTGTTACAGATGCAAACGGATGTACAGCTGCACAATCATTTACCATCACGCAACCTGCTGCTGCACTGTCGGTGGCTGTTGCTTCACAAACAAATGTTTCTTGTAATACAGGAAGTAATGGTGCTGCAAGTGTTACCGTTTCAGGTGGTACTACAGCATACTCTTACAACTGGACACCGGGTAATCCAACTGGTGACGGAACAGCAAGTGTTACAGGCTTAACTGCCGGAACATGGACCTGCACTGTTACAGATGCAAACGGATGTACAGCTGCACGAACATTTACCATCACGGAACCTGCTGCAGCGTTAACTGCTGCTCTTACTTCTCAGGTTAATGTATTGTGTTTTGGTAATGCTACCGGTTCTGCTGTTATCACCCCTTCCGGTGGTACGGCTCCGTATTCTATTACGCCTTCTCAGACTGGCTTAGCTGCCGGATTACACACGTTCACTGTTACGGATGATAATGATTGTTCTACAACAATTGATGTTACAATCTTACAACCTGCTGCAGCGTTAACTGCTGCTCTTACTTCTCAGGTTAATGTATTGTGTTTTGGTAATGCTACCGGTTCTGCTGTTATCACCCCTTCCGGTGGTACGGCTCCGTATTCTATTACGCCTGCTCAGACTGGCTTAACTGCCGGGCTGCATACCTTTACCGTTACGGATTTCAACGGTTGTTCTACAACAATTGATGTTACAATCTTACAACCTGCTGCAGCGTTAACTGCTGCTCTTACTTCTCAGGTTAATGTATTGTGTTTTGGTAATGCTACCGGTTCTGCTGTTATCACGCCTTCCGGTGGTACGGCTCCGTATTCCATCTCTCCTTCTCAGACTGGCTTAGCTGCTGGGGTATATACATTTACAATTACTGATGCAAATGGTTGTTCTATAACTGTTGATGTAACCATCACAGAACCGGCAGCCCCTTTATTGGCTTCATCAAGTGCAGGTTCTATAGCTTGTAACGAAGGCACTACCTCTGTTACTGTTTCTGCTACAGGCGGCACTGCTCCGTATTCAGGTACAGGAACATTTACTGTGTCTGCAGGTGCATATTCATACACTGTTACCGATGCCAATGGTTGTACTTCTGTTACTTCAGGTTCTGTTGATGAACCAACAACATTGGTTGCTTCTTCTTCGACAGGTTCTATAGCTTGTAACGAAGGTACTACCTCTGTTACTGTTTCTGCTACAGGCGGCACTGCTCCGTATTCCGGAACAGGTACAT
>CANKAM010000060.1 GCA_947479755.1 Bacteroidota bacterium
CAGTTCCCTGCACTTAAGTGAACCGAATCATGCAACAGCGGTTCAAAATCAGAAACATCATAAATCCATGTGAAACCATCATGCAAATCCAATCCAAAACCGTATGGTGTTATAAAGCGACCTATTTCGTAGCGGTCAATCACTTCAAAAGGAACTCCGTAATATTCCCATATACTCAGAAACACACTGTCTTCAGCTGTTACAATAGTTGAGTCTAGTGCATTGCCTCCGCTATCATAAACATAATTTATGGGTTGTGGCTTCCATACGCCAAGTGTATCTGTTGCAACCAGCGGGTTTGCTGAATCAGCATATACAAGCAGTTGCAGCATCTCGGTTGCAATGGTGTCAATCACCAAAACTGAGTCAAGGTAACTTTGAAAAACACCTTGCTCCAACACAATAAAAGGACGTTGTTGTGTTTCATTAAAATTTCTGAAAACATCCCACCCTTTTACTGCTTGCCTTGCAGGCAGGCCTGCAAGTGCTCCGTCAAGGCCGCTGTTGCCTGCATCAGTAGCTATAGTTCCTTCGGCTTCATTAAAAGGATAATAAAAAGCAAGTTCGTTAATATCAGGATGCGTTCCATCAATATCTTTATTCATCCATTCCATAATGGTAGCTGCATCAAGCTCTTTATTCCAGAACGAGAACTCATCAATGTAGCCGTCATAATTCAGGTTGCCGTCTCCACCTGAACCAATTTTAAAGTTGGTAATACCTGTCATTGGTCTTGTCATTCCGGTTCCGCTGTGAAATAAGATTCCGTTGAGATAAATCTTCATGCTGCCTGTTGCAACATTTTTGGTGAAAGCCCAGTGATTCCATTGTCCTTCATACTGTGCAGTTTGTGCAGCCAATTCAATCCTGTCGAAGCCACCGGCATTTCCTGCATCCCAATAAATATTGCCGTTATCCCAAGGAAGATGCACATTCAATACACGCTGGTTTTGTGCGGTATAACCTTCAAAAATAATATCAGCCTGAGGTTGAATAACCGGGTCGCCATATTGCCAAAACATTACAGTTACAAAGCTGTCAAGCTCAGCAAAAGCAGCACCTGGCACCTGCACATAATCAGGTCCCTCAAAGTCAAGGTACATATCATCACCAACCGAATTAATTCCTGAATTCCAACCTGTATTTTCACCAAATACATTGTTTGCAAGGCCTGATTCGGTAGCGCTGTAACTGAAATCAACTACAAGGTTAGCTGTTCCGTTCCAGTTGAAAGGTGTTGTAAAGTTGAATGTTGTTATACCTGAGGAAGCAACCGTAATGTTCTGAAGAAATACGGTTTGAAAACCGCTGTTTTCAAACTCAGTTGCAGTAAGCGAATCCAGCGAAGTATGCTTTATGCGAATGGTAAAATTCTTGAGTTCACTTCCCGGAACATCAAACTGCAAAGCAAGCGCAGTTATGTTTCCGGCAGTTACTCCGCCACTTAAAAGTTCAGCAGTTTTCCAGATGTATTGCGAGCGTGAATTTGCATTTCCGCTAAAGGTCTCACCACTTGAAGTGGATGCCTGACCTATGTTATGGGTGTTGAGCAAAGTGGTATCGGTATAGACAATGTAATCCTGAAAATGCGGAATGTAGGTATACGTTGGTGTATTCATATATCCGAATGTATCCGGACTTGTTCCCTCAACCGTAAAACTTGGTGCAGTATAAAGTGTTGAGTCCAATACACCGGTATGGTCATATAAATAGGTATAAGTCAAATAATCCCACTCACCACAGGCAGGGCTTTGCGCAGGATTACACTTAAGTTTGTAGTGCATCAGAATTTTCTCGTAACCTGTTGTATCAGGCGGCAAGGCAAACCAGGCATTTTGTGGCGAACCATAAGTAAAGGTTTGAACCGTTATGGTATCGCGCTGCTGAGCGTAAGAAGTAAGAAGACAAGAAAGTGAGAGAGTGAGAAGGAGTAGTGTTTTTTTCATCGTAATAAATTTATAGGATTGTAAAAGTAAGAAGTATTCTCGTTATTGCGAGGAAGGAACAATTGAAACAATCTAATGACGAGCTTATTTCACCAAATGCAAGTCATAAATATCATTTACGCTTTGCAACTCAGGAAGCAGAAAATATTTTTTGCCTTGATCAATCAACTCTTCCAATGTATCATCGAGCAGGTGTTTGCCGGTCCACAGTTTGTTATCAAACAAAAAAGGCAAAGGCTCTTTCATACCAATCAGATAATAACTTCCTTTCTTTTCAGGACCAATGCATACATCGTATTTGTTCAAACTCTCAAAAGCTTTTTCAATAATCTGTTGCGTCAGTTGCGGACAATCTGCCAAGATGAAAACTACTTTATTCACGTCTTCCTTATCCTGAATGATATGTTTGGCAAATGCATTTTGTATTTTATTATTCAGGTATTTCCCGGTCTGTGTTTCGTTATTAAAATTGTCTTTATCCCAAATACTTTCAAGAACAGTTATATCAGCTAAAATAACTTTACTGCAGGCAACAGATTTTGCTGCAGAACAAACTGCAATTTGTAACTTTTCATTTATCTCCTGCGCTTTTTCTTCTCCTAATGATTGTGAAAGTTTTGTTTGCCCGTTTGAGGTATTCAGAAAGATGAGTAACACGTCATTTGACATGTTGCAATTTTAAACAAACATTGTTAATCCCGAATTTTAATTTTCTTTGTTGAATAAATGAACAAGGGTTATTGGCTTAAACTTATTGCAGGTCCGCTGGCGGCAGTGTTCATTATTGCATTTGTCAACCTTGACCCTGCAAATCCCATGATAACCCGCATGGCCGCAATTACTATATGGATTGCAATCTGGTGGTTGACTGAAATTGTTCACCTTGCCGTTACTTCGCTACTACCATTTATATTTATTCCAGTCCTGGGAATATGTGATGCAAAAACAGTTGCCTATCAATACATGGATCAGGTAATTTTTCTCTTCATCGGTGGCTTTATCATTGCCTTTGCCATTGAGCGCTGGAACCTGCATAAACGTATTGCACTAAGAATTCTTTCCATGCTTGGCAAATCACCCTCAAGTATTTTACTGGGTGTTATGCTTACTGCATATCTACTTTCCATGTGGATTTCAAACACTGCAACCACCATGATGTTAATTTCTGCTGTGTTTGCCATAGTTCATCAAATTGAGAACCACATAGAGAACAAAAAACAACATAACAAGATAGCTGCTGCTTTATTTATTGGCCTTGCCTATTCAGCAACCATTGGTGGCATGGCAACTCTGGTAGGAACTCCTCCAAACATGATTTTTTACCGCTTTTATACCGAAACCTATCCCAATAATAATGATCTTGATTTTCTTACCTGGTTTAAAATTGGATTTCCTCTTTCGTTAACCTTTTTAGCAGTATGTTTTTTTGTTCTCAAAACTATTTTTCTGAGCAGTTGCAAAGACATAGTGTTAGACAAAAACTATTTTCTTAATCAATACAAAAGTCTCGGGAAAATGAGCACAGAGGAAAAAGCAGTAGGTGCTGTTTTTATAACGACTGCACTGCTCTGGTTCACCCGCAGCGATATGGATATAGGTAGTTTAAAACTTTCAGGATGGGCGAACTTATTCGGCAAATCAGAAATAGTTCAGGATAGCACCGTAGCTGTGTTTATGGCTTTACTCTTATTTATTATTCCATCTAAAAATGAAAAAGGGCGTGCACTTATTACCTGGCAAGAAGCATCAAAACTTCCCTTTGATATTATTCTACTTTTTGGCAGTGGCTTTGCCATTGCAAAAGGGTTTGAAGTTTCAGGACTTAGTAATTTTCTTGCTGCTCAACTTGAATTTTTTAAAACGGCAGACCCTGTTGTCATCATACTTTTGATTTGTATCATGATTACAATCATCAGCGAATTTGCTTCCAATATTGCGAGCATACAACTGGCATTACCTGTTCTTATTTCCATTCAAAAAGGGTTGGATGTTCATCCGTTGTTGCTCATGATTCCTGCAACATTTGCAGCATCACTTGGTTTTATGTTGCCGGTTGCAACAGCACCAAACACCATAGTGTTTGGCAGTAAAAGAATAAAAGTAAATGATATGATGAAGGCAGGATTTTTCCTGGACATTGCAGGAATTCTTCTGATTGTTTTGTTCAGCCTTTTACTGCTCCGCTGAAACCATTTTACCGGCAACCCACTTGCTGAGCATATTCACCAAATCATTGGAAACAATGGGTTTCAGCAGGTAATCATCCATCATTTTTGTTTCGTCAGTTTGCGACTGAACATCAATTACATTTCCACTTAGTGCAATAATGGGAGGCGCTTTTTTACCATTCTTACGAATATGTGCGGCAGCAGTAAATCCATCCATTTCCGGCATTTGTATATCCATAAAAATAATGTCAAAGTCTTTAGAAGCAACTGCTTCTGCTGCCTCTATGCCGGTTGAAGCCAACTCAACAGTACAACCCACTTTTTTCAGCATAACAGAAAATGCTCGTTGATTAATCAGATTGTCTTCTGCTACTAATACTTTACAATCAAATTTCAGTTCAGCAGGTTTTGATTTATCCTGTTTTATTTCTTCCTGTTTTACTTCACTGTCTGCAATTACATAAAACCAAAACGTACTTCCTTTGCCTGCTTCGCTCTCTACTCCAATTTCGCCACCGAGTAAGTTCACTAATTTTTTAGAGAGAGATAATCCCAATCCTGTTCCTTCCATGTCGCGCGAAAAAGGGGTGTCTATCTGCGAAAAATCTATAAACAGTTTATCAATATCAGATTGTTCAATTCCTACTCCGGTATCAATAACAGACACCTTTATTTTCAAAGCTGTTCCTCGCTGTTCCATCACCTCTGATTTAATAATGATGCTTCCCTGAGGAGTAAACTTTATAGCGTTTCTCAACAGGTTTACTATTACCTGCATCACTCTCCTGCGGTCTGTAATAACAACATCAGGAATAACAGATGCAAACTCTGTTGCAAGATTTATATTCTTTTCGCTTGCAAGTGCTTTATATGTCTTAATAATCTCACCAATCAATGCATCCCAATGAAAAGCAACAGGTGTGAGGCGCATTTTACCTGCTTCCAGTTTACTAAGGTCAAGTATATCGTTTACAATGGAACGGAGATTTATTGAAGAGTTGTGAATGTTCTCGACAAATTCATATTGCTCAGGGTTAAGATTTGTATCCAATAATAATTCAGACATGCTAAGAATTCCATTCAGCGGAGTTCTTATTTCGTGACTCATTCCTGCAAGAAATTCTGATTTAAATTTCAACGATTTTTCAGCAAGTTCTTTTTCCGTTTCAAGCTGCGCCTTTTGTTTTTGTTCCGTTATATCGGTTACAGTTCCCATGTATCCGATAAATTTTTCTTCGTTGTCTTTGAGTGGTACAGCCTGTTCCGTTACATACCGTATTATTCCTTCCGGAGAAATAATACGATATTCCATATTGAATTCACCTTGTGCAGCATATATTTTATCCCATTTCCTTTTTACTGCAGGATAATCTTCCGGATGTGTGTTTCTAAGCGGAGAAGAACTGTAAGCATCTGCAATAGAAATTCCTAAAATTTCGAGCAGTTTTTCATTTACATAAATCAAATTTCCATTAGCGTCATGCTGATAAATTCCCACAGGCGCAAGCGTTGTAAGTGTTCTGAATTTTCGCTCGTTAATACGAGTTGCTTCTTCTGCTTTCTTTCTTTCCGTAATATTTGACGACCAGATGGTAACTCCTGTTAATTCATTATTTTCGTTATAAACAGGATTGTATTGGCGTTCAAACCAAAATTCTTTTCCATTTACTTCTACAGCTCTTTCAGTAAGAATAGTTTTTCCATCCGCTGCTTTTTTTATTTCTTCAATGCATGACAAACGATTTTTCTCACGGATGCAATCTGTGATATCATCACCTTTTTTTAATTCCCGGTTGAACTTCACTTTAATGATGCGAGATGCTGCCTGATTAAATGCAACAACTTTAAAATCTTTATCCACTAAATAAAAAGTGTGCGTGGTGTTATTAAATATGGCACGAAGATTTGTTTCCGAACTTATCAGCGCTTTTTCAGCAAGTTTAGTTTCTGTAACGTTTGAGGCTACAAGTGTAACACCATAAATTTTCCCGTCTTCATTTTTTACGCCATTGTATTTCAGTTCATAAAAAAATGGTTTGCCATTTACTTCCTTCTGTCCTCCGCTTGTTACGTATCCTCCTTTCAATGCAATCTTCATGTTTCGGATAAACCTCAGTTTAGCATCACTTTCAACATGGTCCAAAATGTTGTCTCCAAGATTTAATTTCTTATTGTACAAATGTTTAAAGGTGTCGCGTGCAGCCGGGTTTAGTGCAATTACCTTAAACATTGAGTCGATAAGAAAATACCCGTCACGGCTACTGTTAAATACAGCACGAAGGTTTGCTTCCGCTTCGTTCAGCGCTTGTTCGGCTTCCTTTTTTTCAGTGATGTTCAAGTAGGAGTAAAGTACGCTGCTTACTTTTTTGTTTTCATCAAATACAGGAACGAAACTCGACTCAATCCAGATAGTTTCACCTTCAGGACTTTTAAGTGCTTTTTCTGTTGTTATTTTTTTTCCTGCTAATGCTTTTTCAAAGTGTTTAATAAATGAACTATTGCCTGCTTTTTCTACATAATTCCAATAAGAAGTGTTAATTTCCATTGGTTTATCGTAAAAGAAGCGCATGCCTTTATCAGCAGGCTTATTGAAAAGCAAAATCCTGTAATCTTTATCCAAAAGAATAAAAGACTTGATGGTGTTTTCCAACATCAGCTTGAGATAAGCTTCGCTATTTCTACTTTCTAAAGGAGCTGTTGTTTTCTTTCCCGCCATAGTTGCTTTATTGCACTTTTGTACAATACAAAAATGAGAAAATTAAGTTATAACCGAAAGCTGCAGAAGAAAACAGATTTAGTTTTTCCCTTTTCTGCGGCTGATTTCTGAAGTAATCAGTTTCAACTCTCTTCCTGTTTGCCCCGCAACTGAAGTATTTTCTTCAGCTCTGCGAATGAGATAGGGCATAACATCTTTAACAGGACCATAGGGAATGTATTTTGCAACATTATAACCCTCAGAACCCAGGTTAAAACTAATGTTGTCACTCATGCCGAAAAGCTGTGAAAAATAAATTCGTTCGTCTGCTCTTTCAATCTTTTTCTCTGCCATCTTCTTTACAAGGTGAAGCGAACTTTCTTCGTTATGCGTTCCCGCAAAAACAGAAACAAAAGGGAAATGATCAAGGCAAAAATCCAACGCTGCATTATAATCATAGTCTGCTTCATTTTTATTTTTGTGTATTGGTGAAGGGTAACCCATTTTTTCTGCACGCTCACGTTCTTTTTCCATGTAGGCACCGCGTACCAATTTAAATGCAGGAAACCAATTTTCGGCTTTCGCCTTTTCAACAGTTGTCTTCAAAAATGCAAGCCTGTCGTGGCGATAGAGCTGCAGCGTATTATATACAACAGCCTTTTCGCGGTTGTATTTTTTCATCATCTCTCCTGTCATCAAATCTATCGCATCCTGAATCCATGATTCTTCTGCATCAATCATTACACGCACATCTGCCTGGCTTGCAGCATTGCAAATTCTATCTATCCTTTTTCTGATTTTTTTGTATTCGTCTTCTTCTTCCGGTGTAAGTCTGCTATTTGAATTTATTTTTTCAAGCAATGCAAACCGCCCGATTCCAGTGGGTTTAAAAACTGCAAAAGGTGTATTGATATTACCTTTCACAAATTCGATTATTTTGATTATTTCGTTGGTAACTCTTTCAAAATCTTCTTCCGATTCCTTTCCTTCTACTGAATAATCAGGAATTCCCTTTACCTTATTTTTAGAAAGACGTTCAATAGTTTTTTCTGTTTTGGAAAGATTTTCGCCACCGCAAAAATGATTGAAAACCGTTGCCTTTATAATTCCTTCAACAGGTAGGTTTAGCCATAATGCAATGTTCAGCAAAGGCTTACCAATTTTAAGAAGTATCGGGTAGCTGATAAACTTAAAGAGCAAAAATGCTCTGCGCAGTTCCTTCTCTGTTTTATCTTTAAAGGCTATTTCTGTATTGCTGAAAGAAAGCATGAAAAATTTAAAAGCGGGAGCGAATATAGCAACTTAAAAACTGAACCTTATTTGCGCTTTTATTTCGGATTTTGTGCTTCCTGAAATTTCGCTGGTGCCCGAACTGATAATGCTTCTGTTGTTGTAAAAAGTTACTGCATACCTTAACCATACATCAATGCCACGAACTATTTTGTAACGTAACGTTAAATATGTTCTGCTTCCTTTATAGTAATATGCCGGAATTGAAAACGCATAAAGAACATCATTTTCATAAGCATATAATCGTGCATTATAAGTATCGGTATCAAACAAGGCATAGCGGAATGATAATGATACTGGGCTTTTCAACGCTTTATAGGTAATATCCTGATACATCAGCCAGCCTTTTTCTTTGCCATCATTTCCTCTTTCGTAAGTTACATGTTCAACTCTGCTGCGCAATTGAATGGAAGGAGAAACTTTATAGGTGATATTGAAGCGGTAATTTGTAGTGTTGTACTCATCCAGGTAATCAATTGTTAGTTCATCATCATTCGTGTTTATTTCTTTCATCTGCCTGCGAATGCGGAAATAGGCTTCCAGTGTTTTTGAAGGAGAAAAAGTCAATTGAGCTAAATACTCATAACCTTTTGAAGGTGCATTAACCTGATAGCGCAGCCATGGAAATTTGAAAATATCCATGTAGCCCATAAGATTCCAGCTTTTCAGAATTTGTGCACGGAAACCAAAATAGGTTGCCTTTTCATTCAGTATTCTTGAATTTTCTGAAATAGCATTCGCATAAACTGCTTGATATTTTTTCGGGAAACTGCGGTACATGGCAACAAATGTCAATCGCGGGTCAACGCTTAACAACAAACTATTGGTATGTGCAACGCTGCCGTTTGCAGACATTGAAACTTCACCAAAGAAATTGAAATTACGGAAAACATAATTGTAATCAATTCCCACGTTGGTGTTTTGTTTTCCGCTGAATTCATAAAGGTTGTAAAGCTCATCGGTGCGCTGATAATTACTTCCGAAGACATAGTGAACTGCTGTAATTCCCACTCTTAATCTGCGCTGAATAAAACTCAGATTTCCACCATAAATTGTTTCGCTCAGCGTTTTTCTTTTCGCCAATTCTGAAGGCGTGCGGTGTAAACCAGAGGTAAGGAAAGAAGTAACGGAAGTTACCTCATCTCTTGTTGTATCAAGAATTGCCGAGCCATCAATATTTTTGTGCGAAAAAAATCCTGTTGCCTGAAATTTACCAAATTGCCAGGTTGTTCCGACTCCACGCAGGAAAAGGTTTTCATCAGCTCCGGCATACGCTTTTAAACCTGTTGCATTGCGTTTCATGGAAGTTCCGTCTGCTGTTTTTCCAAATGCAAGTCCACTCCAAAATGTAAGCCCTTGGCCGAATTGCGCCTGAAAATCGCCAACAGCCAAAGCCTTCATGTGACCAATATTTTTTAGAAAAAAATGTCCTGAGTAAAAATCAAATCCTCTTTTTTGTGAGCCTTTAAAAAACTCTTCACCTTGATCTTTTTCTGCTGTAATTCCCCAACTCATATGATTGGCATACGTGAAACGGTAACGCATATAAAGTCTTGCTGGACTTCCTGCAAAACGCGAATTCTCACTTGTTGTAGAATCGCTTTCGGCATAACCTTCCTGTTCTTCTATATTTTGCTGATAACGAAAAAAAATATCGTGCTTACCATATTTAAACATATCGCGCAATCCGAATTTCGGCTTGTCAATATCACCTGAAACGTTTACATAAGGGGTGATGGCGCGAATAGTTTGCAAATCAAATCCGTCAATGCTTTGCAGTTCATAAACCGAAATCAGTTTTCCATTTCGGGTAATGTGTTCAAGTAAATTATTGATTTGAACATCGCTGAGCAAACTCAGCTCATCAAGTTCCTCAAACGAAGCGTTATTGAGGTTTAGCGGATTTTGAAGATACCTTGTCAGTTGATCAACCAGCATGGTATAATCAATTTCTTCTTCGGTATTTTCTGCAATGGTTTCTACTTTTTTCTCTATCAGATTTTCATCTTTGTTGTCGATTGTTTGTGCAAAAGAAATTGCTTGAACAAACAACAACACAAATAATATCGGGAGAGAAAATCTCATCGCAACTACTACTTGAAATTATAACTCAATGAAGCCATTGGCGAAAGACCCAGAACAGGATGCACCGTTGAAGCCAAATCAATATTGAATTTCTCGGAAATATTAAACCCGATTCCAAAACTGCTTATAAATGGATTGGTTGAAATACCTACTCTGAGGTAAAATAATTTTGCCGGACGATATTCCATTCCCATTTTAAAAATTGGTTTGTGGTCAATATCTTTTTCCGCTTCAGCGCTCAGAAAAACTTTTTCCGAAAAATTGTATTGCAAACCCAAACGCAGAATGGTTGGAATACGCTCGTTGTTGTAGTTTGCCATTTTTGCACGCGTCAGGTTATAGGCATGAAAACCCACAACAAGTTTCTTTAAAAGAATTGCCCGAACTCCCAACTCAACAGTAAACGAACCCTTTCTTCCATAATTTTCTGCAACATAAGCCGAGAGATAATTCATTCCTACACCAGCAGAAAAGTTGGGGCCGAAACTCTTTCCATAAGACAAATTATATTTGCTCTCATTGTAGAGTGAATATCCAAAGCGCGAGTAGCTGACACCGAATACACCCGCCTTTTTTGTAGGTAAAACAAAGGCAACTGCTTGTAAGCTCATTTCCTTTACCAGAAATTTATTTTCGTAGTAAATCGCAGCAGAAATATTTTTGTGATAAGCAAGATTTGCCTGATTGTGATAAACAGACCAAACATCAACTAAACAAACAGAAGCATTGCCGATAGCAGCAGAACGTGCGCCAACAGGCAGGTTTTCATTTCCTGAAAACGCAGGTTGAAGAAAAGTAACCAGAAGTAAAAAAAGTAAAAGTCTTTTCATCAGAATTTTGTGTGAAAGGTAACACCCTTTAGAAAACTGTATGTTACCAAATTCTTATTTTTTCTTTTTAGTGTTCTCAACTTCTTCCATAGAACCCATCACTTTTTCTCTCAACTCTTCCTTAAAGTCGGTAAGTTTTTTCTGCACTTTTTTATCTGATGTTCCAATGATTTGTGCAGCCAGAATTCCTGCATTTTGTGCGGCATTCAATGCAACTGTTGCTACAGGAACTCCATTCGGCATCTGCAAAATTGATAATACAGAATCCCAGCCATCAATGGAATTAGAAGATTTTATTGGAACTCCTATAACCGGCAGCGGAGTGAGTGAAGCTACCATTCCCGGAAGATGCGCAGCGCCACCGGCTCCGGCTATAATTACTTTCAATCCGCGCTTGATGGCGCTACGTGCATAATCAAACATGCGGTCGGGTGTGCGGTGCGCAGACACAACAGTAATTTCATACGGAACTCCAACTTTATCTAAAAATGCAGCAGCTTCTTTCATTACAGAAAGGTCGCTTTTGCTGCCCATTATTATACCAACCATAGTTTGAAAATTATAAATGTAAATCTAAAAAAAATTCACGCACTTTTTACCTTCAATGTTTTCTTAACAATCTCCGCTTTTTCCATCGCACTTTTCAGGTCTTTATGAATAATGGTAACATGACCCATTTTGCGGAAAGGTTTGGTAGTTGTTTTTCCGTAAAGATGAATGTTTACACCATCTATTGCCAGCACTTCTTCCAATCCTTCATATACTGCATCACCTGTAAAACCTGGCTCTCCGAGCAGGTTCACCATCACTGACGGAGTTTTTATATCTGTCTTTCCGGCAGGCAAATTCAAGATTGCGCGAAGATGCTGCATATATTGCGAAGTAAAATTTCCTTCAATGGTTTGATGTCCGCTATTGTGCGGACGCGGAGCAATTTCATTCACCAGAATTTCACCCGTTTTAGTAAGAAACATTTCAACGGCAAGTAAGCCAACCATCTTCAACGATTCAATTACATGAATTGCAATCTCCTTTGCCTGCTTTTCAATTTCTGTACTTATGTTGGCGGGCGAAAAAAGATGTTCAACCAAGTTTACTTCTGGGTTAAAAACCAGCTCCACAGTTGGGAAAGCAGCAACTTCACCTTTTGCATTTCGTGAAACAATCACCGAAATTTCTTTTTCAAAATCAACCAATTTCTCCAAAACACTTGGTACATCAAATGCTTTTTCAAGGTTGTTTGCATCTGTTAAACGAACCACTCCGCGACCATCATAGCCTTCTTTTCGCAGCTTCTGAAAAAACGGAAATTCGGCAGCGAATTGTTTTATTTCATCTTTGCTATTTATCAGATGAAAGGGCGCAGTCGGAATTTTATTCAACCGATAAAACTGTTTTTGCAAACCTTTATCCTGAACCATTCTCAGAATTTCGGGCTGAGGAAAGACAGAGATTCCTTCGGCCTGCAACTTCTCCATCGCTTCCACATTCACGTGTTCAATTTCAATCGTGAGTAAATCAACCTGTTTGCCGAAATTGTAAACAGTGTCAAAATCTTTCAGGCTTCCTTGAAAAAATTTAGTACATAAATCTTTGCAGGGCGCATTAGCATCAGGGTCAAGAATGTAAGTAGAGATATTGAGATTAACCGCTTCCTGAATAAGCATTTTGCCCAACTGACCGCCACCCAAAACGCCTAACTTAAAATTATTGTAAAAAGGTTTGCTCATGCGACAAAAGTAAAAATTCCTGAAACTCACCGTAAAACGTTTCCATTTTACAAAGGATTTGATGGTGTGGTCAAATCTCTATCTTTACCGCCCTAAACCAGTAAAAAATGAATGTTAATATAGTAAAGCACGATGGGAAAAAGGCTCTGGCAGCTAATGCCGTTCTTGTGCGCAAAAACTCATCGTTAAGTATTCTTAATCTAAGC
Source organism: Bacteroidota bacterium (assembly GCA_947479755.1). Lineage (GTDB taxonomy): Bacteria > Bacteroidota > Bacteroidia > SXHM01 > SXHM01 > SXHM01. Next base: position 12,951 of record CANKAM010000060.1, read on the forward strand.
AAAGACGAAAAAGATTTTGTTACTGCACAACTGAAAAGCGATAAAAAATTTATCACCCTTAACCGTTATAAAAGCGTTGTATTTCTTATCATTATTGACAAAAAAGAGGATGCAAATGCCGAGAATGAATTAGCAAGAAAAGCAGCTGATAAACTAGTTAATCACCTCAACGATTTTAAAATAAAAGAACTTACTGTTTCAGCGCCCGGAGAAAAAGCAGGATTGGCTCTTGCCTTTGCTGAAGGACTTGCTCTTGCTGGTTATCAGTTTCTGAAATACTTTAAAGATGCTGCAGAAAAAACCAACTCCCTGCAAACAGTTTTTGTTGACCATAAAGATGTAAGCAAGGTAAATTGTGATGAGTTGAATATTGTAACCGAAGCCACAAACGTTGCCCGCACCTTGGTCAACGAACCGCTTTCTTACCTCACTGCAACTGTTTTGGCTGATGAAATAAAAAAACTTGGAAGGCAAGCCGGCTTTAAAGTAGAAGTATTAGACAAAAAAAGAATCGAAGCTCTGAAAATGGGTGGTTTGCTTGCAGTAAACAAAGGAAGTATTGACCCACCAACATTTACTATTCTGGAATGGAAACCTGCAAAAGCAAAAAATAAAAAACCAATTGTTTTTGTAGGAAAAGGAGTTGTATTTGATACCGGAGGTTTGAGTTTGAAACCAACCAAAGGCAGCATGGATTTAATGAAAAGCGATATGGCGGGGGCTGCTGCTGTTGCGGGTTCAATTTATGCAATTGCAAAAGCAAAATTGCCTGTTCACGTAATTGGTCTGGTACCTGCAACGGATAACCGTCCTGACGGAAATGCTTATGTTCCGGGCGATGTGGTGAAAATGATGAGCGGATTGAACATTGAAGTGTTGAATACCGATGCCGAAGGAAGAATGTTGTTAGGCGATGCATTACATTATGCAAAAAAATATAATCCCGAATTGGTGATTGACCTTGCCACACTTACAGGTGCTGCAGTTGCTGCAATTGGCAAATATGGAATTGTGAGCATGGGAACAGCCAACGAAAAACAAATGAGTAAACTGGCCGAAAGCGGAAACCGTGTTTTTGAACGCTTGGCTCCAATGCCTTTCTGGGATGACTATGCTGAACTTTTGAAAAGTGATATTGCCGACATGAAAAACATTGGAGGTCCGCATGCTGGGGCAATTACAGCAGGAAAATTTTTGGAACGCTTTACCGATTATCCTTGGATTCACCTTGATATTGCAGGACCTTCATTTGTTGAGCAACGCGATAGTTATCGCGGAACAGGCGGCACAGGCGTTGGCGTAAGGTTGTTGTTTGATTTTGCAAAAAATAGTTAAAGTCACCCTGAGCTTGTTGAAGGGTCTTTTCAATTTGACAGATGCTTCGACAAGCTCAGCATGACAATTCATAAAAAGTGGAAAACGAAAAAAAAATAAAAGTAGGCGTATCACTTGGTGATATAAACGGCATTGGTCCGGAGGTTATTATCAAAACTTTCCTTGACCCGAGGATGCTGGAAATCTGCACGCCAATTCTTTTTGGTTCCAATAAAGTTACCTCTGCGCACCGCAGAATTCTGGAGATAAATGATTTCAGTTTTAACCCGATTACAAAACCTGAAGAAGCCAATCCAAAGCGTGCCAACATTGTAAATATCTGGCAGGAGGAAGTGCCGTTGGAGATAGGAAAATCAACTCCTAATGGAGGGAAATATGCACTACTTTCATTGGAAGCAGCAACCAAAGCGCTTAAAAATAAAGAGGTAGATGTATTGGTTACAGGGCCTATTAATAAGGACAATATCCAAAGCGAGACTTTTAAATTCTCAGGGCATACCGAATACCTTGCTCAGCAATTTGAAGCCAAAGAGCACCTTATGTTTATGGTAAATGGCAACCTTCGTGTTGGTTTGGTAACAGGACATATTCCTTTGAATGAAGTTAGCAAATCCATCAGCCCCGAAAAAATTATTGCAAAGCTGAAACTGATGAAACAAAGCCTTTTGCAGGATTTCGGAATTACAAAACCACGCATAGCATTACTTTCGGCAAACCCACATGCAGGTGATAACGGACTGCTCGGCACCGAAGAAAAAGACATTATTACACCAACAGTAAAACAGGCAATTGAGGCAGGAATGCTTGTATTCGGTCCATATCCTGCAGATGGCTTTTTCGGTTCAGGCAACTGGAAAAACTTTGATGCAGTTCTGGCAATGTATCACGATCAGGGTTTGATTCCTTTCAAAGCACTTTCATTTGACAGCGGAGTAAATTTTACAGCTGGGTTGTCTGTTGTGCGCACCTCGCCAGATCACGGAACAGCTTACGACTTAGTTGGCAAAAACAAGGCTTCCGAAAACTCTTTCCGCGAGGCGGTTTACCTTGCCTGCGATATTTTCCGACAAAGGCAGGAATACAAAGAAATTTCTACCAATCCGCTGAAATTCACTAAACTGAAGAGGGACTATTAAGCCACATCCCAAGGCAGTGAATACGTCTTCACATGCGTAAAGGCTTTCATGGTTTCAATCACGCCTTCCTTGTAGCCTAAGCCTGAATCCTTCACTCCGCCAAAAGGTGTCCATTCTAAACGATAGCTGGGTGCTTCGTTTACATTTACTGTTCCTGTTTCTAATTCTGTAATTACTCGTTGAATGGATGGCCAGTGATTACTCATTACTCCACCAGAAAGTCCATAAGGTGTGTCGTTGGCAATTTGTATGGCTTCGGTCAATGTTTTAAAACGGATGATGGGAACAACCGGACCAAACGTTTCTTTGGCACAAACAGGGAAATCATTTTTCGTAAAGTCCAGAACCGTTGGAGCTAACAAAGCACCTTCTCTTTTATTTCCGCACAATAGTTTCGCACCTGCAGCAATGGTTTCATTAATGCGTTTTTCAATTTCAATAGCCGATGCTTCCGTGATTACGGTTCCCATTTCGGTATCTTCGTTGTATGGATTTCCGTATTTTATTTTACTCACTTTTGCGGCAAGCTTTTCTGCGTATTCGTCTGCAATTTCTTCATCAACAAGAATACGTCTTATGGCAGTGCAACGCTGTGCAGAGTTTTTGAAAGTTCCGGCAATTGTTACATCTACTGCCTCATAAATATCTGCATCGTGCAAAACAAGAAAGGCAGAACTTCCACCTAATTCTAACACTAATTTTTTGTAGCCTGCGGTTTGTGCAATGTGTTTGCCGATGGCACTGCTTCCAGTAAATGAAACCATACTCACCAAGGGATGAGTAGTAAGCATATCGCATGTTTCCTGAATGTGCCCGTTTACCACATTGAGCATATTAGGTGGTAAACCACAATCCAAAGCCAGTTGCGCAAAATAATAAGCACAAAGCGGAGCTTTTTCAGAAGGCTTTAAAATCACTGTGTTATTGGTGGCAATTGCGGGTGCAATTTTATGCGCCACCTGGTTCATGGGGTGGTTAAATGGTGTAATTGCTGAAATTAAATTCAGCGGGTAGCGCATGGTGTAAATTCTGCGCGGGCGACCGTTTTTAGTAATGTCGCAAGGAAAAACCTCTGAGTCATCATCCAATGCTTTTGCTGCGGAGAAGCGCAGCACATCGCTTACGCGTGAGGCTTCGTATTTTGTGTCTTTTAAACACAATCCGGTTTCATCAGTAATTATTTTGGCAATCTCATCGGTTTTGGTGTCGATGACTGCAGCCATTTTATTAAGAATGTTGGAGCGCTCGTAACGGGTAAGATTAATTTTGGTAGCATGGGTTTGTTGAATAACCTTCTCCAATTCTTTGGGCGAAATCAAAGACACACGACCAACCACTTTGCCAGAGTAAGGGCTATGAATGGATAACCATTCGCCTGAAAATTCCTGTTTACCATTGATAATACTTCCGAATTCCAGCATATTCTTTCTTTTTGATGAACGACAAAAATAGATGTATTTGTCTTGAAAGTATTGCTGTTCTAAAAACTTCAACAAAACTTAACAAACCTTATATTGAATTCTTCGTATGCGTTTTATTTATTTAAGGAATATAGTCTTTCATGACTTTGTGTAATAGGTTTTCAGTGAAAATAAAACGTTCAGGTCGCTTTATCGGGTGTATATTCTTTGCACTTGCATTTTTAGGTTTTTCGTCAGAAACCAAAGCCCAGCTTACCGTTCAGGAGGCAGCCAACCAAACCGATGTAAATAATTTAGTAAACAATGTGCTGCTGAACTCATGCATTAACATTTCAAATATTCAATACACAGGCGCTTTCAGGGCGATAGGTTCATTTAACGGAACGGCATCAAACATTGGAATGAATACCGGAATAATTATGACAAACGGACGTGCTAACAATGCTCCGGGGCCCAATAATATCGCCAACCGTTCAACTAATAACGCTCTGGGAGGAGACGCACAGTTAACTGCAATTGCAGGAACTAATACGTTTGATGCAAGTGTTCTCGAATTTGATTTTATTCCTTACTCAGACACCATTCGCTTTGAATACATCTATGCTTCAGAAGAGTACAACGAGTATGTCGGTTTGTTTAACGACCCTGTTGCGTTTTTTATCAGCGGTCCGGGGTATGGAACGCCTTATAACATTGCAAGAGTGCCGGGAACAACTACACCTGTTTCCATCAACACAATAAACAACGGTTATTCTGCAGTCTGCCCTGCAACAGGGCCATGCGTAAACTGTGCCTACTACTACGATAATTGCGGAGGAACAACTGTTCAATACGATGGTTTTACAACACCTATGACTGCTTTTGCTGTTGTTCAACCTTGTCAGCAATACCATATAAAAATTGCAATCGCAGATGCCCTAGACAGAATTTATGATTCTGCAGTTTTGTTAAAAGCCGGAAGTTTTTCTGCCGGTACTGTTGCAAGCGTTGCGCTCGGAACAATCGGAAATATTACCAGTATTTCTGAAGGTTGTCCAGGCTCAGGCTTTACATTTACAAGGCTTGACAGCAGTGATAACAGCCAGCCTGTTGTAGTAAATTATACGCTTTCAGGTACGGCAACAAACGGAACAGATTACACGACTATAACTACTACCATTACTATTCCTGCAGGGCAAAATTCAATAACACTAAACATAAATGCATTAGCTGACGGAAATGCAGAAGCAAGCGAAACAGTTACAGTAAGCTTAAGCAGTTCAGGATGCAACTGTCTGGCTCCTCCAACCGCTACAATTAATATCCTTAATAATACTGTACTTACAGCAAGTTCGGCCGGAGGTGATACCATTTGTCTGGGCGATGCACTAACACTTACAGCAATTGCTTCAGGCAGTCAGGGGCCTTACACATACAACTGGAACAATGGAGCGGGGTCTGGAAATTCAGTTAATGTTTCGCCAACTACTACAACAACTTACACTGTAACTATTACCGATGCCTGCAACGGACAAACTGCAACAAGTCAACAAACGGTTGCAGTTATTCAGCCGGGATTTACTGTTTCGGGAGGTTCGCCACAATGTCTGACCGGAAATTCATTTACGTTCACAAATACCGGGTCGAGCGGACCCGGGATTAATCACATCTGGAACTTTGGTGACGGAAGCGGAACCGTTACCACAACCAATGCAACGCATACGTATTCCACAACAGGAACATTTACTGTAACTCACACTATCAACAGTGGAGGTTGTTCATCAACTACAACGGCAACAGTTGATGTTGTTGGTTCTCCAACAGCAACTATAACAGGCAGCAATAGCTTTTGCGGAGGAACAAGCACTGTCCTTTCTGCAGTAACTTCTACACCGGGTTCAGGAAGCATTGCTTCATATCAATGGCAATTGAACGGAGTAAATATTGGTGGTGCAACCGCATCAACCTATACAGCAACAAGTGCGGGGAATTATACCGTAATAATTACTAACAGCAACGGGTGTAGCACTACATCAGTTGTATTCACAATAACTTCATCCAACATTCCAACAGCAACAATAACAGGAGCCAATAGTTTTTGTGTCGGAAGTAACAGTGTGTTATCAGCTGCATCATCAACACCGGGTTCAGGAACAATAGCTTCGTATCAATGGCAACTGAACGGCACTAATATCGGAGGGGCAAACGCTGTAACTTATACTGCATCTGCGGGAGGAAACTACACTGTTATTGTTACAAACAGTTTGGGTTGTTCAGCAACATCAGCAGTTTTTAGTGTAACAGCTTTTGCAAATCCTTTGGCAACTATAACAGGGAATAATTCATTCTGTACAGGCGGAAATGCAGTGCTTTCAGCAGCAAGTTCAAGTGCAGGTTCAGGAACAATTTCTTCTTATCAATGGCAATTAAACGGAAGTAATATTGGAGGAGCAACTACGGCAACCTATACTGCAACGGCAGGAGGAAATTATATTGTTAACATTACAAATTCAAACGGGTGTTCCACAACTTCTGCCGTTTGGAATGTGAATGAATTTTCAAACCCAAGTGTCAGCATTTCATCTTTCACCAATGTTGCCTGCTCGGGAAATAATGATGGTAGTGCATCGGCTGTGGCTTCAGGTGGCTCAGGAGTTTATGGTTATTTGTGGCAACCGAGTGGACAAACAACGGCAGTAGTAACCAATCTTTCTCCGGGAGGAAACACGCTGACTGTAACTGACGGAAATGGATGTACTGCGACAACTTCAGTTACAATTCTTGTAATTGACAATACGCCTCCTGTTGCTGTTTGTCAAAACATAACTGTTGCTTTAGATGCATTTGGAATTGCAACTGTAACAGGGGCAGACATTGATAATGGTTCGAGTGATAATTGCGGAATTA
>CANKAM010000061.1 GCA_947479755.1 Bacteroidota bacterium
CTTACCGAAATTCATGATGTGCGCATTGGCAAACATATTACGCTTGAATTTGAAGCTGCTACCAAAGAAGCTGCTACCGAAAAAGTAGAGCAGGCCTGCAAAAAATTATTAGCTAACCAGATAATGGAAAGCTATAAGTTTGAGCTTGCAGAGTTGAATTAGGCTTCCATCTTTAAGTTGGTTTCAAAAATTATAATCGGAACGCGGGGAAGCGAACTTGCTCTTTGGCAGGCAAATTTTACACAGCAAAGTCTGCGTGCAATAGGCGTTGAATCAGAACTTAAAATCATAAAAACAAAGGGCGATAAAATTCAGGATCTGAGTTTTGACAAACTGGAAGGCAAAGGTTTTTTTACCAAAGAAATTGAAGATGCATTGCTTGCCGGTGAAATTGATTTAGCCGTTCACTCACATAAAGATTTACCAACCGAAAGCCCGAAAGGGTTGTTAATTGCTGCCGTATCGGCCCGCGAGAATCCGGCAGAGCTTATTCTTATCCGCAAAGAAGCGGTTGATATAAAACAGAAATTCTCGTTCAAGCAAAACGCAATTGTAGGCACTTCATCCGCACGCAGAAAAGCGCAACTGCTTTCGTTCCGCAGTGATATAACCTTGAAAGACCTGCGAGGCAATGTGCCCACTCGCATTGATAAATTGCGAAATGGCGGTTACGATGCAATCATGTTAGCAGCAGCAGGAGTGGAGCGTTTGCAAATTGATTTATCTGAATTTCATGTGGAGCAACCTGCACCTAATGAATTTATTCCTGCGCCTGCACAGGGTGTTCTGGCATGGCAGATACGCGAAAACGATTCGGTATTGCACGAGTTGATGCAGCAACTAAACTCGCCCGAAGCACAACAGGAAATAGAAACCGAGCGTAAAATACTGGAACTTTTTCATGGTGGTTGTCAGATACCCATTGGTGTTTTTAGTAGGGTTGAAAAAGGGATTCACAACGTTTGGGTTTCTCATGCTGCAAGTTGGGATGCATTTCCGAAACGTATTTTTCTTCAGGCAACTACTGCACAGGGGCTTGCCGAAACTGCGGTGAAGAAGGTAAAAGCTAACACAGCGTCTTCTGTTTTTATTACCCGCGATATTTCAGAAGAAGATTATTTTTTTCGATCTCTGAGTGCTTTTGGGCATCAGGTTTCAGGCTGTTCTTTAATTGAAACCACTCAGGTAGCTTTTCAAACGGTATCAGATTGTGACTGGATATTTTTCTCGAGCAGAAATGGAGTTAACCATTTTTTTTCACAACAAGCTCAGCTTCCAGAAAATGTAAAATTTGCAGTTGCCGGAAATGGCACAGCAATGGCATTGCGCAAATATGGTTTTACAGAATCTTTTTGCGGAGCCACAATAGATATGGAAGAGGTGGGAAAACAGTTTGCGTCATTAGTGAAAGGCAAAAAAATTCTCTTCCCGCAGGCAGCAGATTCTTTACAAAACATTCAAAAACAGTTGAACGGAATTGCCACGAGCATAAGTCTGGTGGTTTACAAGACTGTTTCTAAAACGGATATAAAAATTCCCGTAAGTGATATTACAGTATTCACAAGCCCATCCAATGTTTCAGCATTCTTTTCAGCCAAAGCTGTTCCTGCGCTGCAAAAAGTGGTTGCTATAGGCAAAAGTACCGATGCAAAACTGCGTGAATTTGGTATTAGCACTGCAGTTATTCCCTATATGCCTGACGAAACAGGATTAGCTGAAGCGGTGTTCGGTTTGAACAACTGATTATTTTTCCTACCTTGTGTGCCCTTTTAATCAAGGCTTTGTAAAACAAAGCGGTATAATTATTGTTACTATTTCATCCCCGCATGAAAAAACTTTTCGCCCTGTTTTTACCACTTCTGTTTGCGTTTGCAGCCCATGCAACGCACAACCGTGCAGGCGAAATAACTTACCGCAGAATAAGCGACCTTACTTACGAAGTAAAGATTACCACCTATACCAAAATATCCAGTCCTGCCGACAGGCCTTCATTGCTGATGGAATGGGGCGATGGAGATACAACAACAATTCCCAGAATAAATGGGAATGGTGATCCTGTAGGTCCCGATATCAAAAAGAACATCTATTTAGGAGTACATACCTACAGCTCCATTGGCTCCTACTGCATGTTCTTTGAAGATCCTAACCGAAATTCAGCAGTAGTAAATATTCCTAATTCAGTAAATGTTCCCTTTTCGGTAAATACCTGTTTGTATATGAATCCGTTTTTGGGTGGCAATAATTCTCCCATTCTGCTTAACCCTCCCATTGATGATGCCTGTATCAATAAGGTTTATGTGCATAATCCCGGAGCGTATGACCCTGATGGCGATAGCCTTTCCTATGAGCTGACAGTTTGCCTTGGACTTGGGGGCGATCCGATACCGGGCTACTCACTTCCTGGAGGAATAGATGTTAATCCTTACACCGGTGATTTTACATGGAACGTTCCCACGGCCATTGGCGAATACAATTTTGCAATGTATATACACGAATGGCGCAATGGCGTTAAGATTGGCACCGTAACGCGCGATATGCAGATTACTGTTATCAACTGCGATAATAACCCGCCTGTAATAAATACCATTTTAGATACCTGCGTTGAAGCCGGAACGCTGTTGGAATTTATGGTGTATGGCACCGACCCCGATAACGATTACCTGACCATGACTTCAACCAGTGGTTTGTACTCATTCTCAGGAAATCCCAATGAGCCTGATTTCCCTGCACAGTTTCCGCAACCGGTAAATGGTGTTGCAAACGTAAGTGCAGAATTTTCATGGCAAACGGCTTGTTCGGATGTGCAGTTGCAGCCACATACTGTTTTGTTCCGGCTGGAAGATGATGGCAATGGTTATCCGGTTCACTTAGTTGATTATCATACCGTGAATATTACCGTTGTTGGTCCTTCACCAAAAAATCCTACAGCCATCCCGGTTGGAAACACCATTCATGTTGGCTGGGATGCAAGTGTTTGTACCGAAGCAACATGCTATAAAATTTACCGCAGAAACGGCTATTACGGATTTATACCCGACCACTGCGAGACAGGAGTTCCCGGTTACACAGGTTATACCTTTATCGGCAGTGTTTCAGGGTTAAACACCACAACATTTATTGATGATAATAATGGTTTAGGATTAGTTCATGGCGTTGAATATTGTTACATGATTGTAGCATGTTATCCCGATGGCGCTGAAAGCTATGCATCGCTGGAAGTTTGTACCGATCTGGTAAAAGATATTCCGGTTATCACAAATGTTTCCATTATTACAACTGACTTAACAACAGGTTCTGACTCGGTAGTGTGGAGTAAACCAACCGAATTGGATACCGTGCAAATTCCAGGACCTTATGAATATCGTGTTTATAGCTCCAATGATTTTACAGGAAGCAGTTTTACATTGGCGGCAACATTCAATGATTTAAACGATACGGTTTATGTTGATAATAACGTAAACACTGAAGGCAATCCGCTTTCTTACAAAATTGAATTATACAGTGTGCCGCTTGCTTTAATTGTGGGTTCAACACAAGCCTCTTCTGTGTTCCTCTCGATTGCCGAAACGGATAATGAATTGGTTCTTTCGTGGGCAGAGGAAGTTCCCTGGACAAATTACACGTATGAAATTTACAAGGACGATGGCTCAGGCAATTTTATCTTCCTTGACTCAACCGATTTGCAGACCTACACCGATACAGGCTTGGTAAACGGAACTTCTTACTGCTACAAAATCCGTAGTGTTGGTTCTTATTTTTCGGACGGCTTAACAACTCCGCTTTATAATTTCTCACAAGAGAAATGTGGAGTGCCATTGGACTCAACTCCGCCTTGTCCGCCAGCATTGGTGGTAATTCCCGATTGCGATAATTATCAGAATGAGTTATCGTGGAGCTATCTTGATCCTGCCGCCTGTTCCGATGATATTGTTGAATACCGCATTTATTATACTCCGTTTTTAGACAGTGCCTTTGTCTTTTTAGTAAGTATTCCAGACCCGGCACAAGTTGAATTTTTGCATGATAGTCTTCTTTCCATTGCAGGTTGTTACGCTATTACAGCAGTAGATTCAATGGGTAATGAAAGTGCTATTATGGACTCGGTTTGTGTTGATAATTGTCCTGTATACGAATTGCCAAATATCTTCACTCCGGGCGAAGATAATTTCAACGATTTCTTTGTGCCTTTCCCGTATCGTTATATCCAAAGCATTAACCTAACGATTTATAGCCGCTGGGGAAATATAGTTTTTGAAAGTACCGACCCGGCCATCAATTGGGACGGCACTAATCAGGACAGTAAACTGATGTGCACTGATGGGGTTTACTTCTATGTTTGTGAAGTAAACGAAATACACCTCACCGGAATTGAAACCCGCAAACTGAAAGGGTTTGTTCATTTGATACAAGGACCGGGAAGCAGCCATTAAATGTTCACAGGAATTATAGAACAAACAGGAACTATTGCAGTCCTTTCAAAACAAGGTAGCAATGTGCATTTCACTATTCAGGCATCCTTTGCATCTGAATTAAAAGTTGACCAGAGTGTGGCACACAATGGAGTTTGTCTTACCGTTACCGAAATTATTGATGGCAGTCATTACAAAGTAACCGCCATTGATGAAACCTTGCAGAAAACAAACCTTGGCGACTGGAAAAAAGGTGATTTAATAAATCTGGAGCGTTGCGTAAAAGCCGGCAGTTTTTTAGACGGACATATTGTGCAAGGACATGTTGATCAAACAGCTACCTGCACATCAAAAGAAAACAAAGACGGCAGTTGGATTTTTCGTTTTGCTTATGCTGCAAGTGAACAAAACCTGATTGTTAAAAAAGGATCTATCGGTATCAACGGTGTAAGTCTTACCGTTGTTGATGACTTGCCCGGAGAATTTTCAGTCGCGATTATTCCCTACACGTTTGAACACACTAATTTCAAAACACTTGATGCCGGAATGAAAGTAAATCTTGAATTCGACATCATCGGCAAGTATGTAGCCAAGATGATGGGTAAATCAGTCTGATTTCTTTCACCACATATTTATTTGTGAAAATCTTTCGTCCTTCGGAAGCCTTCTCTTATCAAGGGAAGCAGCATTACTATATGACCTAAAGCACCGTTTAAAGAATAACCGGAAGCAGTGTTTCAATTAAAGAGTATTCCCATAAATTTACAGTCTGCTTTAATTATGCATTATTACCTTATACTTTAATCCATTGAAATTTTTATCACGTTCATTTTCCGTTGCTTTTTTGTCAGTTTTCTTTTCAGCAAACCTATTCGCTCAAACTGCCGGAACGCTGACATTTACCTTTACACAGGTTTTTCATTCGCCAAGTTACTCAGCCACAAAAAATGTTCTGGCAGTGTGGATACAAACTAACTCAGGCGGATTTGTAAAAACAAAAATCCGCAATGCCGGAAGTCAGACCAAAGATCATTTACCAACTTGGGCTGTAAACGCAGGTGGGTCAGCTAATAATGCAATGTCATCAGCCTGTAATGTTACTGACGCAACAACGGGCGCTACGCTAACCAACTTTTCAACTAAAACAATAACCTGGGATGGTAAGGGTGTAAACGGAACACAAAACGGAAGCCTAGTTGCAGATGGTGTTTATAAAGTAACTATTCAGGAAACCTGGAACCACGGCTCAACCAGAACAACTACACGGTCATATACATTTACAAAAGGTCCGAATGCCGACCATCAGACACCACCTGATGATGCTGATTTTTCGGGAATGACACTGGATTGGATTCCCGCAATAACAGGTATTGAATCTGTTGACAGAAAAGCAGAAATAAACATTTTTCCTAATCCAAATAACTCTGGTATTTTCAATGTTACGTTTAAAAAATCAAACAACATAAAAGTGTTGGACGAAATGGGCGAACTTGTGTATAATGAAAACGTGAATGAAGGAACTACAGAAAAAAGCATTGACCTCTCACCGTATGCAAACGGAATTTACTTTATCTATATTTTTAATGGTGATGTATCAACCATACATAAAGTGATATTGGGTAAATAATTATCAGGAATAAAAAGCATACGCTTCTTATTCCTCCGCTTCAGAAATAATAGCTTTCAGTCCAGGACTTTCAAATACCTGATAATTTCCTGAATCATCTGAATAGATAAGATAGACTTGCAGTTCTCTATGCACCTTTAAAAATTCCGTTGCTTTTTCAAGCCCCATAACCAGAATACCGGTTGCATTTGCATCGGATGAAATACAATCATCAGCAAATACAGAAGCGCTCAGTAAATTATTTTTTGCTGGATAACCTGTTTTAGGGTCAAGATGATGTGCGTATTTTATTCCATCTTCAATAATAAACTTGCGATAGTTTCCTGAGGTGGCAATAGCAAGGTTTTCCAACTTCGCAATCGCCTTCAGCGGATTTTGGGAATCACTGTTATCAATAGGTTTTTCAATTCCAATAGTCCAGTTGTCACCATTCGGCTTTTTACCTTTAGCATACACTTCTCCACCCATCTCAACAATATAAGAAGCAATTCCTCTTGAATCTAAAAAACGGGAAACCACATCAACAGAATATCCTTGTGCAAAGGCATTAAAGTCCAGTGAAACGCGCGGGTCTTTTTTAATAACCCGCTTGCCATCTAATTCAATTAACCCGAACCCAACAAACTGAAGAATGCTGTCGATTAAAGGCTTTTCAATTTTTTGTTTTTGACCGGGACCGAAGCCCCATACATTAACTAATGGATAAACGGTGGGGTCAAAAGCCCCGTCTGTATTTTTCCATACCTCTTTGGCTTTATTAAAACAAGTAATAAAGTAGTTGTCAACGACTACGTTTTTCTCATTTGAATTTATTCTTGATATAATTGAAGTGGGAAGATATGTAGAGACAGATTTATCAAAATCCTTCAGTATCTTTTCAATCGCTGGCTGGAAATTTCTATTCTTTTTATCAAAATAAGTAATATGATAGGTTGTGCCCTGTGCTTTGCCCTCAATTCTTAAGGGCTCCTGTTGTGAGTAAGTTAGCACAACAAAAGAAAAGATAAAGGAAATAACGCACACAACTGTTCTCATGTTCTATTTCACGTACCCGTGATTAGAAATTAAACACCCTCGAAATATTGAAGCCCCATTTAAAGCCACCTAAGTTCCAGGTGTCGGGCGAGTTGGGGATAAAATCATTTTCAATAATTCCAACTGCATTGCTGAAGTTGATATGGAACACGTGTCCGCCTGTTTCAATTTCATAACCAATACTTACCGGCTGATAATACGGGCGGGTAGGATTGTTTTTACGAAACTCTGAAAAGGTATAGAAATACTCCACTAAAAGAGAAGAACGTTTAGTAAGCTTAATCCGCGCTGCTGCACCTAATGCAAATAATCCGTTGGTTTCGCCTGCACCGTTTTCAGGATTAACATACGTTTTTACATAGTTACGGTGCACGTATGTTGGCAATAATTCCAACGATCCAATGTTCCCGAATTTACGTGCAATGATTAATTGTGCGGTATAAGAAAGACGGTGCAGAATGTTGTTTTTATGCACCGGAACATCGGCATAAAATAGTTCGCGCTTAATGGGTGAAATAGCTGCGTTGAGGTAAACTGCAAGTGATAACGGAATTTTATTGTTAGTGCTTTGTGTAAGGAAACGCCATTTGGTAAAAGCATCAATGTTTCCCAATGTTTTACTTCTTCCAACTCCTACCATCCAGTTCTCCAGAATTCCGTATTCAAATGCTATGCGTATGTTGGCAACATTGTCCATTCCGTAAAAGGAACTGAAGCCTCCACCGCTTGCAGCTCCTATATTTCCGAAGCGATGCGTAATGCGAAAATCCATCGCATTCTTTGGAACCGTTTCAGTTGATTGTGCATTGATAACACGTGTGGTTTTAAAGGTTTCAAGAACAGGTTCATTCTTTGGCTTTTCAGTGGTCTCGTCAAGCAGATTCATAATATCATCTTGAGCAAAAACTGAAAACGATGAAATCAATACAAAACTAAATAGTAAAAAATTTCTCATACTTTATGGTTTAACGTAGAGTTTATAATTAGCCGAAACACTTACTTCTATTTCTTTTCCGATGTTCATCAACTTGTCACCCGGGATTTTTATTTTGTGGTCGGCAACCAGCACTTTAAATTTTGAGGTGAGGTTTACCTTTCCTTCTTTTACAATAAACACACCTTCAAAATTTCGCGGTTGTTCCACTCCGTGCATTTTCAATATTCCGGTGCAGGTTACTTTAAATTCACCATCGGTTTTAAAATCAATGTCCTCATTTATTTTTCCTTTCAGTGTTGCGTTCTCATACCCTTTTTTATCGCTTTCCATGTAGTTGCTGTTAAAGTGGCGCTGCATCAATCCGTCTTTAAAAACAAAACCGGTAATGGGCACTTTAAATGCAATACTGTCGTTGTGCAGTGTAATAATGGAAGTAGATAGTTTGTTTACCGCATCAATATCTTCAATAGGTGATTTTGAGAAAAAAGATATTTCGGTGCTTTCGCTGATGTAAACGCTTTGGGCAAATGAATTGACAATTGATAATTGACAATTGATAATTAGTAATAGAGCAATTAGCTTTTTCATAGTGTTAGTTATTAGGCGCGCCTTTATCTATCCAGCAAAGAATAAAATCCAATTCATCTTGGGTAAGCACATCACCTTGTGGCATATATAATGGGTCGCTGGAGGGGCGTTGTATGCGGTTGGCAACCGTGGCGCTTATTCCGCTCAGGTGTGTATAGTTAGTTAAATCACCGTTAGGACTTCCGGCATCGTGGCAGCCGATAGTGCCGCATTTTGCCTGCACAATAGGGGCTACATTTAAATTGTAGCTTACATTAAGGCTGTCGCAATGGGTTTCAGGCGGTTTCGGAACTTCGCCTTTATCGTTAAGACAGCCTTGCAAAACAAATGCAGTTGCTGCAAGAGTAACACTAAGAAGAAGATTTTTTTTCAAGCTGATAAATTTTTTGTGTTTCTGAAAAGGCAATAACCTTGCCATCTGATTAGGCTTCGACAGGCTCAGCCTGACAATTGTTGTCACACTGAGCTTGTCGAAGTGTTTTTATTTCACCACTACTTTTTTACTGTAAACATTTTTACCATCGTTTAAACGGATAAAATAAACTCCTGCTTCCATATCATTATGAGCATTGAATTTAAGTTCATGTCTTCCGGGATGCAGATTTTCGGTAGTTGTTTGTTTTACCAAACGTCCATTGATGTCAAAGATTTCTGCGCTTACGTTAGTTAGTTCATACAGGAAAAACGAAACATTAAGTATATCGCTTGCAGGGTTTGGAAACACAACAAAACCTTCGTTGCCGCC
The DNA here is from genome assembly GCA_947479755.1 of Bacteroidota bacterium. Classification (GTDB taxonomy): domain Bacteria; phylum Bacteroidota; class Bacteroidia; order SXHM01; family SXHM01; genus SXHM01. The sequence continues at coordinate 9,342 of CANKAM010000061.1, forward strand.
ATCTGCTTCATTGATTCCGATAGAAGTATTTTCAGTAATAGCAAGCGTTGCATTTTTAATTACATCGCCTGAACTATTGTTGTTGCTGTTGGTAAAGTTAAATGCTCCGTAAAAAGTAACCGTTCCTGTTCCCTCTGTGGGTGCAGTCCATTGAATGGTCCATGTTTTAACTCCGCTGCCGGCAGTTCCAGAACCAGTGTGCGTAACATATTTATTGGCCATACCGGTGTTGGGGTTTGCAAATTGTGTTCCTGCAGGCAGTGGTGTTACAAACGCACCCAGTTTTGTTCCGCTTGCATTTTGTGGTGATAGTTGAAAACCAAATTCTGTTACTCCCGCTTTAGTTGCAGTAGCCGTAATGTTATACGTTGTTCCGGGAACATAGCCGCCAACAGGAACATCTGAAGTAATTGTTGCCACCTGATCAGTAGGTGCAGCACCTGAATGGCAACTTCCGTTGTTACAGGTTACACCGTCCCCGGGCGAGCCTGTGCGTCCCGAAGGAGCACCCGTACCATTAGTATGTGCATTGTTGTAATTAGCATCGTAAACAATAACTAAGGAGGAAATAAAAACTAAGGCAAGCGTAAACTTTTTAAGCATATAAATGGGTTTAGAGTTTTTTAAGAGCGGCAAAAATAAAGATTTATCAGGTTGGTATGAATCTAAATTCATGGAAATTTAAGTTTCCGTAACTGATGGATAAAATCAGATTGTTGGCACCTTATCAAACCACGGCTGCGCTTTTTCTAATTGTGCTGCAAGTTGAAATAAGGTAGCTTCATCATTCAGTCTGCCGGTGAACATAGTGCCAACAGGTAAATTATCCTTTGACCAATGCAGCGGAACAGTCATGGAAGGTTGTCCGGTAATGTTGGCAAGCGGTGCATACGGTATCCACGAGAAAATTTTAGTAGCTGTTTTTTCAATGATGCCCGCATTTTTTATAACCGAAGTATTGCCAAGTGCATTTAATGTTCTTAATGCAATGTCTTCAGCTTTGCTGTTTTGCAATGCGCCAATTTTAAACGGTTTCATCCCAAGGGTTGGTGTAAGCAAGGCATCGTATTTTAAACCGAATTGTCCCATTGCGCGTGTTGTTTCGTTCCACTTCAGTTTTGCCAATGCAAAATCACCTGCCGAAAATGATTTTCCTAATTTATAAAGCAGCCAGGTGTTGGGTTCAAAATCTTTTATAGTTGGCTTCTTGTTGTTTCGCTCACCCAGATAGTCAATGGTTGCAGAAGTTTCTCCCAATACCGTCATGTAAAGAATATGTGTAAGTAATTCTTTTTTGTAGGGTAGTGGTATTTCTTCCACTTCGTGACCAAGACTTTTTAAAAGCTTTACGGTGTTATTAATGGCTGCAATATTTTCTTCGTCCTGCTTTATTCCCATCGGATGCTCCAGCGAAAAAGCAATCTTCAGTTTCCCCGGTTGCGTTTTTATTTCTTCCGAATACGGTTTTTCAGGTGTTTGAATAGAGTAGGGTTCTCCCGGTGCTGAACCTTGAATAACATCTAAATAATAAGCACTGTCGCGAACGCTGCGTGAAACCGATCCTTCACAAACAGCCCCACCCCAAAGCTCACCACTTTGCAAGCCAAGTGTAACCCTTCCGCGTGAAGGTTTCATGCCAAACAAACCATTGCAACTTGCAGGAATACGGATAGAGCCACCTCCGTCATTTGCACTGGCAATCGGAACAATTCCTGCTGCAACTGCTGCTCCGCTGCCGCCACTGCTTCCGCCTGTGGTGTGTTCGGTGTTCCAGGGATTGTGTGCAGGTTTCAGTAATTCACTTTCAGTAAAAGGTGTTAAACCAAACTCAGGCGTGTTGGTTTTTCCAAAGATTACAAGCCCTGCTTTTTTCACGCGTTGTGTTACAACTGAATCTTCTTTCGGAATATAATCTTTCATGAACCGTGTTCCCATCGTGTGACGAACACCTTTCAACTCAGGACCTAAATCCTTCATCAGGTAAGGAACTCCCGCAAAAACAGAATTGGCATCAACACTTTTCTGCTGTTCTTTTGCAACATCATAACAAGGTGTTACCACCGCATTAATTTTCGGGTTCACTTCCTCTGTGCGTTTGATAGCAATATCAAGAAGTTCAGAAGCTGTTACTTCTTTTTTCTTTATCAATTCTGCTAATGCAATAGCATCGTGTTTGCGGTATTCTTCAAAGTTCATAGTAGTTGGAAGTTAGAGGTTGGAAATTAGAATAGCCCATACATGAGTCTGCCTATCATAAAATAAATGAACAGACCAATGATGTCGTTAGAAGTAGTAATAAAAGGACCGGTAGCAAGCGCAGGGTCAATTTTAAATTTATTGAGCACCAGTGGAACAAATGCTCCGAAGATAGCTGCAAACACAATCACTGAGAGCAGCGCAACACTTACAGTAACGCTCAATGCCAAGTAATCATTAAAGATAAGATTGTAGGCCAGTAACAAAACAGCGCAGATTAAACCGTTGAATAAACCAACAATTAATTCGCGAAATAATTTAGGAATAATATCTCCTTTGCCTATCGTATTATTGGCAAGTCCTTGCACAACGAGCGCAGAACTTTGTACACCCACATTACCGCCCATGGCAGCAATCAGCGGCATAAAAAAAGCCATCTCAGGATGTATCTGAATTTGTGGCTCATAAGAAGTAAGTACACGCGAACCTACCACACCACCTGCAAGGGCAACCATCAGCCAGGGAAGGCGAGCCCGCGTGCTCACCCACAGGTTATCATCGGCCTCAATGTTCTCCGAGATACCACTCATTAACTGGTAATCCTCGCTGGCTTCTTCACGCACCACATCCATCACGTCATCCACGGTAATTCTGCCTAATAACTTGCCGGTAATATCAACCACAGGAATTACAACCAAGTCATATTTTTCAAATAACGTAGCTACATCTTCAGACTTTGCAGCAGCATTAATGGATATCACATCTTTGAAATAAATCTTTTCTATTTTTTCTTCGGGTGGTGAAATCAGTAGGCGTTTTAATGAAAGTATTCCGTGTAGTTTTTCATCATCATCAATTACATACACAGTATAAATACTTCCCACTTCTTCTGCCTGTCTTTTCATTTCAACAATAGATTGCTGAACCGTCCATTTCAGGTTAGCTGTAACTAACTCGGTTGCCATCAGTCCGCCTGCGGTGTCCTCATCGTAACGCAAGAGGTCAACGATGTCGCTTGCCTGTTCGGCATCATCCATCTGCTCCAGAACCTCCTTTATTTTTTCATCAGGAAGGTCGGCAATCAAATCGGCAGCATCATCCGAATCAAGGTTATCAATGTGCTTGGCAATTTGCTCGGAAGAAAGTGAAGCAAGGAATCCGTCCCTTACATCATCATCCATTTCCACCAGTACATCGGCAGCTTTTTCTTCGTCTAAAAGATTGTAAACGTATTGTGCATCGTGTGTCCACGATTCTTTAATAAGCTCTGCTATATCCGCAGGGTGAAGCGGCTCCAGCATTTCAACCACATCATCGTGCCGCTTATGCTTGATGGCATCGTGCACTTCAAAAACAAATGAGGGGGTTACTTCAAATTTCATTTTTTAACCGCTTGAAGAGACGTCATGCTGAACTTGTTTCAGCATCTCAATATAAGATTCCGAAACAAGTTCGGAATGACGACTGTTATTTTGCAACAGACAGCAACTTCGTCAGCTCAACAAACTCTCCAACACTCAGTTGTTCTGCACGTTTGTCAAACAATTTGCTTTCTGCAACGGGTGCGAAAGTAAGACTTTTGAGTGCATTCCTCAATGTTTTTCTGCGTTGGTTAAAAGCTGTTTTTACTACCGCGAAAAATTCTTTTTCATCGCAGTCGAGTGCTATGGTGTTATTGCGCGTAAGGCGTATAACACCTGATTTTACTTTTGGGGGCGGAACAAAAACGGTTTCGTTTACCGTGAAGAGGTATTCAATATCATAGAAAGCAGAAAGCAGAACGCTCAGTATTCCATAGTCTTTTCTACCGGGAGGAGAAGCTATCCGCATCGCCACTTCCCGCTGTATCATGCACACCACTTCCGGTATCTTGTTGCGGTGTTCCAAAACGTTGAAAAATATCTGTGACGAAATGTTGTAAGGGAAATTGCCGATGATGGCATAACGCTCCAGGTCAATGTTCAGTCTCAGAAAATCGCCTTCAATTATTTTACCTTTCAGTTGCGGAAAGTTCAGTTTCAGAAATTCAACCGATTCACGGTCAACTTCCACTACGCTTACATCAATCGCTTCGTTCTCTAAAAGGTATTTGGTCAGCATCCCCGTTCCGGGACCTATTTCCAATACCTGTTTATAAGTGCCATGCCCGCTAAGGCTTTCAGCAATTTTTCGGGCAATGTTTTCGTCTTTAAGAAAATGCTGACCTAAGTGTTTTTTGGCGCGAACGGGATACATGTTTAGTTATATAAGCACTTCGACAGGCTCAGTGTGACTGATTGTGTGCCGGTCATCCTGAGCTTGTCGAAGGAGTGCGGTGGTTTAAATTATTGGCTTGATTTATTATTCCGCTACCGCTACCACTTCCTGCACTTCAGGAACCATCTTTTTCAGCAATGCTTCAATACCTGCTTTCAACGTAATGGTAGAAGAGGGGCAACCGCTGCACGCACCCTGCAACACCACATTTACTTTACCATCTTCAAATGATTTGAACTGAATATTTCCGCCATCACCTTCCACTGCCGGACGAACATATTGTTCCAGTATGGCAATAATTTTACCGTCAATAACAGGATTGGCTTTTGTTGAAGCATCTGTTTTAATAGCTGCTGCTCCTGCCTCAGGCGAGACTTCTTTCTTCTCCGGAAGCTCAGCCACCGCTTCTCCTCCGTTAGCCAAAAACTCGCGTATAAAACTGCGCAGATCCAGTGTAATGCTTTCCCATTCTACTGCATTGGTTTTAGTAACCGACACAAAGTTGGCAGCTATAAACACACCTGCCACAAACGGAAACTCAAACAACTTTTGTGCAAGAGGCGAACCTTTTGCCTGTGCTTTGGAAGTATATTCAACGCTTACATCTTTCAGCAACCCGATATTGGCAACAAATTTCATTGCATTGGGGTTGGGCGTGCTTTCAGCGTATATGGTAACGGGTAGTTTCTTTGTTTCGGTGGTGTTCATGGGGCAAAGGTAAGTAAAAGAAAGGTTGACCTCACCCCTAACCCCTCTCCTTTAGGAGAGGGGAAGGAATTTGTTTTTTAGTTTGGTTTTGGGAATTTGAGCGGTGGAAAATGATTGTGATGAGGTTAATTTAGGTTGCGGAAGGGTTAGAGAATTTGTTGCACGACTCGTTCTGGCGGATGTAAGGGTTAGAGAATTTACTGCACGACTCGTTCTGGCGTATGTAAGGGTTGGAGAATTTGCTGCACGACTCGTTCTGGCGAATGTAAGGCTTAGAGAATTTGTTGCACGACTCGTTCTGGCGTATGTAAGGGTTGGAGAATTTGCTGCACGACTCGTTCTGGCGTATGTAAGGGTTGGAGAATTTACTGTAAGGGTTAGAGAATTTGTTGCACGACTCGTTTTAACTCGTGTAAGGAGGGTAAAATGTTGGTTTGTAGTTATTTGGATTTTGTAATTTTTTAGAAAAAGTAACCGGAGAGCGAAAAAATTTAATGCGCTGCTATGGCTGATTTGTATTTTACTTTTTCTTTGCTTGCCCAAAGAAAAGTAACAAAAGAAAAGGCACCACGCTGACCAACCATAAGCTTTTGCTTGTCGCACAGGCCTGTGCTTAGCAGCCGCAAAACTTGTGGTTCGCACTCAGCGTGGATACCCGCCCACAGGCGATGGACGCGTGGTTGGGTTGATGGCTAAAATTTAAGGCAGAAGGCCGGTTAAATAGGGCTTAGCGAGACACTACGCCCAACCGGGGTTCTATTTGTGATTGACGCGTATTCTTAGAAATTAATTTTTGATTTTGGGTATGTTTATTTTGCTTATTTTTACAGCGAGAAATAATATAAGCTATAGGTGTTTCAAATAATACAAAGAATTGAAACGCTTAAAACCCTACGGGAGTGTAATAAAGCAATTTCTCAAGTATCACGGTTCTGGTAAGTATTAACTTTTTAAGAGGTTCCTTGGCAACCTCGAAGATGAACCGGTGATAGCAATATAATGTTGATGTATTTTATAATTCAGTAATTCGCGTTGGGTCAAGGACAACGCCAAATAACTGTCTTATGACTCAACTTCACCTCCTCCCTTACAAAATCACTGCAAATTTATTTATTGCAGCCGCTCTAGGATCTTTTCTTAGCCCTGTTCCTGCTGAATTATTTAAATATTTGATTCATCACACGGTTGAAATATTACCATGGCTGATAGGGTATCATAATGTTATGAAAATTCTAACAATTATTGAAAAGTATATGGAGAAGAACATTTAGGAGAACAGGCATATCCGTTCTATTTTTGAGTCTGGACGTGTGCTGCTATTGGTGGTTGGGGTTTAATAATTTGGTTGGTGTTTTGGTTGGATGCAAAAAGGACCAATAGGACAAAAGGGATGAAAAGATTGAGGTTATTGAATTTTTATACTTTAGGGGTTGGAAAAGATAGGAGGACAGCAAAAAAATAAATGTAACGAGGACGAAAGCTTTTTTTGCAGAGTAAAAATAAAAGTTACAGAATAATTCATTAAGCAATGGAAAAAAATAAAATAAGGGCTAGCTTTGGTTTAAAGGGTAATGTTAAAACACTTACCGAAACTCGATATTTGGTTAAAGATCATTCTAAACCCTGGATAAAAGGTGATTTTCTTTCAAAAATTACTTACGATTTTAACCTATTTGGGAATTTAATTAGAAAACAAATTTTTGATATTAATGGAGATCTACTATCAACCATATTGTGTTCTTATAACAAGCAAGAAAACTTAATTGATAGAACTGAATATGGAAGAAAAAACAAAATTATAAACAAAGAGATTTATACTTATAATGAATATGGTAAACTGGTTGAGTATATTAAATGTGATGAAAAAAGAATTATTTACAATTATGATAATAATTGGAACATTACATCGGCAGAAGAATATTGTAAGGAATCTGATGTTGATTTAAAAACAGAAAACAGAGATGGCAAAGAGGAATTTGTTTTTGATACTAAAATTGAATACCTATATAATGAAGAAGGACAATTAATTGAAAAAATAAACGAAAATGGAACTTCAACGGTTTATTTTTATACGAAAAATGTAATTAACAGAGTTGAAAATAGAGATAAAACATTGGGTTTACAATTGTCAGTTGATTATGATTTAAATGGAAATCTGATTGAAAAAACTGTGTATTCATTTCTAGGAAATTTGGAATATACAATTATATATAGATATAATGATTATAATAATCTTATTGAATTATCTACTTATTATCCATTATCGCCTTATAAAAAAGATTACTATGGTAATTATGAATACGATGAAAAAGGTCGACTAATTCTTAAAGAGGATGAATTTCACAGTATTGTCTTTAGTTACGATGAGAATAATAATAAAATAAGAGAATTCCATTCAGGGCTTCACATTCAATACGAATTTGAATTAAAATTTGACACTAAAGGAAATGAAATCGAATATCATTGTGATTATGGTAGTGGGGCAGCTGATTATAGTTTATATAAATATAACAAAAAGGGGAATTTGATAGAAGCAAAGCATATAAGCTATGATTCATATGAAGAAAGTTCTTCAGATTGGTTCAAATCATTAGTTAAATTTAAGTATGATGAGAAGGGAAATCAAATAGAACGAAATATATTTGATGGACATTACAAGTTGATTGATAAAATTACTACAAAATACCTTTATAATGAAAAAGGAGAATTAATTGAGAAGGTTACTTGCGATTTGAAAAATTCTAAAAAGGAAAAAGAAACCTATAATTATGAAAACAGAAATATAAAAATTATAAATTATTATAATTCTCATGAGGAATTTACTAAAAAAAATGTAATAAAATATGATTCGTTTTCAGGAAAAAAAATTATTGAAAATGTTTATGGTGTTGGTGGGGAATTAATTTCTAGAGATAATTTTGATTATAGCATCAAAGGAAAATTGTTAAAAGAAGTGTCTTATACTTTTTCTGATTCTAATCAAAATGATGTTGCATCTTATGACACTCAATCTTTATGGAAAAATTTACACTATAAATATGATTCCAATGGAAAATATATTGGAGGTAAAAGAAGTGATTCAGAATGGAGTTTAGTAGATGAAATAACCTATAGAATTTATCGATTTAATAGGGATCAATGGAGAGAAAGAGTTGAATTTGAAAATGGCACACCTATGCATATTTTTACAAGAGAATTTGAATATTACGAGGAACCGTTAGAAAAGGGAATGAAATTTATTTCAGTAAAACAGCCAACTCAATTATTGAAAGCAGGTATTCATAAAGTAACAATTACAGAAGTAAAAGATGGGAAAAGTGAAGTCAAAAACACGCCTTATTTCTCATGCAGATTTGAAAATGAAGCTGGCTACATTGATTCACGATTTTATAATACCGAGAAAAGCAATCGATTAATAATAAATTTTATTGAAGTCGCAGGGATTAAAATTGCACCAGATTCAACAATAGATACAGATGTCCTAATAGGTAAAGAATTACAAATTAAGATTGTAAAGAAAACACATAATTCAAAATCTCATTTTGAAGCTGTGGCGTTTTGGAAAATTGACGATAAAATACCAGATGAATGGTTAAATCAAAAACAATGAGTTCCCAACCTTCCCTCTTCCCAACTTATTTAAAGGAGCTACAAGCCGAAGGAGCGAAGCAGAAGCGTTTGAGGGTAAAGGAATTGGTGCAAGTTGATTTTTTACAAAGTTTCGAGAAAGAGTGGATTGAGGGATTGGCTGAGGTGGAGAATATTCTGAAGTATTTGCAAAAGCATCCTACAACAATAAATGTATTCAAAGGCAGGCAACTTATAAAACCTGAGAATTTGTTGAATATCCAGAAAGATTGGATTTCGCTTTGCTCAAAATACACCGGGATGGAACAGGAGTTCTTTAAACCGTATTGGGTTCCTATTGAGCCGGATTCACTGGACTTTTTTATTGACTTATCAAATAAGAAATTACCGGTAATAGAATCCAGTTTTTATTTTATTGAGCCTATGCAATACATGAAGATTGTGCTTTTAGAAAATGGGGTGGATTTAATGAAACACACTATTAACGCGAAGCCCTGGCATGTTATTTCATATGCAGAAAAGTCACGACAGCAGCAACTAATTGTTGCGCAGAAACCTGCATTGGTTTATGCCGGAAAGATAGAAGTTGAACCACCAAACGCGTATGATATTTTTCATGAAAGTGAACCGGAAGAAGGTGCTGAGAAGGGTGTATTTCTGAGAAAAAAGAACGAGGTTAAATGCACGATTGTGAGGACAGAGATTGCTTCATTACTTCCTTATGATTCTGCTATAACTATTGAGGAAATTAAATTTAAAGGACCTAAGTATCTTATACCTGATAAGGTGAAGTGTGTAAGAGATTTGGTTTATTTTTTGCGCACTTGCACCAATGGCAGCGGTAATAAAGACAATGTGAAGAGTTATAAAGTAAATTTTACAAATGCCGGAAAGAGTTATATGAGTTTTAAGAATGATGTTTTTATTCTACATCATGAAGACCAAACTATTCTTGATGGTTTTGAAAAAAATTATCGTGCGTATTATGTAGAAGAGAGAAATGCGGACCAGGCGATTATGAACGAAAGTAATTGAGGGCACTCCTACGGAGTTCTGTTTGATAATTGTTTGTTATTTCTACAAACATGTCGCTCCTGACGGAGCTAAAATTTATTGTTATTGATGGGGCTATTAGTATTGCGCACCTACGGTGCTGGAAAAATATTTTTTTGAGTTGCACAATAAAATAAAAATGGCAGCGTTGATAGAAGTAGAGAGATGCTGAAACGAGTTCAGCATGACGGGATAGAAAAAATATTTTAGGAGTTATACAATAAAAGAAAAGAAACAGAGTTAATAGAATTAGAGAGATGCTGAAACGAGTTCAGCATGATGGAATAAAAATAATTACTTCAAAGACCACCCCGTCCTTCGGACACCCCTCCTTGAAAAAAGGAGGGGAACTAAAAAGAAAAAGCATGAACTAAGTGTTACTTGATTTTAAATTTAATTATTAATCAGTTGGCTATCGTAAAAACGGCTTACGAGTCGGATAGTTGGCGCAACACTTAGAAAACATGAAATCACGTGAAGAAAACAAATACAGCATGTATCTTGCTGTGAAA
>CANKAM010000062.1 GCA_947479755.1 Bacteroidota bacterium
ACCGGAAAAGCCAAGTTCGGCATTTTTGGTGATGGCAAGGAAGTAGCGCAGATAGCCATGGCAAAGGCTTTCCGTGATGGCGACCACCGTGCCGGCTATTACCGAGATCAGACCTTTATGATGGCTTGCGGATTACTGACTGTTCAGGAATTTTTTGCTCAATTGTATGCTCATCCATCAGTGGAAGCCGAGCCGTCATCAGCCGGACGCAGCATGAACGGGCATTATGGAACCCGTATGCTCGACAAGAACGGAATGTTCAAAAATCAGATGGAGAATAAAAATTCCACTTCCGATATTTCACCTTTAGCTGCCCAAATGCCACGTCTATTGGGTTTAGCGTTGGCTTCAAAAGTTTACCGCAATGTCCCGGAATTGAAAAATGAAACTGCTTTTTCTAACAAAGGAAACGAGGTAGCATTTGGAACCATAGGCGATGCCAGCACTTCTGAAGGCTTATTCTTTGAAACCATTAATGCTGCAGGAGTTTTACAGGTTCCTTTGGCAATATCTGTTTGGGATGATGGTTATGGAATTTCGGTGCCAAAGAAAGTGCAGACAACTAAGGAAAGTATTTCAGAGGCTTTGCGTGGTTTCATTAAAGAGAAAAACACTAATGGAATTCGCATTTACACCGCTAAAGGCTGGGATTATCCCGGGCTTTGCGAGTTATACGAGAAAGGAATAGCCGAGTGCCGCGAAACGCATGTGCCGGTGTTGTTCCATATCCAAGAAGTTACTCAGCCCCAGGGACACAGCACCTCCGGCTCGCATGAGCGCTACAAAGGCAAAGACCGCCTTGATTTTGAAACCGAATATGATTGTATTGTTAAAATGCGAGAATGGATGCTCTCCAATGCGATTGCTGCTGTCGAAGAATTAGATGTGATCGAAGAGAACGCTAAGAAATATGTGCGCGATGCTAAGAAGGCCGCCTGGGATGCCTTCAACAACGAGATAAAACAGGAGCTAAGAACCGTTTCGGCTTACATTGATTTTATTGCTGCCGAAAGCGAAAATGCTGCTAAAGTAAACACTATTAAAAATGATTTACTCACTGCCATTGACCCAGTACGCAAAGATGTGATTTCTGCCGTGCGAAAAGTTCTCCGTGCCACCCGCTTTGAAGAATTAGATGCAAAAGCGCAATTGCATATATGGTATAAAGAAGCGCAGGAAAAAAATGCTGACCGCTATAATTCCTATTTGCACAGTCAATCCGCAGAAAATGCGCTGGCGGTAAAATCTGTTGCACCTGTTTATTCAGATGCTTCACCCATGAAAGACGGTCGCGAAGTTTTAAAAGCCAACTTTGAAAAGATATTTGCAACTAATAACAAAGTACTTGCCTTTGGTGAAGATTTAGGTAAAATTGGTGATGTGAATCAAGCCTTTGAAGGTTTGCAGGCCATGTTTGGCGAGAACCGTATTTTTGATACGGGTATTCGCGAGGCCTCCATAGCAGGCAAGGGGATAGGGCTTGCTATCCGCGGCTTGCGTCCTATTGCCGAGATACAGTATTTAGATTATCTGCTTTACGCCATCCAGATTTTGAGTGATGATTTAGCTTCACTTCATTATCGCACAAAAGGTGGTCAAAAAGCGCCATTAATTATTCGTACCCGCGGTCACAGGCTCGAAGGTATCTGGCACAGCGGCTCACCTATGGGAATGATTATTAATTCTCTTCGCGGGATTTATGTACTCGTTCCACGTAACATGACAAAGGCTGCAGGTTTTTATAACACTATGCTGGCTGCTGATGACCCTGCGATTATAATTGAGCCACTTAACGGCTATCGCACAAAAGAAAAACTTCCTGATAATATTGGTGAGTTCAGAACGCCTCTTGGCATACCTGAAGTTTTATCAGAAGGAACCGATGTTACGGTGGTAACTTATGGCTCTTGCTGCCGAATTGCGCAGGAAGCAACAACACAATTAAAAGAGCTTAGCATCTTGGTTGAACTGATTGATGTTCAAACCTTATTACCCTTTGATGTAAACAAAAGCATCGTAGAGTCTATTAAGAAAACCAATCGCGTTTTGTTCCTGGATGAAGATGTTCCGGGAGGTGCTTCAGCTTATATGATGCAGCAAGTAGTAGAAGGACAAAAAGCTTGGCAGTATTTAGACTCAGAACCCAAAACACTAAGCGCAAAACCTCACCGTCCGGCATACGGAAGCGATGGAGATTATTTCTCTAAGCCGGGTGTGGAAGATGTGGTGGAAGCAGTTTACAGCATCATGCACGATGCTGATCCGGATGAGTTTCCGGAGTTTTAGTATTCGTCACCCTGAACTTGTTTCAGGGTCTCATTTTAAAGATGCTGAAACAAGTTCAGCATGACGTTTCCGATAAATTAATTCTGAAAATTCTTCAGGTTCATACCTCTGGTGCCAAGGCGCAAACGCCTCAAAGCACGATCTTTTATTTGACGTATACGCTCGCTGCTCAAGTTCATTTCTTTTGCAATCTCCTCAAGTTCTAACCCTTTGGTAGCACCTAACCCGTAATAGAATTGCAGCACTTCGCGTTCCTTTATATCTAATTTAGAGAGCGAGCGTCTTATTTCTTCTTTTAATGATTCGTCAATCAGATTGCTGTCCGAAAAATCATTGTCAGGATTAGCTATAATATCCTTCAGACTGAATTCAGAATCATCACCAAAATTATTGTCAACTGATTCAACCGGCTTATTAACACTAAGTAATGCTGAGATCTTTTCTTCTGGTAAACCAAGATGTTCCGAAAGTTCTTCCAAGGATGGTTCGCGCTCCAGCCTTTGTTCCAGAAGTCGCATCGCGTTTCGTATCTTATTTAAGGTATCCACCTGCTTGCGTGGAATTTTTATTGCCCTTGATTTTTCTGAAATAGCACTGATAATACTTTGGCGTATCCACCAAACGGCATACGTTATAAAACGGAATCCTTTTGAGCTGTCAAATTTTTGCGCAGCCAGTATAAGTCCCAGATTTCCTTCATTAATAAGGTCGGGAAGGTTAAGACCACGGTGCTGGTATTGTTTTGCAACGCTTACCACAAACTTCAGGTTGGCGCGGGTAAGTTTTTCAAGAGCGGCTCTGTCACCGTTCTTAATGCGTAGTGCAAGCTGCACTTCTTCTTCGGTGCTCAGAATATCTTCTTTGGCAATATCACGCAGGTAGATGTAAAAGGATTCCTCCTGTTTCTCAGTAATACCTTGTGTTATGACAAATTGCCTCATTCAGAAAAGAATTTGACAACTAAACGATAGAATGTAGATTTAGGTTACTGAATCAGTTGGTCCAGTCGTCTTCGGTGGCTAATGAACGGATATTACTTATGTATTGTTCAATTAGTTTATCCTGCTCTTTTTCCGATATATCTGCGTATCGTGTTTTGCTGAACTTAACGTTGGAAAGCTCCGGGCAAAAGCGTTTGATATAGTGCTGCAGCTTACTTAGTTCGTTCATAACAGGTTGTTTGCGCATCCGATATTTGTATTAATCGAAATCAATATTAAGAAGAAATGCTTTATAATTAGGAGTTATTTTATTCACATAATACTAACAAGTAAATAGATTAGCAAATAGTTGTGATTGCTTTTTCTGTATCTTTCGAAAAAATAATATATGAAAAAATCGCTGCTGCTAATCATAGCTATATCAACTTCAATTTCTCTTTCTGCACAAACATTTTCTTCGTTTCATGATTTTTCGGGAGCAACAATTCTTGGAGATTCAATTGACTTCACAATTTTTCATGGAAAGAAAGTGATGGTAGTAAATACAGCAAGTTTGTGTGGATATACTCATCAATATACCGATTTACAAGAACTGTATGCAAATTATCAGCAATACGATTTTGAAATTATTGGCTTTCCTTGCAATGATTTCAGTAATCAGGAACCAGGTTACGATTCTACTATTTATGATTTCTGTCAAAGTTATAATGTAACTTTTCAGATGATGTCTAAAATTGCAACTGTTTCAGCAGATACCGTTCCTGTATATAAGTGGCTTCAGCGTGCAGATTTGAATGGTGTTCAGGATGTTTCAGTGTCATGGAATTTTAATAAGTTCCTTATTGATGAAGCTGGACACTGGGTTCGCCATTATGATGCACCTACCAATCCTTTGGACACAGCAATTACCAATTGGATTATGTCGCCTTCAGTTTTAAGCGTGGAAGATAATTTAAGACTTACTAATCTGTCAGTTTTTCCAAATCCGGCAAGTGGCAGAGTGAACTTTTCATATCAATTACTAACACCCGAGGTGGTAACAAATACCTTAACTGATATTACAGGAAGAGTAGTGTATTCAGAAACGCAGCTTAAGTCAGCTGGATTAATTAAATCATCTGTTGACCTTGCTGCAAATAGTTTGTCAGCAGGTGTTTATCTCATTAACATAAAAGTAGCAGGGCAGATTTTTACTGAAAAGTTAGTAATCTTAGAATGATATTTTCTAAGAATTAGTTGGAAAATAAGTAAGTTTGTGTAGTATTGATTTATAACTTTTCTTTCGGAAGTGACAACAATTTCTACTCAAAAATCAATTTCTATACGTTCTGAAAGTCTCAACGACCTTGGTAAAGCAGCTAAGGAATTACTTTCATTTTGCGGTGAAACAAAGGTTATAACCTTTTCAGGAAATCTTGGCGCAGGAAAAACAACCTTTATTAAATCTATTTCTCAGGAACTTGGAGTAACGGATTTGGTGAGCAGTCCTACGTTTTCTATTATCAATGAATATCGCAATAAGGAAAATATACCCGTTTATCATTTTGATTTTTACCGATTAAAATCAACACAGGAAGCAGAAGACACAGGCTGTGTCGATTATTTCTTCAGCAATACATATTGCTTTATTGAATGGCCGGCAATAGTTGAAATTCTGTTGCCTGACGAATATGTGCAAGTTGAAATTACAGTTGACAACGACATAAGAACCATTAACGCCACACACAAACAGAATAACAAATGATAGAACAAAAACGCAGCGGCTTTTTTACGCTTACTTCGGCCGGATTGATGCCGCAGGAAGAGATGTTGGAAGTAGGCCGCAAACAGGAAGATCTTTACATCGGTATTCCAAAGGAAACACATTTTCAGGAAAACCGTGTTCCGCTTGTTCCTGATGCAGTGGCACTTTTGGTAGCAAACGGACATAAAATTGTTATTGAAACCAATGCCGGTAAAGGCGCAAACTTTACAGACAAAGATTACAGTGAAGCAGGAGCGCAGATTGCCTACGATATAAAAGAAGTTTACAAAGCTGACATTGTTCTGAAAGTTGCTCCTCCATCATTGGAAGAAATTGAAATCATGCAGCCGCGCCAGACTTTGTTTTCTGCACTGCAATTGACTATTCAGCCCGAGAATTTTTTAAAGCAATTGATGGCAAAGAAAGCAAGTGCCATTGCTTACGATTACATAAAAGACAAAGCCGGTATTTATCCCTTTGTGCGCAGTATGAGTGAAATTGCAGGTAGTACGGCAGTATTGATTGCTGCTGAATACCTGAGTAATGTAAATGAAGGAAGAGGTATGTTGCTGGGAGGAATAAGCGGAATTCCACCTACAGAAGTTGTAATCATTGGAGCGGGAACGGTGGGAGAATCAGCAGCACGTGCAGCATTAGGTTTGGGTGCTAACGTAAAGGTTTTTGATAATCATATTTTCAAATTGTCACGATTGCAAAATGACATTGGAAGAAGGATATATACTTCTATTATACAACCTAAAATTTTGGCAAAAGCGTTGATGCGTGCTGATGTGGTTATTGGAGCTATTCGTTCAAAATCCGGAAAAACACCTTGCCTTGTAACCGAACAAATGGTAAGTGATATGCAGGAAGGATCTGTTGTTATTGATGTGTGTATTGATCAGGGTGGATGTTTTGAAACATCACGCGTTACCAGTCATGCTGATCCTGTTTTTATTAAACACGGAGTAACGCATTACTGTGTTCCAAACATTGCATCAAGGGTTGCGCAAACAGCATCACAGGCATTGAGTAATATTTTTGCTCCCATGTTGCTAAATGTTGGTGATAGCGGAGGCATGAAAAATATGATTCGTAATAATCCCGGTTTGCGCCACGGTATTTATCTCTACAACGGTATTCTAACAAACAAATTCCTTGGCGATACTTACAAAATCCCTTATAAGGATATTGAGTTGCTGATGGCTGCGTTCTAATTCCCTCTCAATTGGCTAAACGTTTTTTCTATTATATAGTAGGTTTCACTATTGGTGCAATCTTTATTTATTTTCTGTTGATACGCGGAAGAAGTTTTGATTTTTGGATGCCGAGTGAAAGAGTGAAAACGGAAATTATTGAAAGAAAACCGGTGATAACTGAAAAAGCCATTTGTCAGCTTGCCTGTCTGAATCTGAATAAAGACAGCATTGCATCAATCATTAAAAAATCAGAAGTGAACTTTGATAAAAGCAGTGTGCGTGAAAAACCCTGCAAACAGTATCTGCTTGAAATAAATGAAGAAAAAATAGCAATGAATTTCTCACTTTGTGATACTATTGTGGTGCTAAATACTATAACAAAAGAGGGGCAGGAGTGTGAGTGTAATTAGCTACTCAAGGCTATTTACAACTTTAGCAGAATATACCGGTTCATAAAACTTTTCTTTTGCCTTTGCAACTACCCAGCGATGGAACACAATAAGTTCGGGTGATTGTATCTGCCACGAGTGATTTCCTTTAGCATTGGCAAGTTGTTCTAACTGCTGATGTTTTGTTTTAAATATCTTCTCGAAATCATATCCCTGTTTTCTTAGCTCAAGCAATATTTCAAGAATAATTTTATCCCGTTCAGGAACAAACTTCAGTTTCAATGCTTCTTTAATAAACTGTCGCAAATTCATAATCAGTAAATCGGCTTGGTCAAACTGTGCATTTTCTACTGTATTCATAATATTGAAGATACGCATACCAATATTCCAACCTTCTTTATCTTTCTCGGCAGATGAAGTGAACTGAATTGTGCGATTTGCTTTGATAAATTGTTTTTGTGCAAAATAAGTGCAGGCAAGAAGGTAGTTTCTTTTTGCAGTTGAGAATTCGCTTCTGTCTGTTTTTGTATTTTGAATGAGTGTTTCAATAGTAGTAGTTGCATTCTTCATATTTCCTGAATAGAAATTTGCATAAAATTCTAGCTCAAGACTGTTGTTGTAGTTATAGGTTCCGGAGTTAAAACAATTTTTACCATCCTGTGCATTTTGCAGAGCAGAATTGAATTCATAATTGAATAACTCATTCTGACTATAGTTAAGATACACATTACCCAAACGTAATTTCAGATAAATAGAAGGATTGTTTTTTACAAGGTCAACAAGGTAATTGCAATACTCACTTGCCTTTTTCCCAAAATGAAGAACCTGATTATATTCTACACTGATTGTATAATAATAATAACCAACCAAAGCAGAGGACGTTTCTTCAAAATCCTTTTTGAGTTTTGAAAGCTTGTCTTCCAAAAATGTAATGTAACCGGGATCAGGAACATTTCTGTTCAGTCCTTTAAATCCCCAGTTAATTGAAACTTCATAATAAGCCTTTATGGCATCGTTTGCAGCCGTGCGGCTTTTTTCATAGAAGTTTATTTCTTCAGTCAGTTTGTTGTACTCCTTTTTTCCCTCTCTTATTCCCACATGTTGTTGCTTATACATCAACACTTCTATAAGATCATTATAGAATTCGAATTTTTTTGACAGCGCAATCACTTTGTCATACAGTTCAAGCGTTTCATGCGCAATTCCCCGTGACGTGTAAATAAGTGCAATGATTTTTTTCTTGGCAACGTTTGCCCTTGCCTGCGAAAGTTCACTGTAAATTCCTTCGCGCATAATATTTACATCCAGGACCAGACTTTCTCCTATTTTTTCTTTCAGCCGGTACATCATCATTCGCAATGCGTCTTGCGACTTAGCCCCGAATTTCTTCTTCAAATACTTGCTGACTTTCGACAAATCATCGTTTTTTAACAACAAGTCTAAAATGATCAGAGTCTTTGGCTTGTAACTACCCGCTCGGGTGTCAAATGCCTTAAGATATTCCACAAGAACTTCTTTCTCATTTTTATTGAGTGCATCAACAATGTGCTTCAGATGTTGCAGGGTTTCCTCTCTCATCGCGGGTTTCAGGGTTGTTTCACTATAGTAAAAATCTCTGAATAGTCGGCTACAATTTACATGCTATTCGATAAACGACCAAACTAAAGTGCAACAAAAAAACTACAAGCACCCAATTAAATTTTTTTACAAACCCTCAAAAAAACAAACACCATGATCTCAGCAATCTCTACAATTCTAATCGCAGCTTCATTATTAATCGGAAGCGGCTCAACTGAAGATAAATCATCTTCTGCATCATCACAGCCTTCATCAGGTCAGATTATCACCAACGATGAAACAGGAATGTAATTCACAAAAAATAACAACCCCTTAAAAAACAAAACGCCATGATCTCAGCAATCTCTACAATCTTAATCGCAGCTTCATTATTAATAGGAAGCGGCTCAACTGAAGATAAATCATCTTCTGCATCATCACAGCCTTCATCAGGTCAGATTATTACCAATGATGAAACAGGAATGTAATTCACAAAAAATAACAACCCCTTAAAAAACAAAACGCCATGATCTCAGCAATTTCTACCCTCTTAATCGCAGCTTCATTATTAATAGGAAGCGGCTCAACTGAAGATAAATCATCTTCTGCATCATCACAGCCTTCATCAGGTCAGATTATCACCAACGATGAAACAGGAATGTAATTGTAAATTACAGTTCTAACTTTTCAGCCAACAGCTTTATGCTCTCTCGCGAAATATCATTCATCTGCGGCACTCTAGCCAAACACCGAAGTCCGGTGCGCTGCAGTATTATCTGCTCTCCCTGCGGATAGGTTTCGCCATTAAATACAATTCCCGTTACGTTTATATTTCTTGATTTCAATGCCTCTGCCGACAGCAGTGTGTGATTGATACTGCCTAAGTAGTTCTGCGAAACAAGAACTACTTCTGCATTTATATGCTTTATTAAATCTATAATCAGCAATTCATTTGAAAGCGGAACCAGCAATCCGCCAGCACCTTCAATTACTAAATTGTTGTTGGTTTCAGGGATTTTAAAATCCTCTAATCTTATTTCTACTCCATCTATTTCAGCTGCAGCGTGGGGCGACATGGGTGCTGTTAGTCTATATGCCTCGGGATGAAAAACAGATTGTGTATTTGAAACCAACCGTTTTACAAAATCGGTGTCCGTATCATCCAGATTGCCTGCCTGAACCGGTTTCCAGTAATCGGCTTTCAGTTTTTCGGTAAGCAAAGCGGCAATAAGAGTTTTGCCAATACCTGTTCCAATTCCGCTTACAAATATCTTTCTCATTACAACGCTGTTTGAAATGCTGAAACTAAATCTTCTATTTCTTTTTCTGTATTGAATGCATGCAGACAAATTCTGATGCGTTCCTGTCCTACAGGAACGGTTGGACTTACCAATGGACGCACATCAAAACCTTTTGATTGTATTTGTGCTGCAATGTTCCGCACACGTTCATTTCCGGGAATAATAATGCTTTGAATAGGAGAGGAGCTTTCGTGCAGATTGATAGCTGCAACGGTTTTTATTCTGCTTTTGAAAAAAATGATGTTTATTTTCAATGCGGTAATTTGTTCTTCTGATTGCAATAATACATCATAGGCGCTTTTTATTGCAAACAGATTATTTAAAGGTGCTGCGGTTGTGTAAATAAATGCGCGTGCAAAATTCATCAGGTAATTCTTTAGCAACGTACTTCCTAAAACTGCTGCACCATGGCAACCCATTGCTTTTCCGTAGGTAATTAATCGTGCAAACACTTCATTTTCCAGGCCTGATTCACATACGCTGCCTGTACCGTTTTTTCCGAAAATACCTGTGGCATGTGCTTCATCAACAATAAGTGAGGCATTGTATTTTTTGCAGAGTACGGCAATTTCTTTCAGTGTTGCAAAATCTCCGTCCATTGAATAAACCGATTCAACTGCAACAAAGGTTTGCCCTGTTGTTTGTTTTAGAAGTGTTTCAAGTTCTGCAATGTTATTATGCGCAAAAGGTTTGCATTCTGCTTTGGAGAGCCGCATGCCATCATGCACAGAGGCATGGATAAGTTCATCATAAATGATGGTGTCGCCTTTTCTGCCCAGTGCTGAGAACAAACCAAGATTAGCGTTGTAACCTGAGTTGAAAAGCAATGCAGCTTGGGCATTATGATAGCCTGCAATGAATTTCTCCAGTTCTTCTGCAAACGCTGAATTGCCTGATAACAGTCGTGAGCCGGTTGAACCGTTGGAATAATATTTTTCAGAAAGTTCGTAATCGTTTACCCTGTTTTTCAGTTCGGGTGAACGTGCAAAACCAAGATAGTCATTGGATGAAAAATCAATCAGTCCGCTTTTAAGCGTGAGTGAGCGAAAGGTTTTTTCAGCAATTCGTTTATCCAGTGAGGCGCTCAGGCGCTCATCAATGTGCATGTGCCACTTCTTTAAAGGCTTCTTTAGGAGTTAATCCAAAGAGTTTGAACATTTCCATATCCTCGTTAAAATCGGGATTGGGTGTTGTCAATAATTTATCACCTGCAAAAATGGAGCTTGCTCCGGCTAAGAAGCACAGTGCCTGTCCTTCCAGCGACATACGTGTTCTTCCTGCAGAAAGGCGCACCGTTGTTTTTGGCATAACAATACGTGCTGTTGCTACCATGCGCACCATATCCCAGATAGGAACAAGTGGCTGGTTTTCCAGCGGTGTACCTGCAACAGGTACCAATGCGTTGATAGGAACTGATTCGGGTTGAGGGTCAAGATTGGAAAGGGTTAACAACATTCCTGCGCGGTCTTCCACACTTTCTCCCATGCCTATAATTCCTCCTGAACATACACTCACACCGGCTTTGCGCACGTTTTCAATAGTATGCAGGCGGTCGTTATAAGTGCGTGTGGTGATAATGTTCTCGTAGTTTTCTTCTGATGTATCAATGTTGTGGTTGTAAGCATACAATCCTGCATTGGCAAGTTTTTGTGCCTGTTCTTCGGTAAGCATTCCCAGTGTACAGCAAACTTCCATGCCCATACCGTTTACGCTTTTTACCATTTCCAGAACGTTGTCAAAGTCGCGGTTGTCGCGCACTTCGCGCCAGGCTGCACCCATGCACAGACGTGATGCACCTGCTGTCTTTGCTTTGGTAGCTGCACTTACCACTTCTTCTTTGGTCATTAGTTTGTGCACATTTATATCGGTGTTGTAACGTGCTGCCTGCGGGCAATAAGCACAATCTTCGGCACAGCCGCCTGTTTTGATGGAGAGCAATGAACTTACCTGCACCTCACTTGGCGTGTGGTATTGACGGTGAACCTGCTGTGCTTTGTAAATCAACTCCAGCAAGGGTGTATTATAGACTTCCAGTATTTTTTCTAATGTCCAGGACATGTTTTTCTTTTTTGTATTCGGGCAAAGATAAAGATTTGTTGGGTTTCGTCATGCTGAACTCGTTTCAGCATCTTTCTTTGATATTGAGACCCTGAAACAAGTTCAGGGTGACGGGAAAACAAGTTCAGGGTGACGTTACTGCTCACGTCATGCTGAACTTGTTTCAGCATCTTTTTCAAGTTTCGATTTATGCAGCCAGACCCTGAAACAAGTTCAGGGTGACGTACACACGAGTTCAGGGTGACGAAGACCGTCATGCTGAATTTATTTCAGCATCTTTCTTTGAGACTGCTCTTCTTAGCAACCAGACACTGAACTTGTTTCAGCATCTCTCTTCTATTATCATTAATTCTCTATTTTTATATTTGTATTAATGAAAAGAAGCTACACTTACATAATGAGTAATCCGGCAAGGACTGTATTATATATTGGAGTTACAGCTGATTTGCCTAAGAGAATTATTCAACATAAAAACGGAACAGGATCTGCTTTTACAGCTAAATATAATGTAGTTGATTTAGTGTATTTTGAAGAGTTTACAGCAATTGAACAAGCCATAGCAAGAGAAACCCAACTAAAAAACTGGCATCGTGAGTGGAAATATAATTTAATAAAATCTTTAAATCCTGAGTTGAAAGATTTATCGTATTCGTTTTTAGGGCAAGACCCTGAATAATTATTTTAGTAACCAGACCCTGAAACAAGTTCAGGGTGACGTACACACGAGTTCAGGGTGACAAAGACCGTCATGCTGAACTCGTTTCAGCATCTCTCTTTTCATACTAATTTTCTTAGCAACCAGACCCTGAAACAAGTTCAGGGTGACGTGATAACAAGTTCAGGTAACGAAGACCGTCATGCTGAACTCGTTTCAGCATCTCTCTTTTCATACTGATTTTCTTAGCAACCAGACCCTGAAACAAGTTCAGGGTGACGGGAAAACGAGCTCAGGGTGACGAAGACCGTCATGCTGAATTTATTTCAGCATCTCTCTTCACCTCGTTTTTCTTAGCAACCAGACCCTGAAACAAGTTCAGGGTGACGGGAAAACAAGTTCAGGGTGACGAAGACCGTCATGCTGAATTTATTTCAGCATCTCTCTTTTCATACTGATTTTCTTAGCAACCAGACCCTGAAACAAGTTCAGGGTGACGGGATAACAAGTTCAGGTAACGAAGACCGTCATGCTGAACTCGTTTCAGCATCTCTCTTTTCATACTGATTTTCTTAGCAACCAGACCCTGAAACAAGTTCAGGGTGACGGGTAACTACTCGCTAAAATAGCTCTTTATTTCCTCTGCAATTCTTTCCGCATTTACCTTTTCAAACGGATGCTGCGTTTGCGGCAATACCAGCAGTTGCCCGTTTTTTATTGAACGGTAGGCGGCAATGGTTTCTTCCAGCGTTACCATATTATCTTTATCACCAACGGAAATTAAAACAGGTTGTTGAATTTCGCTCAATGATAGCAAGGGCAGGGCAGGGGAGTTGCCCAGATTAATCATCATCTCCGCTGTTTTTGTTAAAACTGTTTTCCAGTTCTCTCCGTGTTTTTGTTCCAGTGCTTTTGCAAAGGCGGGTACTTTCTCTGCAATCTTTTCGGGGTTCAGCATTGCTGCTTCTCTGGCTGCGCCTTCGGCATTCCAGTTGAATTTGGTGGCAAGGGTAAATATTTTATCAACTTTTTCGGGATGATGTTTGGCAAGGTACAGCGCTACATAGCCGCCCATGCTGTAGCCGAAGATATCAATGGTTGCTATCTTGTTTTCCTGCAGCCAATGAAGTACATCGTTGGCGAATAATTCAATGCTGAAAGGCTCGGCAGGCAGTGGTTTGCCTCCATGTCCCGAGAAATCAAGGGTGTGAACTTCAAATGCATCGTTGAGCAATGCAGTCAATTGCTGAAACTGTTGTGATGAGCCGATGGCACCGTGCAGGAGCAGTAGTTTTTTCATGAGGTGTGTGCTGTAATATCAGCGCAAGATAAAAAGAAGAGCGGTAATACCGTTGAGTTATAAGGCCTGTACAGGAACATGCAGCTCAGCCGGGGGATTGCTTCGTCCGCCTGAGGCGGACTCGCAATGACGTGTTCCCTTTGTTGATAACCTCCATTAACATTTTGTTATTTACATAGTTTTTTTTATAACTTTGTATTCCGGCAAATGCCCTGCCGCATGATTTTTTTTATTACTAACCCGATAAAAAGAGAGAACATGCTAACAAACGGAGCCTCCGGTGTACTTGTTAATGGCCATATCATTAACACTATACACCTAAACCCAAAAGGAAACAATAAGCAGCTGTATCCTGAAGACATTCAGGTGCCGCTTAACTTTGCTATTGCTGATTTAATAGCTGTTATGCCCAAAATAGGTATTCAGATATTCTTTACATCTGAAGAAAAAGATGCCGAACTGGTGAGTAAAATTCTTAAATCACGTTTTGAAGAGCGACTGGTACATGCCGCTTTTTACCTCCGCCATCAGCAGATTATTTCGCTTACCGCGCAGGGCTATGATATAGAAGAGATGGCAGAAAAATTGAAAATTGAACCGGTTACGGTAACCGCCTTCAGGCAGGAGATTTACGATTATCTGGAAAGCGAATTTAATAAGCCCCGCAGAACACATAGCATTATATGGTATGCTGCAAGGGTGGGGTTGGGGGTGTGAATAATTGGCCTGTTCAAGTGTTGCGGTAATCCCGATAGCTATCTGGAGCTAGTTAACCAATATGCCGCCCAGCTGGGGTATACTAAGGTAAATTTGTCTTTTCCCATTTACCCCTCCACAATTTTTATCTCCTCCTCCGTTAACCCATACAACTCATAAACCATCCTGTCTATTTCTTTATCTGTTAGGGCTATTTGTGTTTTTAGTGCCTGGGCTTTTTGTTTTTCTGAATTAAAGTAGCTCATCCATTCTGCTTCTTCTGCTAAGCTCAATTGCACCTTGGCATTTTTCAGTTCTTTTAAAAATTCTCCAAACTCCAACTCATACCAGTTTTGTAGTTTGGTTGTTGGTTTTTCTATGCTGTATTTACTTTGCAAAAGGTTTTTAAAACTGTTAGTTGCTTTTTGCAGTTCTTTATTTAATGAAAGCATTTGGTCTGCCTTTTCTATAAAGGGCATTTGGTTTTCTTTGCTGAGTAGTTTTATTGGCAACTTGGCTAAGTGTACTGGTTTTACCTCATATTCATTAAAATATTTGTTGAAGTAAAAATCAAGCAATTCAGAATTTATTATTGCATAAATAAACTTTAAAGAATAGTTATTATCCTCTAAAATTATATTCGAAATTCTATTTAAGTTATAATATTGTTCGTTGTCAAAATAACATACAAGCTTCCTTTTCATCCCCCTTCTTGTTCTTTGCACTAATATCTTATCTTTAGTAAAAACATATTCAGGAGGTAGTGATCTGCCTTTATCTTTCATGCTTTTTACAAAATCAACATCATACATTATCCATTCGCCATCCCATTGGACAAAATTTCTACCAATATTTTTACCGTTAAGCATTTTATGGTATCTACTATCAATCTGCTTGTTCGAAGTTAATTCCTCTTTTATATAACCTGTATTTATGCCAACTGTACAATATGCAATAATTCCTAAATCAACGATATTTGACTGACATTTATTAATTATTCTTTCAAAATCATTTGATAAATAAATATTGAACGCACCATCCTTTTTGTAATATTTTAATAAGTCTATAGTGTAAGAATTAGACAGGTCAAGGCATTTCCCTTTTCGCTCTCTATCAATTCTTATCATTGTATTTTGAACCGTTTGCTTACTTTTTTTGAACGTAAATATTACACTCTCAACAATTACATTTTCAAATATATCAAGACCTAAATCCAGAAATTCAACAACTTCAAATTCACTCACAATAATTTCTCGAAGTTTACTATAGGTTATTGCACTAAGGAATGTATTAGGAACAATAAAACTTGAAAGACTGTTAATCTTTGAGATACTAACTAATTTTTCAATAAAGAATTTATACAAATCAAAGTTCCCTTCATTGGAGATATACCTTGATTTAAAAAAATCCTTTTCATTCTCTGCTATTGCGTTCCTATAGGTATAGGGTGGATTCCCAATCACCACATCAAAGCCGCCTTTTTCAAATACATTAGGAAATTCTTTCTCCCAGTTAAACGCCTTATCACCCGCTACAGCAGGGTCGTCAATCAGTGAGTTGCCGCATTTTATATTGTTGTTTAAATCATTGAGTTTACGGTTTGGTTGCGCTGTGCGCAACCATAATGATAGTTTGGCAATCTCCACACTTTCTTCATTCAAATCAACGCCAAACAGGTTGTTTTCTAAAATGCTGTTCTCCATATCACTCAGCACCAGGGCATCGCCAAACAGCTTTGCCTGCAACTCGTCAATATAGCGGTGTTCGTTAATAAGAAAATCAAGCGCCTGATTTAAAAAAGCACCGCTGCCGCAGGCAGGGTCGCAAATAGTCAGTTGCAAAAGCCAGTTGCGGTAGGCAGTTAGTTTATCCAATAATGCCTGCCTTGTTTTCTGCTGCCGCTTTTTATCGGTGGTATATTCTTCTTCATTCAGTTGCAGTTCGGCTTTTTTCTCAATGCAGAGTTTGCCAACTGTATTTTCAACAATGTATTTGGTAATGTATTTAGGTGTATAAAAAACGCCATCCTTTTTGCGCTTGGTTTTGCTTTTGTCTATTACTTCACCGGCAAGCTGCGCTTTTATCTCATCCAGTTCGTTCAGTGAGTTTTCAAAAATATGTCCGAGAATATTTACATCAACCTCGCTTGCAAAATCATATTCGCTCAGTTTATGGGTATGCTTATACAACAGGTCATCATCAATTTTTACACTGTCTAATAATTCATCGGCTTGAAATAGTCCGCCACCATAGGCATATATCTCATACCTGTTGTTTTTAAAACCGGTGTTCAGGTAATTGAAATGTTTTTTAAACTGCTCATACAGGGGTTTGTATTCGTCCAGTTCTTTCAATTGTTTCCACTCACTCATTACATTGCGCACCGCATTGGGAGGCAGCAATTGCCGGTCTTCGGCAAAAAAGAGAAAGAGAAAACGGTCTAACAGTTTTTGTGATTTATTAAAAAGTTCTAAGGGGTTGTGTTGCGGATTAAGTGCTACCAAATTCTGATGCAGTTCGCGTTTAAACAGCGAGTAATCGTTATACAGTTTTTTGGTAATAATATCTTCCTGCCCCAGACTTTCATCTTTTATCTTTTTGGGTATTCCTTTTTCAACATTGCTGTAAGCAAGGCAAAGCCAGAGCAACTGAAAATCATTTTCGGTAAGCGTAAAAAGATTGAACTCAATATGCTCAATGGCATTATCAATGTAAAAGCGCAACTTCTCAAAATTGGAAGTAACAACATATACGCATTGCGGCTGATTGTTTTTATAACCGAAAGCCTGTGTTTCTATTTTGCCAAGGTCGGTTGTATCGGTGCCTTTGAGTTCAATAACAGAAAGCACCTTGTCATTAATAATTATAGCGCCATCAGCTTTCTTACTGTCTTTTACATTCTTGTATTCGGTAGTAAGATTAAAGTCAGGCGTTGGGTTTTTGGTATAGCCCAAAACATTTACAAAAAGGTCAATCAGAAATTCGCCCTGATACTGTTCTTCTTTACTGTTGCGTATGTTTTCCTGTATTAGAGGATTATGAAAATGCGTCTTAAATTTTTCATAAGCTGCTTTAACAGCCAAAGCATCTTGTGCCTTCAGGTATTTATTTAAAACTGCATTCTGGAAAAAGGCCATGGGTTTATTTCAATTCCTCAAATCTCTTAATTCCCCCCGAACAAACAAATTAAATTTTAGCACTTGTATTTGTGCAGAGTCGCAAAAATTGCACACAAATTGCACACTTTTAGCCATTTTCCCCCGTTCCCCGTTTCTCCGTTCGCCATTCGCCATTCTGCATTCTGCTTTCTGCTTTCTGCTTTCTGCATTTCTGCGTTTCTGCGTTTCTACTATTATGTTCAAAATAATCCCCCAAATCTCACAATTCCCCCCGAAATAACAAATTATTTTTTTACTATTAGTTAATTTCAGCGTCTATATATATAGCTCAATTATTACCTGCGTAGCTTTTTTTATTTCCTGTTTTTAAAAAATTATTGCTTGTATTGGTTCAATACTTGCCTGTGCAGGTTT
Organism: Bacteroidota bacterium; assembly: GCA_947479755.1. Classification (GTDB taxonomy): domain Bacteria; phylum Bacteroidota; class Bacteroidia; order SXHM01; family SXHM01; genus SXHM01. Next base: position 17,660 of record CANKAM010000062.1, read on the forward strand.
AGTTGTTGCAGGTATTAGTTCAATACTTGCTTGTATAGTTATAAGTAATGCATGTATCTGTTCAATACTTGCTTGTACCGGTTCAATACTTGCATGTATTAGTTTAACTTTTGCATGTATCGGTTCAATACTTGCATGTATTGGTTTTGCGCATGCATGTATTGCTGTATTACTTGCATGTATTGGTTTAATGTTGTCATGCATTGGTTCAATACTTGCATGTATTGGTTTAATGTTGTCATGTATCGGTTCAATACTTGCATGTATTGCTTTAATACTTGCATGTATTGGTTTTATTCATGCAGTATTTTTTTTAAAACCGGGGTTTTTCATGTTTTTTCCCGCATAAAACGCAATTATTTTCAAAAACTTTTAAAAAACTATATGTAATATATACCATGCTTCCTGAAAGCGGGGCTATCTTGGTTTTCGGAATAATTAACGCATTAATATTAACTAAAAACAAAAAACAATGAAAATCATTCCACGCTTACTATTAAGACTGATGAGCTTTGAAGGCTTTGACGAATTTGTCAACCTAATCATCAGCATGTTAACGGGTAACATCAACTTTCCCGTAACAACTCCCGCACTTGCAGTTGTGCAGGCTAAATCAGCAGCCTACCACACCGCAGTGCTGCAGTGCAAAGACGGCAACGGTAACAAGGTGCAACGCCAGCAGCGCAAGCAGCTGCGCACGGAGCTGCACATTATTATTACCGAACTGGCTTATGATGTGGCAGCGCGCTCGCTGGGCGACCTTGCCATTTACCTCACCAGCGGCTTTGATTACAAGCGCCCGCGCACTCCGGCAGGTGATTTAACGGCTCCGGGAAACAACCGTTTGGGCTATAATGTAAATTCTGGCGAACTGGTAAACCGCCATAACAAAGTTCAGGGGGCTATACTGTATGTTATTATGGTGGGCATTACTGCCACACCGGATAATGTTTCGGTACTGGCAACCATGGCAATGGGTCCTACACCGGGTCCTGCTCCGGGTCAAAACTGGTGGCTGGCCGGAGTATCGTCATCCACTACATTTACTATTACCGAACTGGCTCCGGGTACTATGTATTATACCCGCTGCTGCGCCATAGGACGTGGGGGAAGTAAAGTAGGTCCGTGGAGTGGAGTGGTGGGGAAGATGGCGGTGTGACCACCCCCTCGGTGTTTTTACCACCCCCTCGGTCCCCCTCCTTGGAGGAAGGCGGGGGAAGCAGAGGCACCTGCACACCAGATGCAAGCAAAACTGTCCACTTGTTAGCTGTGTTAATATAGTTAATGGGTGGGCAGTTTACATTAGGCAGTTAATGTGCTGGGCAGTTACCGCTCCCCTCCTTTTTTCAAGGAGGGGTGTCCGCAGGACGGGGTGGTTTTAAACCCTTCCGCCCTGTGGGCATCCGCCTGAGGCGGAGAAGGAACTTGCAGCCGCGTTGAAAAAAAACAATCGTTAATGTATATAGGCAGTTTTTATGCTGGGCAGTTACCGCTCCCCTCCTAACAAAGGAGGGGTGTCCGCCCAATGCGGACGGGGTGGTTTATAGCTTATCTTTAAAATAAGCCTTAATATCATTCAACATTTGTTCTCTATGCTCAAAAACAAATTTATTTTCAAATCTTAATACCTTAAATCCGGCTTCTTTCAGTTTTTTATCTCTTGAAATATCTTTATCCTGTTGATCAGGATTGTTATGAACTTCGCCATCCAGTTCAATA
>CANKAM010000063.1 GCA_947479755.1 Bacteroidota bacterium
GTTGTTTCGCGTAAACGGTAGCTTCCGTTATTACTGTCTGTAATTATAGTTTGTGTTCCGCTGTATCCTGTTACTGCTGTTCCTGTTGAATTTGCAGTGTGGATATGATTATGAACAAAAAGTATTTTTCCGTTTTCGGCATCCACATAAATATCGTTGCGCGACATTGGTTCATGTGCATAAATATCAAACTTCCATACTTTACGCATTCCTGCTTTGTAATTTCCATCAGGTGCATACCACACCAATTCACCTTTAGGAAAATAGGTATCAATACCTTCAATTTCTTTTAGTCTTTTTTCTTCTTCTACAATTTCCCATTTATATGTTTTAGCATTAACATGCTGAAGCGCAAAATTCAATGCATTTGTTTCATTCAGTGAAGCAGCATAGTCAGAAGTTGAGAAGCCTGCAATTCTTCCGTTAAATGAAATAACTCTGCCGTTAATGCTATGTGAATTCATTACTGCACCTTCAACAGGAATTCCTTTGTATTGCTGTTGATAACGCTGATGCGTATATCCCAGCTCATCTTTGTTTGTTTGAATGGCAACCAAATCAACTGATTTGTCTTTTTCAAACAGAACTTTGCTTGTCCATAAAACAAAACCCGAAAGCGGTATTTCGTTTCCGGGTTTCATTTTCACGTAATCAGGCATATCTGAAAATTCCGTATAGCGTATATGTTCAGCGCCTCTCATATATTTCTCAGCTTCGGAATTATAATATTCCTGTGCAGAAGAAGTTAAAGAGAGCGAAAGTAAAACTGTTATTATGAGTAGTGTCTTTTTCATTTTATTCTAAAATTGTTGTTTTAATTTGCGGCAATTTAGGAACATTTTTTACTTTGCAAATTAAATTCCGTTAAAACTAATTAACACACGATGAAAGGTTTTGTTCGGGAGATTTTTGCTGAAAATTATTTGTATGGACAAAAATGTATTTTACATTTGAACCCACAAACCCATAAAACCCTAAACTAATGAAAATCATTTTACGAATTCTCGCAGTGATGGTCTTGCTGATAGCAGGACTGGTAGTTTACGTGCAACTGGCATGGAACAAAAAATTTGAAGCCCCTTATCCTGACACTAAAGCAAGTACGGATTCGGCTGTTATTGCCCGTGGAAAATATCTTGCTTATGGTCCGGCACACTGCGGAACCTGTCACGTACCAATGGACAAAATTATGGATGTAGAAGGCGGTGAACTTATTCCGCTGAGTGGTGGATGGACATTGGACATTCCTCCAGGAGAAATGCACGCTCCAAATCTTACTCCCGACATGGAAACAGGTATAGGTAAACTTACTGATGCAGACCTTGCTCGCACAATGAGATACATGGTAGGCAGTGACGGAAGATGTATTTTTCCGTTTATGCCTTTTGCTGAAATGAGTGATGCTGACTTAACTGCTATTGTATCTTACCTGCGCTCGCAACCAGCAGTAAAGCATGAGGTGAAAAGAACAGAAATGAAATTTCTGGGAAAAGCGTTGCTGACTTTCGGTGCTATTAAACCTACAGGAACAAAAGGTACGCCTCCTAAATCTGTGGTTATTGATTCAACAGCAGAGTATGGTAAATATCTTGCTAATTCAGTGGCAAATTGCTTAGGGTGCCACACCAACAGAGATATGAAAATAGGAGAATTTACCGGAGTTTCTTTTGCCGGTGGATTTGCGTTACCTCCGGATCCTGCTATGTCAGACGGAAATACCTATGTAAGTCCTAACCTGACTCCTGATCCTGAAACAGGACACATTTATAATTGGGATGAGCAAACTTTTATCAACCGCTTTAAAGCAGGAAGAGTGTATAAAGGTTCTGCAATGGCTTGGGGAGCGTTTTCAAGAATTAATGATTTGGAGTTAAAAGCCATTTATCGTTACTTAAAATCTTTGGATCCAGTGAAAAATAAAGTTCCTAAAATTGTTTATGGCCCGGGCGAAGCATTACCTGAAAGCTAAACCTAAAAAAACTGTTGAAAGAAAAGCGTCCCGCACTAATGCGGGACGCTTTTTTATTGCCTATTTTTACGCTCACAGAAATACTAAACAATGGATAAAATTATTCTTCACATTACCACCCGCCACGAGTGGGAAGCAGCCTTAAAACAAGGAAGCTATAAACCCGAGATGTTTGATGTGGAAGATTTTATTCATTGTTCAACACTGGAGCAGGTGGTAGATACCGCCAATAAGTTTTTTAAAGATGAAGCAGATCTTGTTTTGCTTTGTATTAATTCTAAAAAGGTAAAAGGCGAAATTGTTTACGAAAATTTAGTAGGTGGAGAAAAAATGTATCCACACATTTATGCTCCTTTAAATACTGATGCTGTTGAGCGGGTAATTGATTTCCATCCTGCTGCTGACGGACATTTTCAATATCCTGAAGCATTGAATTTACTCTTCAAGTAATGTCTTTTTTATAATATTTGATTTAGTGAAGAATCCGAACTATTTAAATGAACTGAACGAAAGCCAGCGCGAGGCAGTAGAATGCACCGAAGGACCGGTGATGATTATTGCCGGTGCCGGTTCAGGCAAAACACGCGTGCTTACTTATCGCATTGCGCATCTGCTGAATAAAGGTGTGGATGCTTTTAATATTCTTTCGCTTACGTTTACCAACAAAGCTGCACGTGCAATGCGCAACCGTATTGAAGCCATCATAGGAAGCAGTGAAGCACGCAATTTGTGGATGGGAACTTTTCATAGTGTGTTTGCTAAAATTTTGCGATTTGAAGCAGAAAAAATAGGTTACCCCAATAACTTCACAATTTACGATACAGATGATTCGAAAAGCCTGATTAAAAGTATTCTCAAGGAAAATAATCTTGACGAAAAAGTTTATAAGCCCGGAATGGTGCTAAGTAGAATTTCGGCTGCCAAAAGCAGTTTGATATCACCGCAGGTATATATGAATGATTCGGAAGCAATATCGCATGACCGTAGTAGCGGAAAACCTTTGCTGGGTGAGATTTATTTGAAATACAACACACGCTGCTTTAATTCAGGCGCAATGGATTTTGATGATTTGCTTTTCAATACAAATGTATTGCTGCGCGATTTTCCTGATGTGCTTTATAAATATCAAAACAAGTTTAAATACATTTTGGTGGATGAGTATCAGGATACTAATTTTTCGCAGTATGTGATTGTGCGCAAACTGGCTTCGTTGTTTGAGAATATTTGTGTGGTGGGTGATGATGCGCAAAGTATCTATGCGTTCCGTGGCGCAAACATTCAGAATATTTTAAACTTTGAAAAAGATTATCCTGATTTACACACGTTCAAATTAGAGCAGAATTACCGAAGCAGCAAAGTAATTGTGAATGCTGCTAACAGTATTATCTCTAACAACAAAGAGCAGTTAGATAAAACAGTGTGGACTCATAATGAAGAAGGCGAAAAAATAAAAGTGATGCGCGCACTTACCGATAACGAAGAAGGTGCGTTGGTTGCCAATTCTATTTTTACCACAAAAATGAATCAGCAGCGCAGGGATAAGGAGTTTGCTATTCTTTATCGCACCAATGCACAAAGCCGTGCAATGGAGGAAGCGCTGCGCAAGTTGAATATTCCTTACCGCATTTATGGAGGACTTTCGTTTTACAAACGCAAAGAGATAAAAGATTTGCTGGCTTATTTCCGTTTGGCAATAAACCCGAATGATGAAGAAGCGTTGAAGCGTATTATCAATTATCCGATGCGTGGTATAGGCCAAACAACGGTTGAGAAAATAATTCTTGCAGCAAACGAACAAGGTAAACGCATTTGGGAAATTTTGGAAAATCCATTATTAGTTAATAATGTAGTGGGTGGTGGAACTGCAGCAAAGATTGATTCATTCGTTACCATGATTCGCAGTTTTAATTTGGAACTGAAAACCAAAAGTGCTTATGAATTAGCCGAGAGGATTGCTATGACTTCGGGTATTCTTCGCGACCTGAGCGAAGACAAAACACCTGAAGGCGTGAACCGCACCGAAAACATTCAGGAGTTGATGAATGGTATCCGTGAGTTTTCAGAATCTGAAGCACCTGACGAGAACGGTGAAGCGATTACCCGTTTAAGAACACTTGATGAATTTACGCAAGACATTGCATTGCTTACCGATGCTGATGAAAAAGACAAGGAGAATTTGGATACTGTTTCGCTCATGACTATACACAGCGCAAAGGGTTTGGAGTTTCCGTTTGTGTATGTTGTTGGCTTGGAAGAAAATCTTTTTCCTTCGCAGCTTTCACTTAACTCGCGCAGCGATTTGGAAGAGGAGCGCAGGTTATTTTATGTGGCATTGACACGTGCTGAAAAACAGGCATTTTTAACATATTCCACTTCGCGCTACCGTTGGGGAAATCTTACCAGCTGTGAACCTTCCCGCTTTTTGGAAGAAATAGATTCACAGTATTTAGAATTCGAGGGATTCGACCGCAAAGCACCAAAACCGTCTAACGACCATCAGTATAATGATATGGACTGGGAAAATTTTCGCAGACCAAGCAATGGAAACGGCAACGGTTACAGTCAGTATAAAGCAAAACCTGCTGCACCCAAACCTGCCTATACACCACCGGTTGTTCCAAAGAATTTAGTGAATGTGAATAAAGCTTCTTCAGCGTCTTTCACTGCCGATGATGCCGAAGCAATTATGAAACTGCAATCGGGAATGCAGGTAGAGCATGAGAAATTCGGTATAGGAAAAGTGTTAAACGTAGAAGGAATGTTGCCCAATAAAAAAGCTACCGTATTTTTTGAAGGAGTAGGACAGAAGCAGCTTTTGCTTAAGTTTGCTAAACTTAAAATTATAAATCCATGAAATATATTTTACCAATTATTCTGTTTTTCTCTGTTTCTGCAATGGCTCAGGATGCGCCTAATTACGATTACAATAAAAACATAAAAATGAAAGCTGACAGCGATCCCTTTTTTCCTGCCGGTGAAATGGCTATGTATGAATACGTGTTTAACAAACTGGAATATTCTCGCGATGCAATTGACCGCAAAGTAAAAGGAGAATCCATGATTAATTTTGATGTTAATCCTGACAGCTCGCTCATTAATTTTTCAATAGTTGCAGAAGTGGGTTATGGAATTGACCAAAGCATCATCAGCATTTTAAAAGAGTTAAAATTTGCTCCGGGAACTATTAATGGTAAACCGCTTACCAAAAACCTGCTGATGTCGTTTCCTATTGAGGTGGAGTAAAAATTTCTACTCAGCACTTATTACATCGGGTGAAAACAAGTTGTCTGCCTCAATCGAATTTGGATTATCACTGCCAACGCTCCAACCAATAGGACTTGTGCCGGCTAAATGTGCAGTGGGATACCATGCAAACGATAACTCTACAAAGTTGAGTGCAAGTTTGCTATGCATCAGTCGCAGTCCTATGCCGTAGCCTTGAAATACGCGGCTTTTAAAAAGTGATGAAATATGGTCATGCTGACCAACAACACCAAAGTTGGCAAAGAAAAATGCGTTGGATTTAAAGCCAAGCACTGTCAACGGTTCATAAACAACGGTTTCTAAACGCATGCTCAAACCTTTTGCCCCAACCAGCGGACCAGGTTGGTCATACTTTGCGCCCTGCAATCCTTTAAAGCTATAGTTTTCGGCCTGTGGTTTTCGGATGCCGAAAGTGCCATCCACTCTGATAAATTCACGTACACTCCAACCTTCTGCTAATTTTAATTGCGGTGTTATGTAGCGAATGGTTGCGTCAATCACTCCTTTGCTGTATCCGTAGTTAGAAATATAATTTCCGCTGTTCAGTTGTGCGAAAATATAACCGCCTTTGCGGAATAATTTCCCATAGTTTATGTTCATTCCCAGATAGCAATGTGTGCGGTAAACCTGCTGATAATTCATTCCGCCAATAATGGAGAAATTTACTCCTTTAGGCAAATACTCGCTGTTTCCGAAGTAATAGATAAAACGTGTTTGATAATAATCCAGGTTGGCGATTCCAATGCTTGCCAAAACATATCCGTTATTTTTAAAAGGACTGTAAGTATCGGAGGTTGGTGCGCTGTTGTAAACTTTGCGGTATGCACGAACAGAAGTAATCAGGCGTGAATATTTCGACATCTTTTCAATAAATCCAACTTTGAAAGAACGTGCCAGCCAAATATCCTGATAATTAAAACTCAGTTTTTCGCGGTGAAGGTCGTTATTGAAAAAAGTATAATCAGTGTTCCAGAATGATTCAACTCTGGCCGCCCATTTATCTTCGAGCAAAACAAAATTGCGTTCAAATTCAAAGCCATAACGCTGGCGAAATTTATCAATTTCAGTTTTACCTGAAAGGTTAAAGCGTGTCCGGAATAGATTAGGTATGGAATATCTTGCGTTGAAAGTAACGGGGTTTTTTATATCATAATTAAATGTAACAGAGGAACTAAAGCGGTGACCGAGATTGAGGAAATTATTCAGGTTGAAACCAAGAAAAAATCTGCCATCATATAGTCCGGTTGCAATGGCGAGTGATTGATTGTCCTGAACAATCACGATAACTTTTACATCATCAGTTCCGGGTATTTCTTCCACTACAATCAGTGCATCGTTGTAATTTCCGTTTTGGCGCAGGTTGCGCTGGCAGTCAACCAATACAGAAGGTTCTAACCAATCTTTTTCGCGGAAGACCAATAGTTTTTTTGCGTTGCGCCAGCCGCTGCGACTATGGATTTTATTTACAATAAGTTCGCGATGAGGGAGTGTATCTAATGTTGCAGGGTTCAGGCTTGTACCGGCTGGATTGATAACGCGGATACTAATTTCTTTAATTGTGCGGCAGGCATATTTTTGAAAATATTCCAGTTCCTGTTCGCGCGATTTGCCTTCTTGTGCAATTGAATTAAAACTTAACAGTGTGAATAAACACAACAAAAACGATACAAGAATTAATTTCCGTTGTGTAAAATTCATTTATCCTTAGGCGCAAAGTTTAGGGGAAGCCAAATATAAAAATCTGTTTCGGGTTTTGAAAGAAAAGTTTTTCGGTGAATTAATACGTTCTGTTGCCGATTGTATGCTGTCGTTTATCGAAAACAAAAACGCCCCACATTTCTGCGGGGCGTTTTAAGTTCCTCTCCTTTGGAGAGGTTAGGTGAGGCTTAATTATTTCTTCTCGTCTTTCACTTCCTCAAAATCAACATCGGTTGCTTCCTGACTTCCTCCGCCTGAAGATTGTGTATTATCAGCAGCTCCTGCATTCGCGGTTTCTTGCGGTTGTCCCTGAGTTGCTTTATACATTTCTTCCGAAGCTGCAGTCCATGCAGTGTTCAATGTTGCCATTGCAGCATCAATTCCTGCAATATTGCGTGTTTCGTGCGCTGTTTTCAATTCTGCAAGAGCAGTTTCAATCGGAGCTTTTTTATCAGCAGGCAGTTTGTCACCAAACTCTTTCAGTTGTTTGTCCGTTTGGAAAATCAACGCATCAGCCTGATTGATTTTATCTGCTTCTTCTTTTGCTTTGCGGTCGCTTTCAGCATTTGCTTCAGCTTCAGCTTTCATCTTTTTGATTTCGGCATCGCTCAAACCTGATGAAGCTTCAATTCTGATTTGCTGTGATTTTCCTGTTGCCTTATCTTTTGCAGATACGTGGAGAATACCGTTCGCATCAATATCAAATGTTACTTCAATCTGCGGAACACCGCGCGGTGCAGGAGGAATTCCATCTAAGTGGAAACGACCCAAAGGACGGTTATCCTTTGCCATCGGACGCTCACCTTGCATGATATGAATTTCTACTGAAGGCTGGTTGTCGCTTGCAGTTGAGAAGGTTTCTGATTTTTTGCTTGGAATAGTTGTGTTTGATTCAATAAGCTTGGTGAATACACCGCCCATTGTTTCGATACCCAACGAAAGTGGAGTAACATCCAACAGCAATACATCTTTCACTTCACCTGTCAATACACCACCTTGAATTGCAGCACCTACAGCTACTACTTCATCTGGGTTTACACCTTTTGAAGGAGCTTTACCGAAGAATTTCTGAACTGCATCTACGATAGCTGGGATACGTGTTGAACCGCCTACCAAAATCACTTCATCAATATCGCTGGTTGAATAACCTGCGTTTTTCAATGCGCTTTGGCAAGGTGCGATAGTGCGTTTAATCAAATCGTCAACCAAGGCCTCAAATTTTGCGCGGCTCAGTGTGCGCACCAAGTGTTTCGGAATTCCATCAACAGGCATAATGTATGGCAAGTTGATTTCGGTTGAAGTAGAACTTGACAATTCAATCTTCGCTTTCTCTGCAGCTTCTTTCAAGCGTTGCAAAGCCATCGGATCTTTGGTAAGGTCAAGGTTTCCGTTTTCATTTTTGAATTCGGTAACTAACCAATCAATGATTTTATGGTCAAAGTCATCACCACCTAAGTGTGTATCACCATCGGTTGATTTTACTTCAAACACGCCTTCACCCAATTCAAGAACCGAAACGTCATGTGTTCCGCCACCGCAGTCGAACACTACAATTTTCATGTCTTTGTTTTTCTTGTCAAGACCATAAGCCAATGCAGCTGCTGTTGGCTCGTTGATAATTCTGCGAACTTTCAGGCCTGCAATCTCGCCTGCTTCTTTGGTAGCCTGACGTTGTGCATCATTGAAATATGCTGGTACGGTAATAACCGCTTCGGTTACTTCCTGCCCCAGATAATCTTCGGCAGTTTTTTTCATTTTCTGCAAAATCATTGCAGAAATTTCCTGTGCTGTATACGTGCGGTCGTCAATTTCAACACGAGGTGTGTTGTTGTCGCCTTTCACTACTTTGTAGGGCATGCGTTTTATTTCGCCTGTTACTTCATTGTAGGTGTGGCCCATAAAACGTTTGATAGAACTAATCGTTTTTGTAGGATTAGTTATTGCCTGACGTTTTGCAGGGTCACCAACTTTACGTTCGCCTTTGTCAATAAAAGCTACAATGGATGGTGTGGTTCTGCGTCCTTCGCTGTTTGGTATAACAACGGGTTCATTACCTTCCATTACAGATACGCAAGAGTTGGTTGTTCCTAAATCTATTCCAATTACTTTACTCATTTTGATTTTGTATTAATTGTTTGTGTTGGTTTGAAAATCGGTTTGCCCTTGTCAATGACTGTGCCATGCGACAATTTGAAACCAATTGCGCAATTATGGCATAAATGGTTTTAGGATACCTAAATATATGTGTCAGGTTATGACAAAAAGGCGGAAAAGGTTAATGGATTTATTTCAAACCTATTTTAGGCCCCATGAAGGTTGATGGGGTTTGAAAAATCTAAATGCTGGTGTATTAACGTGCTCGATTGCTATGAGGTTAAAATGCAGATTTACAAGGTTCTGGTAGTTACTGCCAAGATCGCGCATATCGTTGTCAGCTTTTTCATAATACCAGTTTATAATCACTTCGCTTTCGGCATCCAGTGATTTTAGTTCAAGCAATACATCTAAAATTGATTTGTATGAACTTGTGTTAAAATAAGTCAACTTAAAGTATACAATAGTTTGCAGCAGCGGGTTCTTTTTATACTCAGTAATAGCATAAAGCAGGGGTTTGTAAAATTCAAGTGCATTTACAGTGAATGAATTACCTTGGATAATCAATTCACCTGTTTCTGTATCAAATTCTATGGTGGGCTTATTATAGGTGCCGATTATTTTTAGCATACTATCTGCGTTGTATTTTACGCTCGTAATCTTATATCAGATTAATAAAAAATAGTTGCGAATTGTCGACAAACAGCCTGCCGCAGCTCAAACTGCCTGAGCTGAAATTTTTAGAAAAATAAAATTTTCAGTTTTCTTTATTACCTAATCATTCTCCTGAAAGAACCCCATCGCACTGGTATATTGACCTGCTTTAAGCTCTATAACAGATTTAACGCTCAGGCTTTTGTTAAGCACCGAGTTGCTGGTGCGTGACGAGAAAATGCCCAGTCCGTTTGTGATGTTGGTATAAACAGGCTTGTCTAACAATACGCCCGATGCAGCGGGTTTGTTTATTTCAATGTAGTTGTAAAGTTCTTCGCCACCCACGTTTATGAATACATCAACATGGTCGTCACTGTTGCCATCGGGTTCGGTATCTACCTGGCCGCGGCCAATCAGACGTTTGTAGTTGGCAGGTATAGCCCCCACAATAGAGCCTACATAGCTGTAAAAATTCTCTCCCTCAATGTTTATCTGAATAACACTTTCGCCTCCGTCAGCCACATACTGGCTTTGTTTCCAACGGATTTCGTGCAGGGTGGTATCATTAGATGAATTTATTTCACGGTAGTAAAACACGATGGTTACCTCATACACTTTACCGTTTCCGGCAGGCGGAAATTTTACGCTGTAGCTGCTGTAAGCATCGTTGTTACCTATAAAACTCACTTTGCTTTGGGGCGATGCGCTAGGCTGTGTAATGCTGAATGATTTTACCAGAGGCGTTTCGGCTGTTACTACATTGCCTGTATAGTTATTGGTTACTCTCAGGCGGTAATTTCTTGTAGGGTATAGCATTTCGGTTGTTTTCCAAAGTTTCTGTACCTGATCTCCGGGATTACCGAAAATGCCGTTTTCCAAATATGTGGAATCTAATTCCAACAGAAAAGAGTCGCCTGCTACCCCTGAAGTAGCATTCAGTTCAATCAGGCGTACTGTAAGGTCCGAAAAATTAATGGAATCATTTTCGGCAGCCATCACAAAGGCATCTTCATCACCCAGAAAAGCTTTGTTTATGCGGATATAATGCGTGGCATTGTTTTTATCAAGAATACCGTACAGAACGGTAATTTCTTTCCAGTCGCCCGTAACATCAAAGTCGGTTTCGCACGCAGAAAGAAGAAGTAAAATAGGTGAGAGGAGAAAGATGATTTTTTTCATTGGGGCAAATGTATAGAAAAAGAGCGCAAGGGTGCAGCTAAAAAAATGATAATTATACAAGTCCGCCCACTGGCGGACTTGTATAATTATTCTGTAAACTAATTAGTTTGTTCTTCTCCAAAAAATCACTGATTCATTTACCGGGCGAACTTCCGTTGCTGCGCCTCCCGAACTGTTTATAGTTACCGAGCCGGTATGCCCGTGGGCAGGAACGGTATGGGTATGATTAGCCGTTACTCCTGTTGTAGCTCTTTGCTTTATCCAATGGCGGTGGGCATACATGGCAAACGTATGCGCGTGGTCGCCATCATAATTTATAGTGTGATTATGGTTCATACAGCCATCGTTTAATCTTCCCATAAAATTGCCAACAGTATGATTGCCGTTCCACCCCGAACCGCATTGAGTAGGGGAGCTGCCCGCACTAAGATTTATAGCATCACTACTCAGATTATCGTCATAAGGAATATACACACTTCCCGAATAAGGATTTGCACCACTGCTTGCTCCTCCATGGCTATGTCCTCCTGTAGTTGAAGTAACAAGACCAAAATTACTTCCACCCGAAGCCCAATAGCCCATCACATCACTGTACGTATTTCCACCACCATCACCATTTCCATTATTTACATCTGCAGAGTTATCCGTGCTCCACCATCCACCCCAATAGTGTGTGTGGTCATTGCTTTCTATGCCGGTAGTGAGTGCTGCAGCATTGTTAATGGTAACGCTGCCTGTATGAGTATGGTCAGCAATGGCACCCGTTTGCGTTGTGCCTGAAACTACACCAGTCCCTGTATTGGACGCTCCACCGGCAGCTCTTATAAAATTACCCGGTTCAATATCTGTGTTTATCCATGTTGTATTGGGGTAAATAGCATTCGGGTCAGCAGCATTAAACCACTGGACATAGGTAGAACCCACAGGTGGCGTATTAATGTTCAGCCATTTTGTACCGTCCCATACCTCCATGGAGCTCAGCGTTGAATTCCATCGGAAGGTTCCTGCTGCCATGCCTGTAGGGCGTTGTCCCGTTGTTCCGGCAGGAGGTGTTATTCCGTCTGTGCCGTTTACATTCAGCGTTACAATAGGGTTGGTAGTATTAATACCTATTTGTGCTCCGCTTTGATATAAAACAGAGTTACACATAGTGGTTGCGCCTGTAAACATGGTGATGTAGTTGGCTGCAGCAGTTCCGCAAATAGTTCCGGGTCCGGTTGGGCCTGTAGCACCGGATGCTCCGTTAGCACCTGTTGCCCCTGCCGAGCCTGTTGGCCCTGCAGGCCCGGCTGCACCAACTGCTCCCGCAGGACCTGCTACTCCCTGCGAACCTTGTATTCCTTGCAGTCCTGTTGGCCCTACTGCACCCTGGGGTCCGGCAGGTCCTGCCGGGCCTTGTGAACCCGCTGGTCCTATGCTGCCTGTTGCTCCTGTTGGGCCCTGATTACCGGTTAATCCTGTTGGGCCAAGTGAGCCTGCGCTGCCTGTTGGGCCTGTCGGACCTTGTGGGCCTGTAGATCCTGCACCTGTAGGTCCTGTAGGTCCGGTTGCTCCATCTGTTCCGTTATTTCCATTAGTGCCGTCAGCCCCTGAAGGTCCCGTAGCGCCTGTAGCACCCGTTGTTCCTACGCCTGTAGCACCCGTTGCTCCTAAAGGTCCGGTTGCTCCATTTGCTCCTGCACTACCGGTAGTACCTGTATTTCCTGTTGGACCTGCCGGCCCTGTTGCTCCATTAGCACCTACACTACCTGTAGTACCTGTTGCTCCATTAGCACCTGTATTTCCTGTTGGACCTGCCGGACCTGTTGGGCCATTAGCACCTGTATTTCCTGTTGGACCTGCCGGTCCTGTTGCTCCATTTGCACCTGCACTACCTGTTGCTCCAGCGCTTCCGGTTGGACCTATAGGACCTGTAGCACCGTTAGTTCCATTTACGCCATTTGCCCCTGAAGGACCAGTTGGACCTTGCGCACCAGTAGCCCCGTTTGTTCCATTGGTTCCGTTTACGCCATCTGCACCTGAAGGACCTGTTGGGCCTTGCGCACCAGTCGCCCCATTTGTTCCATTAGTTCCGTTTATTCCATCTGCACCTGAAGAACCTGTTGGGCCTTGCGCCCCTGTAGCCCCGTTTAGTCCATTAGTTCCGTTTACTCCATCTGCACCTGAAGGACCTGTTGGGCCTTGCGCGCCTGTAGCCCCGTTTAGTCCATTAGTTCCGTTTATTCCATCTGCCCCTGAAGGACCTGTTGGCCCTTGTGCACCTGTTGCACCGTTTGTACCATTAGTCCCGTTAACTCCATCAATACCTGAAGGACCTGTTGGACCTTGAGCGCCAGTCGCACCGTTTGTACCATTAATACCATTTACTCCATCTACACCTGATGGACCTGTTGGGCCTTGAGCACCAGTCGCACCGTTTGTACCATTAATACCATTTACTCCATCTACACCTGATGGACCTGTTGGGCCTTGTGCTCCTGAAGCACCGCTAGTTCCGTTTACTCCATCAGCCCCTGAAGGACCTGTTGGACCTTGAGCACCAGTCGCACCGTTTGTACCATTATTACCGTTTACTCCATCTACACCTGATGGTCCCGTTGGACCTTGTGCTCCTGTAGCACCGTTTGTTCCATTTACTCCATCTGCCCCTGATGTACCTGTTGCACCTTGTGTGCCTGTAGAACCGTTAGTTCCGTTTATTCCGTCTGCTCCCGAAGGACCTGTTGAGCCTTGCGCACCTGTAGCTCCGTTTGTTCCATTAGTTCCGTTTACTCCATCAGCACCCGAAGAACCTGTTGGTCCTTGCGCACCAGTCACACCAGTCGCACCGTTAGTTCCGTTTATTCCATCAGCACCTGAAGGACCTGCTAGTCCTTGCGTACCAGTCGCACCGTTTGTTCCATTTACTCCATTAGCACCCGAAGGGCCTGTTGGACCCTGAGCGCCTGTAGCACCATTTAATCCCGGTTGCCCTGTTGCTCCGTTAGTTCCTGCAATGCCTGTAGCGCCAGTTGCTCCGTCAGCGCCATTCTGACCATTAAGACCTATAGCTCCCTGTGGTCCCTGAGCCCCTAAACCTGATGGTCCCGTGGGTCCTGTTAAACCATCTTCTCCATTTGCTCCGGTAACCCCCATTGCTCCTGCAGGGCCGGTTGGTCCCTGAGGACCGGCAACGCCTTGCGGACCTGTAATACCATTTAATCCGTTTGCTCCAGTAGTACCTGTAATTCCGTTAATGCCATTTGTTCCTGTTGGTCCTGTCGGGCCCATAGGACCGATGGCCTCTACCCAGACTGTCCCATCAAAATACCAAAATGTATTTGTTGTAACATCATAAACAAGAAGACCTTGAGCCGGTATAACTATAGCAAGTCTTTGGGTTGTTGTAAGGCGCGGAATCAATAAACCTTTGTTGGTTGCATAGATGTCGAGCTGTGCTGAAGGAGCTGGTGTTTCTGTTCCTATACCCATGTTTTGCTGGGCATAGGAAGTGAGATAAATCAGGGCAGAAATGAAGAGGAAAAGTAGTTTTTTCATGGTGAAAAATTAATTCTTGATAAATGGGATGGAGGCACGCCCTTGTTCGGAAAGTAGGTTGATGAAATACATTCCGTTGGCAAACTGGCTTACATCAATTTTATGTTTGAGGGTAGTTGTGTTTTTAAGTGAAACAGCAGGCACTAATTCCTGACCTAATACATTTGTGAATTGAATAATAATATTGGTTGGTTCGGCAAAATCTGCCTGCACAAATACTGCTTCGCTGCCCGGATTTGGATATATGCCAAAGTTGGTCAGACCTTGAATTTCCTGAACGGAGATATAGGTATGCTCTAAGATGTTAGATTGTCCGGTGCAGCCGTTTCCGTAGGTAATAACTACATGGTAGTTTCCGCTTTGGGTGGCAGTGTAGGTTTGATTGGTTGCGCCTGCAATGGGGTTTCCGTTAAAGTACCATTGATAAGATGTCCCAGGCGGATTAGCAGTAAATGTGTTTCCCTGTGAACTGGCTGTTGCCGTTTGCCCGAAGTTGATAAGAGCAAAAGCCGGAGATGTAAAATTATTCCAGTTGCTGATGCTGAGCAGGTCATAACTTCCGCTTGTTCCGGTGGTTGAGGTTGAGGTGTTTTCCCACTGAGGAATGTTTTGCCAGTGTCCTATTCCAGACCAGCTTCCGTCAAGAATTTGATTGTAGTAGATAGCCACCGATGCGGCAGTGCTTCCTGAAGTGTGGTCAATCAGGTGATAAAATTCATCATTAATTCCGCATACATTTTGTGCTTTTATGGTGCGGTCATAACCTTCGCTGGTTGGGTCGGTATTGGCAAAGCGCACAGAATAAATGTTGGCAGCAGCCTGTGCAGGAATTATTCTTACCGGACGTATGCGTGGTGTTCCCTGGCTTGAACCAACTGGATAAACATACTGACTGGTGAGATTGGTTGCCCAGGCTAAACGGCCATTTCCGATGCTACTAACAAAGCCTCCGTTATTCTGAATTGCATTTGAAGATTGGTTATCAATATGCATAAAATTGTTTTCGGTAGCCAGTTCAAGGTTACTGAGGTCAAGGCTATTGGTAATACGGGCATCAATGGTTTGTGATTTTATTCCAGTTCCGGCAAGCACCAAATCATAAAAGGTGGTAACAGAAGAGCCTGTTATTTGCTGGTTTGCACCATAAAGCAATACTTTGCTTTGATCGGCAATAAACACATCGTTATTAATAAAGTTTCCTTGAACTTTGTAAAGTCCTGAGGCATTTCCGCCTGTAGCAGTGTCGTTATTGATAAAATTATTTTCAATAGTAAACAGGCCTGCATTTTTTATTATGCCGGTGTTATTTTTTACATCACCGTCATTTATAAATACTATACATCCTGAATTCATGCGTGCCACTGTTCCGTTGTTGAACAGAACGGTTTGGGCGGTGCCAGAAAAAATACCAAAGATGAAAAGTAAAGTAAAAATAAACCTCATCAGAAAATTTTGGGAAGAAGCAAATATAAGAATTCAATCACAGAAATCAGTGTGTTATAAATAAAAAAGCTACCGAACTTTCGGTAGCTTTTTTATTTAGGCTGCTATCAGAAATAGCTTATTTATTACCCTCTTTCATCTTTTTTGCCATTTGTTCTTTTTCCTGTACTTTTTCCTCAACAAATTTTTTCATTTCCTCTGGGTTTGTTGTTATTGGTGTAACATATTTTGCATTTTTTGTGTTGTCTTCAAACGTTTGATTAATGTCAACACCAAATCTGTGATCTTGATAATTCTTTCTCTTAGCCAAAACCCTATATGAAAATTCAATGTTTGACTGACCGCTATTTTTTTCTTTAACAATGAATTTATTATTTTCTTTAATTACAAAGACGCCATTACACTCACCATTTTCCTGGATGAAAACCTGCATAGGATGTTCAGCATCAATTTGAACTGTCTCTATAAACAAGTCATCAAGAGTAATGGTAGCAATTCCGTTAACAAGTTTGCTACTGCCAATATCCTCAAACCATAATTCAGGACTTTCTGTGCAGTAGAGCAATTGATTTCCTTTACTTGTGGGAACTGATGCTGCTTTAAAGCCTGTAACTGAAAAATTACCATTGCCATACAGTGCATAAGCTGATGAAGGTCCGTATCCGTAAACAGCTGTTCCGGTTGGATAGTTAACTGTTCCGAACACACCATAGTCTCTTGTATTTGGCATATCAGTATAAGCAGCTGCCCATGCAAGTCCAAAAACAGACGCACCCCACAAACCATAGTCACCCAAAACTCCAATTTCATTAGTTGTGAAACTGTTAGAGTATCCATAAACACCTGCAGAACCAAGACCTGAAGCGTTTGCTTCACCTCGTACACCAAAAGATGTTGTTCCTGCTGAAGTATTTGTATTCTGACCAAATATAACAGGTAAATTATCGGCATCCTGTACCGCATGCAATTTAGAAATAGGGGCAGTGGTTCCTATTCCCAAGCTTCCATTGTTGTATATAGCCATTATTCCGCCACTTGGTGAGTAAATACCTGTTCCTGTTGTCTCATTATACAGTCCTGTACCTACAGAGCTGTTTCTAAACCAACTTCCTGTGCGTGTTTCACCACTTATCCAACTATTAGCACTTTGTGCGCCTGCATATTGGTTTTCAATCCAGCCGTTAGTGTTGCCATTTAAAAATGTTCTAACAGCAACTGCGTTTCCGGTTCTAAGATAATTATCTCCTTGTTTAACCATTACACCTGTAACGCCTGAGCCAACTGCATTATCTGTTGAATTAAAATAATCTGTACCAATATAGCCAGATGGAACATGAAGTTTAAAGCCTGGTGATGATGTTCCAATTCCAACGCTTGTGCCGTTATCATAAATAATACTACAAACAGCAGATGTACCATTAGATTTAACAACATAGTTAGGGGTGGCGCAACCCACGGGACCTGTAGCTCCAGTTGCACCAATTGCTCCCGCAGGACCAGTTAAGCCAATAGGACCCTGAGCACCAACTGCACCTGTATTTCCTATCGGACCTTGTGGTCCAACAGCTCCTGTATTTCCAATTGGACCTTGCAGCCCAACAGCTCCAGCTGGACCTTGTGGCCCAACCGCACCTGTAGCTCCTGCTGGCCCTTGAGGTCCAACAGCTCCTGTATTCCCAATTGGTCCTTGAGGACCAACAGCCCCAGCTGGACCAGTTAAACCAATAGGACCTTGAGGACCAACGGCACCTGTATTCCCAATTGGTCCTTGTGGTCCTACAGCGCCTGTATTACCAATCGGCCCTTGCGGTCCGACTGCTCCTGTTGCCCCGTTGGCACCTGTTGCTCCATTAGCACCAGTAGCACCGTTAGCGCCTGTTGCCCCGTTGGCACCTGTTGCTCCATTAGCACCAGTAGCACCGTTAGCACCAGTAGCACCGTCAGCACCTGTAGCCCCTGTTAAACCGATAGGTCCGATAGGCCCAACTGCACCAGTAGCACCCGTAGCACCTATATTTCCTTGAGGTCCTGTAGCACCTGTCAAGCCGATTGGGCCTTGAGCACCAGTAGCACCGTCAGCGCCTGTTACACCGTCAGCGCCTGTTATACCTTGAATACCTTGTGCACCTTGTGCTCCGGTTGCACCAACTGCACCAGTAGCACCTGTTACACCCTGAATACCTTGCGCACCTGTAGCACCATCAGCTCCTGTAACACCTTGAATTCCCTGAATACCTTGTGCTCCGGTTGCACCAACTGCGCCTGTTACACCTTGAATTCCCTGAATACCTTGCGCACCTGTAGCACCATCAGCGCCTGTTACACCTTGAATACCCTGAATACCTTGTGCACCTGTAGCACCATCAGCGCCTGTTACACCCTGAATTCCCTGAATACCTTGTGCTCCGGTTGCACCAGCTGCACCAGTAGCACCGTCAGCGCCTGTTACACCTTGAATTCCCTGAATACCTTGTGCACCTGTAGCACCATCAGCGCCTGTTACACCTTGAATTCCCTGAATGCCTTGTGAACCGGTAGCACCATCAGCGCCTGTTGCACCTTGA
>CANKAM010000064.1 GCA_947479755.1 Bacteroidota bacterium
ATTTATCAAGAAAATAAAAAATATTTTCAACTCATAAATTCAAATCGTTGCAGGCAATAAAATCGCTGAAACTCAATAATAACAATACTTTCAAAGAACTTATATTTGTAACATCAAAACGCTAATGTTCTGAAATATTTTAATAACTCTATCATGGTATTTTATTTTTAAGTGTTTTTGTTTATTGATATATGTTGAGCTTCTTATTAAAGAAGACGAATTTTATTTTCTATAGTTTGCCTGAAGAACTCTTCGGGTGCATTATGTTTTTCTATAACCTGTCCGAAGAACTCTTCGGGTGCATTATGTTTTTCTATAACATGTCCGAAGAACTCTTCGGGCGCATTATATTTTTCTATAACCCGTCCGAAGAACTCTTCGGGTGCATTATGTTTTTCTATAACCTGTCCGAAGAACTCTTCGGGCGCATTATGTTTTTCTATAACCCGTCCGAAGAACTCTTCGGGCGCATTATGTTTTTCTATAACCCGTCCGAAGAACTCTTCGGGCGCATTATGTTTTTCTATAATCCATCCGAAGAACTCTTCGGGAGGGTTATGTTTTTACATAAGGCATAGGTAGCCGTCTTTTCAACGCCTGTAAAAAGCTGTGATGGATACCCCCCTTTTAGGGATAGATTACCGTGATAATGTAGTATACGATTTTTGAAAAAGGGCTTATTGGGCGAAAACAGGGTTCCATATTTTGAGGGCTGCATCTGTTTGGTCTTTATATTTTTCGGTAATGCTTACCTCGTTTTCGTCCTGCCCGTAAAATTCAATAACCCTGTTGCGCCCTATATAATATACCTTGGTTAGGTTAACAATGCAGTTATCCCTTACCCGTTGCAGACCTATGCAGTCCAGCCATTCCCAGCTCTCAAGCGTAGCGCGGCATATTTTGGTTCGCACCCGGTTAACATGATGCTCATCAAAGAAATGAAATACCGAATAGTTGCTATTGGGTTTTATACAAATTAAGTTGGATGCCATTATCCTGAACTTACCCGCCCCATCAGGTATGTCAATCATAAAGTTTTGCTGCTTGCTGTTTAGAGCCGTGGCGCATTGCGCACAATAGAAGTGAACCCCTTCGGGAGGGGTAACGGAAACCTGTTTCTTTTTCATGGTTTAGGAAATAGGGTTAAACATAATGGGGGCCCGCACTCTATCAAGCCCCGTTGTTTTTAGTACTAACAAAGATTATAAAAATATTTTAGTGTAGGAAAAATGTTTTAAGTTTGGGGATGCGGAAAATTAGGATTTCGATAATGTTTTTGTTACTATCATATAGTTATGTTTCGGCACAAATTATTCAGATTAGGTGTTTTGACCAGAACAATTCTATAAGTCAGCAAGTAAATAATCTTTTAATTAATGGGGGATTTGAAAATTCAACATGTTCTTTGGGGTTAAATGCTGGTAGATTTTGTCCTAATTCTTATTTATACTCTTGCGATATTTCAAATTGGACATGTACTGGTGGTGGCGTTAATACTTATGCCACTATTGTTGATGGTTCTGGTTCATCTTTAACATGCACTGCTGAGGGAGTTCGTGCAGTTTACTTTGGCAATTCCTATTCTGAGGCTTGTACATCCATAGAGCAAGATACTTCTTGCTTCAATAACATTAATTGTGAAGTAATTGGTATTCCCTTAGGATATCCGTCAAATAATGACCAAACGTTTGGAGGAGGCACTGGAATTAGTTTGGAGCAAACAGTTAACGGATTGGTAGTTGATAGTGTTTATGTATTGGAATTTTGGGCAGGTGGTGAAAGTTATAGTGCAAATCCTTTTGGAGGTAGTGGATTATTTGCATTAAACATAGGATTTGGAAATACTTTTCTGAAATGTAAGCCCACTTCCCCTTTAACAGGAGTTGGAACAAGATATTTAATTGATTTTAAAGCTGTATCCTCATCCCATACTATTAAGTTTACAAACTGGGGGCATATTTGTGATAACTGCACAGAATTGGTTTTGGATGACGTAAGGTTATATACATTAAAAGAATTGTCTTCTTTTGTTAATACCTACAATGTTTCGGCAAACCTCACCCTCTACCCCAACCCCGCCACCACCACCCTAACCCTAACCACAGAGCAAACACTTAAAAACGCAGAGCTAAAAATCATGAATGCTATTGGGCAGCTGGTAAGTCATCCCCTCACGAGAGGGGAGTGCGCAAGCCTTAGCGCAGGCAAGGGGTGTGTACTGGATATTTCTTCATTGCCCCCCGGCCTCTACTACCTTACCCTGCAAAGCAATGAGGGAGTGGCGGTAAAGAAGTTTGAAGTAATAAGGTAAAACATGAAAAAACTACTTACTGTAATCTTATTGTTTGTTAGCGTTGGGTGCGTTGGGCAAAGCCCTGAATGGATTTGGGCAAAAAAATCTTCCGGAAATTCTATTGATTATGGATATAGCATAGCCACCGATGCAAATGGCAATAGCTATGTAACAGGCGCATTTGCGAGTTCAACTGTAATTTTCGATTCTGAGATATTAACCTCAGAAGGCTTTGGGGATGTTTTAATTGCCAAATACGATACATGGGGAAATGTAGTGTGGGCAAAAAGTGGTGGAGGGCCTGGGGCTGAAGAAGCGTTCGGAATTTGTGTAGATGCAAACCATAACAGTTATATTACAGGTTATTTCTATGGGGCCTCTATTACTTTTGGCGATACTACACTAATTAACTCAGGAAACGAGGCGGATTTATTTGTTGTAAAATATGATGATTTTGGCAATGTGGTTTGGGCAAGAAGTGCAGGGCAGGCTGATTATCCTGATTTTGGAACAAGCATCAGCATTGATAAAAAAGGAAACGTGCTTGTAACAGGTTGTTTTAAAAGTAGAATTTTAAATTTTGGAAACGATGTAATATCCTGTAATGATATTTGGGATATGCTTGTATTAAAGTATGATGCTACTGGAAACGAAATTTGGGCAAGAAGCGCAGGAGGTGATAATCCCGATTTTGGCCAAGGCATTAGCACCGATGCAAATGGTAATTGTTACATAACCGGAATGTTCAATAGTAGTTCCATAACATTTGGCAATACAGTTTTAAACAATGCTTCAGGGGGGGCAACGGATTTCTTTATAGCAAAATATGATAGTCTTGGAAATGCAATTTGGGCAAGGCAGGCAGGTTCATTTGGAGGTGATCAAGGCTATAGTATCAGTACAGATGCTATTGGTAACAGCTATGTAACAGGACGCTTTACCAGTTCTGCCATTGCGTTTGGAAACACAACACTTATAAATGCAGGTGTATCCTGGGATGATATTTTTGTAGTTAAGTATGATAGCGCTGGAAATGTGGTGTGGGCAAAAAGAGCAGGAGGTATCTATGGAGATTATGGAATGAATATTTGCACCGATGGGCATAACAACTGTTATGTAACAGGGCAATATGAAAGCCCAACCATTTCTTTTGATAATTATACATTTACTAATAATGACAGCCCTGGAAATTATAATGTATTTGTTGCAAAATATGATAGCATTGGAAACGTAATATATGCATTGGATGCAGGTGGAGGTGATACGGAAAATGGTTATGGTATTAGTTTAGATGCTGCCGGAAATGCATATGTAACAGGAAGTTTTAATAGTCTAAGCATTGATTTTGGAAACATCAATTTAACAGGAGGTAATGATCTTTTTATTGCGAAAATAGGAGAAAGTGGAACTGGTATTAATGAAGTTGTTGATAAGAATGATATTCATATATATCCCAACCCCGCCACCACCACCCTAACCCTATCCACCGAACAAACACTTAAAAACGCTGAACTAAAAATCATGAATGCAATTGGGCAAGAGGTAAGTCATCCCCTCTCGAGAGGGGAGTGCGCAAGCCTTAGCGCAGGCAAGGGGTGTGTACTGGATATTTCTTCATTGCCCCCCGGCCTCTACTACCTAACCCTGCAAAGCGAGGAAGGCGTAGCCACCAAAAAGTTTGAGGTAATCAGGTAATACTGTTTTATAGAAAATAGATGATAGCAAATAGATAATAGAAAATTGGAAGGCAGGGGCTGCTAAACTTTTTACTATTTTCTATTATCTATTTGCTATTTTCTATCATAAGCCTGTACTACCCTCTTTCAAATAAATTTCTACTTTTGCCGTCCCCACAAAAAGACAACAACGCATAATGGCAGAAAAAACCGGTGAAGGCTTTGATTTTGACTCATCAAACCTCATTCTCTTTTTATACAAATGGCGCAAGCCGTTAACTATTGTTTCGCTGGCTGCAGCCGTGTCGGCAGTCATTTTTTCACTACCCTTTTTTATACCCCCAAAGTATAAGTCAACGGTAATTTTGTTTCCTACTTCCACGGCTTCGGTGTCAAAGTCGCTATTGGCAAAAAATGCACAAACAAAACAAGACCTGCTGGAGTTTGGAGAAGAAGAGCAGGCCGAACAACTGATTCAGATCCTGAATTCAGATGAAATACGCACCCGGGTGGTTCAGAAGTATGACCTCATGAACCACTATGATATTGACACCACCTCGCGCTACAAATACACCAACCTTTTTAAGGAATACGAAAGCAATATCAGTTTCAAACGCACCGAGTTTATGTCGGTAAAAATTGATGTGTATGATACCGACCCGCAATTGGCAGCCGACATTGCCAACGACATTGCCGCTTTGCTGGATACTGCTAAAAACAGAATGCAGAAAGAGCGTGCTTTTAAAGCAATGAACATTGCGCAGGCCGAATATTTTGAAATGCGTGATTATGTAAAAGCACTGGAAGATTCGTTAAATGAACTGCGTAATATGGGTATTAACGATTATGAGTCTCAAGCCGAACGTTTTAATGAATATTATGCCAAATCCATTATGGAAGGCAAAACCGGTGCTACCAAACAACTGGAAGAGAAACTGAAAATACTCTCGCAATACGGTGGAGCATATGTATCCATACGCGATATGCTGGAGTACGAGAAAGAACAACTCAGTCACCTGCGTGCCAAATACCAGGAAGCAAAGGTGGATGCCGAGCAGGTACTGCCTCATAAATTTGTGGTAAATAATGCGTTTAAGGCGGAGAAGAAATCATACCCCGTGCGTTGGCTCATTGTAGTAGTAACCACCATTTCGGCATTTCTGCTAAGCATATTGGTAATAGTAGCACTTGAAAACTTTAAAAAATTAGGCGATAAATAATTCAACTTCTATGAGTGAATATTTTGACAATACTAACATCCTGAAAATAGTACAGAAATACCAAAAGCATTTGCTTATTGTCAGCAGTGCAGCACTTGTACTTTCTGTTGTTTTTTCCATGCCTTGGTTTATAAAACCAAAATATAAATCAACGGCAGTTATTTATCCGGCAAACATTATAGCCTTCGGAAGTGAAACACCCGATGAGCAAATGGTGCAGGTCTTTCAGTCAGACGATATTAAAACACAAGTTGCAAATGAGTTTAACCTGTATGAAACCTATGGTATTGATACCACAAGGGACAAATCATACAAAACCAAACTCATTAAAGAGTTTAATGAGAACATAACTATTGATAAAACGGAATTGGTTTCGGTACAAATTGAAGCAATGCACCCAAACCCTGTGGTTGCCCGTGATATTGTAAACCGCATGATTGAGCTTTTTAACCAGAAAGAGCGCAACTTGCAAAAGGAAAAAGCAATGGAGCTGGTTACAATTCTGAAAAAACAGTTAGCGGGTAAACGCATTGAAATGGATTCAATGGATGTACTTGTTCGTGATATACGTGTAAAATACGGCATCCTTGATTATGCGCTGCAAACCGAGTATGCCACCGAAGGATCGCTGATATCAAGCCCTATGCAAAAAGCAAATGAGCAGGAAGTAAAAACCATGCTGAATAACCTGAAGGATAAAGGCGGAGAGTTTGTAGCGCTGAACGAACACCTGTGGCGTGTGCGCGGAACTTACAATGATTTAAAAGTGCAATACGAAAACGCTCTGCGCGATGTGGAGAAAAATCTTACTTACTGCAACGTAGTAACAAGTCCGTTTGTGGCTGATAAAAAATCATACCCCGTGCGATGGCTCATTGTTGTTATCTCTTTAATATCAACACTTATGTTTTCATTGATTGTTATCAGCGTTATTGAAAATTATAATAGTTCTAAAAATTAATAACCCGTCATGCTGAACTTGTTTCAGCATCCAAAAAACCAAGACCCTGAAACAAGTTCAGGGTGACGAAAATGACCTTAACCGAACAAAATAAACTGCGTTGGATTTACATAGCCTGCGGCTTGTTTATAGCGCTGAATGCGGTTCTTATTGCATTTGAGTTTTTTTATCTGCCGCTGCTGCCGGTTGCACTATTCTTAGTGCTGTTATCGTTGTTGTCCCTTGATAAACTTGTTCTGTTTATTGTCTTCTGCACACCTTTATCTATCAACCTAACGGATGTAGGTTTAGGTGGTGTGGGTATGACTTTACCAACAGACCCATTGCTGTTTGGGGCTATGCTGCTGTTCTTTTTCAAACTGCTGATGGAACAGAAATTTGACCGTGACATCATGAAGCATCCGGTTACCATAGCCATTACCATCAACCTCTTGTGGATAGGACTTGCAACCATTACCAGTGAGATGCCGCTGGTGTCGCTCAAATTTTTTATGGCGCGTTTGTGGTATGTTGTTACGTTCTATTTTATCACCACACAGATTTTCAAAAACCCGGATAAAATCAACACTTACATCTGGACCTTCATCATTTCGTTTACCGGAATTATTCTTTACACTATTATCCATCATGGCATGTATGGTTTTATGGAACAGCCTGCCCACTGGGTAATGTCGCCATTTTTTAACGACCATACATCTTATGGCGCAATCCTCGCCATGTTTTATCCGTTTCTTATCGGCACATTGTTTAGCCCACGAATAAGCCGAAGTTTCAGATTAGTCATGATTCCTTTAATTGGTTTATTTACGCTGGCACTAATACTTTCCTACACGCGTGCAGCATGGGTGAGTTTAATTTTTGCATTGGGTGTATTTATGACCATGAAACTGAAAATAAAATTCCGCACCGTGTTTATTATTTCATTGGTCTTTTTGGGTTTGCTTGGTGCTTTGCGCGAACAGATTATTATGAAACTGGAAAAAAACCGTCAGGATTCTTCTGCCGACCTTGCCGAGCACGTACAATCTATTTCCAACATTTCTTCGGATGCATCTAACTTAGAGCGTTTAAACCGCTGGAGCAGCGCCTTAAGGATGTTTGCAGAAAAACCATTCTTAGGTTGGGGACCCGGAACCTATATGTTTAAATACGCCCCTTACCAAAGCTCGCAGGAAATAACAAGCATCAGTACCAATGCCGGTGATAAAGGAAACGCACACAGCGAATACATCGGACCGCTGAGCGAATCAGGATTGTTTGGTGCTATTTCATTTCTGCTGATTGTTATTCTCTCCAGCTACACAGCCATAAAACTCTATTTCAAACTGGAAGATAAGGCAATGAAGTTTTATGTAATGAGTATGCTGCTCGGTTTAATGACCTACTTTATTCACGGCCTGCTGAATAACTTCTTGGATACCGACAAAGCATCTGCTCCTTTCTGGGGATTTATGGCGGCCATTGTCACCATTGATGTTTACCATCGCAAGTATCTAACTAAGGTTAAAGAAGCTCCTGCTCAACCAGAGCTACCACAACCTGACCTGAAATAATAGAAGGCGGCACACCCGGGCCCGGAACGGTCAATTGCCCTGTAAAATAAAGGTTCTTCACTTTCAGGCTTTTGATACGCGGCTTTAAAACAGCTGTCTGAAAAAGCGTATTCGCCAATCCGTATGCATTGCCTTTAAATGAATTATAGTCCGAAATAAAATCACGGTGAGCATACGATTTTTTGTAAACAATGTGTTCGCGGATAGTTTGACCTGTTCGTTTCTCAAGCCTGTTCATCACCATCTCAAAATACTTCTCCCGGGTTGCATCATTATCATCCAAACCAACAGCAACAGGAATAAGAATAAACAGATTTTCCATTCCCTCAGGTGCAACAGCAGCATCTGTTTTAGAAGGACAGCAAACATAAAAAAGCGGATGGGATGGCCATTGTGGATTATCATAAATCTCAGTAGCATGAACACTAAAATCAGCATCAAAAAACAAATTATGATGCAAAAGATTATCTACCTTTTTGTTTACTCCCAGATAAAAAATCAATGCAGAAGGAGACATGATGCGGCTTTCCCAATAGTCGGCAGAATAAGTTCTGTATTGCTCGTCCAGTAATTGTTGTTCGGTAAAATTGTAGTCGGCTCCTGAAATAATAATATCTGCAAAATTTTCTTTCCCGTTACTGAGAACAGATTTTACTTTTCCGTTCGTTACATTTATTTTCTCAACGTTTTCACCTGTGTAAATTTTCACACCTAACTCTTCAGCAAGCTTGGTCATGGCTTCAGCAATCTTATACATGCCTCCATCGGGATACCAGGTACCTAACACCATGTCGGCATAATTCATCATACTGTAAAGTGCAGGAGTATTTTCGGGTTTCGCGCCTAAAAAGAGAACAGGAAATTCCAACAACTGCAATAGTTTCGGATGACTGAAATACTTGCGGATATATTTACTGAATGAACTGAACATATTCAGTCTGAATAGTGACAAAAGCAGATTTACATCAGCAAACTCAAACAAAGAAAGCGAAGGCTTGTAAACAAATTCGTTTACACCTTTTTCATATTTATATTCTGCTTCGGTAAGGAATTGTTGCAGCTTTTTACTGCTCCCGCTTTCTAATGATTCAAAGAGAGCAAATAACTTTTCCTTTTCGGCAGGGATATCGTTTTCATCATCTTTAAAGAATACACGATAAGAAGGAGAAAGCCGTTTCAGCGAATAATAATCAGCAGCACTCTTACCAAAGCGATTGAAAAACTTTTCAAACACCTCGGGCATCCAGTACCAGCTTGGCCCCATGTCGAACATAAAACCATCAACATCGGCTTTTCTGCCTCTGCCACCAGTTTCGTTTTTCTTTTCAAGTATGGTAACATCAAAGCCTTTTTGTGCCAGACAACATGCTGCTGAAAGCCCTGAAAAACCTGCACCAATTACAATTACTTTTTTAGCCGACATCGGCTGCAAAGAAAGGATTTTAAAAGCTATTTCTTTAATCCGAGCAGGCTCATCATCTTATGATAGATGTCAGTGTTCTGATATATTCCGCCAAACTCTTCCGCTCCCGGTCCATAAGCATAAACAGGAATCATAACACCTGTATGATGTGTGGTTGTAAATGCGCTTTCTACTTTGCGGTCTTTGATTGAGCCTCCCATAATTGCAAAACCTCCGGTTTCGTGGTCAGCAGTTACAATCACTAAGGTATTCCCGTCTTTCTCTGCAAAATCAAGCGCTTTTCCAATGGCTTTATCAAAATCAAGCATCTCCTGAATGATATAGGTTTGTTTGTTCGCATGTCCTCCCCAATCTATCTGTGAGCCTTCAGCCATCATAAAAAAACCTGTTTTATTTTTTGAAATAATATCTAATGATTTGTTTACTGCCTTATATAAAATATCACCACGGGTTCCGGTAGCGCTATCTGGCTGAACGGGTGCAATAAAACCTGCAAGCTTAGTACCGGTGAATGCAAGTATTTCCGAATCGCCTGTTGCAATTCCGTAGCCGTTAGTTTTTAATTTCTCTATGAGGTTAATGCTATCGCTACGCTTTTCAAAAAAATCTTTACCACCACCAATAAATACATCTACATCAGTTTTTAAAAAATCTTGTGCTATATTTTCATCAAGAGCTCGGCTTTTTTGATGAGCTATAAAACTTGCAGGTGTGGCATGTGTTACAGATGAAGTAGCAACTAAAGCAGTAGCTAAACCTTTCTTTTCTGCAGTTTCTAAAATTGTTTCGCGTGCAAGACTATCCGGACCAACACCAATAGCACCATTGTAAGTTTTTTCTCCACAAGAAAAAGCAGTTGCTCCCGCGGCTGAATCGGTAATAATATTATCAGAAGAATATGATTTATGGAAACCGATATGTTTGAACCGTTCGATATTCAACGCATCGCCATTTGCAACCATTCCAGCATAAACCTGAGCAAGTCCCATTCCATCGCCAATGAGCAGAATAATGTTTTTAGGTTTACGTGGTTGGGCATCGGCAACTTTTTTATCAGCACACGAAAAGAGAAGAAAAGCAGATGCAAGGAAAATATAATTTTTCATAAAGCAAATTTTGTAGCGCACAAATGTCGCAAGTAAATCTTATGATACTGTTAAGAAAGAGTAAATACTGATTTATTCTTTAAACGTCAGATCATTTACTGCCTGCCCGATGCATCGTCCCTGATATTCGCCATTATCAATGGCAGAGCGATAATTGAAACCGGCATAGAGTTCGGCTAAGCCCGCTTCTTCGGCATATTCATAAAACGAATTAAAGTAACGAGGCGATAAGCCATACAACGCATGAGTATTATCTGTAAACACAATGTCTTCACCAATTGTTGAAGACATTACCTGTGCCGCAGCATTGGCACAAACCGAATGCAGGGAAGTATAAGTCGGATAATTCGGATTGTAAAATAAGGGCTGCCATGCAGGGTCAATATATTCCTGAATAAAGGTAGAAGGACGCAATACATTGTAATCGTATATCAATGTCCAGGATGAGATATAACCATCAGCCATTGCAAGACCTGATTTTACATAGGCTTCCAATGCAATTTCTTCATTTATATTTTTTGTCTTTATTACCTGACTGAGAATTGAAATAGCGTGTCCGGGAGGTGTAACCGTTCCAATTGCATCTTCCCAGAAACGGGCAATTTTCTCCTGCTCATCGGTAGCTGAATTTGCGGCATTGTAAACTTCAAGCGCGGCTGCATAAAAATCGGAATTTACATCGCTTGAAAAAGCAGTTGGTATTCCGGGATTGCAGTTTACTGAAAGTGTTGCGGGATCAATTACAAACGGACGCATCTCTGTCCAGCAAGGCAGCAAAGGGGCTGAAAACTGAGGGAAGGTTGGCTCCCATAAACCAGCTCCCTGCGGAACAGTATAGTTGCAATATTGCTGTGCCGCAAAGCCATCGGCAGCAGCCCAGTTAGTGAGTGCGTTTCCTAAATCGGTGCCGTAACTTTTTGAACGCTGAACAACTTCTTCAGAAATTCCAAGTTGACGAAAATTGCTGATGTGAACTGCATTAAGCGAAATAATGGTTTGGCGAACTTCAACACTTGCATCATTAAAAAGATAAGATGCTACAACACGCTGCGCTGTGCTGGCAACAATTCCCCAGTTATATTCTGCCGATGTAGGCTGTGGCAAACTATTTAATCCGTTCAGTTGTCCTGCCAGTGATTTACGGGTTGGGTAAGCACGGCAAACACCTTCATACATTGCTACTCCGCAATACGCAAACACACGTGATGCTTCGGGTCCTGACAATTCAGTTTCGCGTACAAACACAACTAAGTTATCTAACCAATCAGTGATAAGTTGCGCTGTAATTGTTGGTTCTTGAGGATTTGTGATGGGAGGCTGATAAATATCTTCGCGGCAACTGATAACAGAAACTGAAAAAGCAGCGAATAGTAAAAAGAGTTTTTTCATTCATTTAATTTTGGAAACACAAGTATAGAAATAAAAAGAATGTGTTATGGTTAGTGTAACAGCGTTCTAGTATCATATTGCTTATTGCAATAATAGTTTTGCAGCCTCAAATGAAGATAATTTCCCTGTCATAACATCTTGTTCAAGTTGTTTTATCTTTTCCTGAGTTTTGGTATCGGCATAAAACCTGCGTTTCAGTTCCTCACTAACCGTTTCATGCATCCAGTATAGGTTTTGGTGTGCGCGGTTCTTTTCAAACCAATTATTTTCTTTAATGAAAGCAACATAATGTTCAATCATTTTCCAGATTTCTTTTACACCTTCTCCTGTTTGTGAAGAGCACGAAGTAACTTTAGGAATCCAGCCCGAAGCAGATGGCGGCAAGAGATGCAGCGCATTGATATATTCCGCTTTTGCTTTAATGGCAGGTTTAACATTATCGCCATCGGCTTTGGTAACAGCAATGGCATCTGCCATTTCCATAATGCCTTTTTTAATTCCCTGCAACTCATCACCCGCTCCTGCTAAAACAAGCAACAGAAAAAAGTCAACCATAGAGCTAACTGAAATTTCGCTCTGCCCTACTCCAACGGTTTCAACAAAAATAATTTCGTAGCCGGCAGCTTCGCACAATACAATGGTTTCGCGGGTTTTCAATGCGACACCACCTAATGTTCCCGAGGTTGGTGATGGACGGATGAACGCATTTTTATCAGCCGAAAGTAATTCCATGCGGGTTTTGTCGCCCATAATGCTGCCTTTACTTCGCCCGCTACTGGGGTCGATAGCAAGCACTGCAATTTTTTTCCCTTTGGCCGTTAGAATTTTCCCCAAGGCCTCAATAAACGAACTTTTACCAACACCCGGAACACCACTTACGCCTACTCGTATTGATTTACCTGAATAAGGAATACATTTCAACAGCACCTCAGATGCAAGTTGAATATGCTCCGCAGCATTGCTTTCAATTAAGGTAATAGCACGGGCAAGTGTTACGCTATCGCCTCTTAAAATACCTTCTAAAAAATAAGATGCATTGAGCAGTTTTTTACTCATTCACTTTAATTTTTAATGTCTGAATCCGTGAGAATAGTTCATTGCGGTAAAAATACGGGAATTCGGTTTATCTTCGCGCCCTCAATGACCATCACCAAAAAAGTAGCGTTTTACACACTCGGTTGCAAGCTGAATTTTTCAGAGACATCTACCATTGCAAGGCAATTTGAGAAAAATGGTTTTACAAAAACTGATTTCGAAAAACCTGCAGATGTATATGTTATTAATACCTGTTCAGTTACCGACCATGCCGATACCAAATGTCGTAACATTGTTCGTCAGGCGCTGCGCAATAATCCGGATGCTTTTATTGCAGTTGTTGGTTGTTATGCCCAACTAAAACCTGAAGAGATTGCTGAAATACCGGGAGTGGATATTGTGTTGGGCGCGAATGAAAAATTCAATTTGCCGCAATACATTGAAAATACCAAGAAAGAAAAAGCAGGAATTCATGCCTGCGAAATAAAAGAAGTGAAGGATTTTATTCCTTCATGGAGCGCAGGCGACAGATCACGTACCTTTTTAAAAGTGCAGGATGGCTGTGATTATTTTTGTGCATTTTGCACTATTCCATTAGCACGTGGATTTAGTCGCAGTGAGAATATTGAAAAAACAGTTAGCTATGCGCAAGAAGCCTCTGCAACGGGTGTAAAAGAAATTGTATTAACAGGCGTAAACATTGGTGATTTCGGAAACGGCACAAATGAGAATTTCCTGAAACTGATAAAAGAATTAGATAAGGTGGAAGGTGTTGAGCGTTTCCGCATATCCAGCATAGAGCCTAATTTACTTACGGATGAAATCATTGAGTTTGTTGCTGCATCCAATAAATTTGTTCCGCATTTTCATATTCCATTACAAAGCGGTTCTGATAAAATTCTGGCTGCCATGCGCAGGCGATATGAAAGCAATTTGTACGCTGAACGGGTAGCCAAAATAAAACAACTGATGCCGGATGCCTGCATTGGCGCTGATGTTATCGTTGGTTTTCCAGGCGAAACGGAAGAAGATTTTTTACAGACTTATAAATTCCTAAATGATTTAGAAGTTTCTTACTTACACGTTTTCACCTACTCAGAACGTGATAATACAACGGCATTGCGCATAAAAGAAGTTGTTCCGGTGGAAGAACGCAAACGCAGAAATAAAATGCTCACTATTCTGTCAGAAAAGAAGAAAAGATATTTTTATGAGCAACAAAAAGGCAACGAATTCACCGTATTATTTGAACAGGAAAATCAAGATGGAATGATTTCAGGTTTTACTGAAAACTACATCAGGGTAAAAACTGAATTTGATGATGCACTGATAAATCAATTAGTGAAAGTGAAGATTGAAGAACTGGATTTTGACGGGACATATTCAGTGAAAAGTGCTTTAGCTCTCAGCATATTCTAAGAGTAATAATAAATATAGATTACAAAAAGAAGATAAACTTGACCATTTCGCTAATAGCAGCTGCATCAGAAAACAACGTAATTGGCAAGGACAATAAGCTGATTTGGAAACTTTCAGCCGACATGAAATTTTTTCGAGAGAAAACCACAGGTCATCACATCATAATGGGGCGAAAAACATTTGAATCAACCGGTGTTTTACCTAATCGCACTTCAATTATTATTTCACGCAACAACGGTTTAAAACTTCCTAAAAATTGCCTTCTTGCTTCATCCATAGAAGATGCCTTCAGCAAAGTAAAAAATGATGATGAAATTTTTATAATCGGGGGTGCTGACATCTATCGTCAGAGCTTAGAAATAGCTCATAAAATATACCTTACCCGCATTCATCACACATTTGAAGGCGATGCCTTTTTTCCCGAAATTGATAAAGCAAAATGGGAGTTAGTTTCACAACAAGATCATCAGCCTGACGAAAAAAATCAATATCCTTTTACTTTTCTGGAGTTTAAGAAATCAGATTGTAGTTAAATTCAATTACATCAATCAATAACTTCATTACTAAAAATCCTAATATTAAATGAAATGTAATTATTTTTGTTTCAGTTTTGAAAACTAAAAATAATGAAAATTATTGTCATTCTTTTTCAAACAAAAAGCAATTCGGCAAAGTTAATTGCATTATTTTTGCATTGAAACTTTCTTTAACACTGCTTATGAGACTATACCGACAATCTCAATTGTATGTTATTATTTTTGGCCTTGTGGTTCAGCTTTTTTTTGCTTTACCATCATATTGTCAGGTAGGCATAGACCGTACCAGCACACAAACACCTGATGCCTCAGCCGAGTTAGATGTTTACAGCACCACCAAGGGAATGCTTATTCCCCGTATTGCGCTCACTTCCACAGCCAGTTCATCACCTATTACACCATCACCCCTAACATCACTGCTTGTTTACAATACTGCTGCTGTAAGTGATGTAACCCCCGGATATTATTACTGGAACGGGACTACATGGAGCCGAATGTTATCGGGCACTTCAAACCTTTCAGGTTCAGGAACTACAAACTATCTTGCTCGCTGGACACCCAACGGAAATACCCTTGGCATAGGAGTTGCTTTAGATAATGGAACGAATGTGGGTATTAGCTCTGCCACACCTGGAGCAAAACTGGATGTGGCAAGCGGAGATATCCGTGTGGCTACCGACAATAATGCCTTATTATTGGGATCAACTGCTGCTACTCAATATGCTTTACACAATTATACCTCCAACAGTTTGTGGCTGCAAAATAACGGAAACACCACTTCTAAACTTGTTGTTGCTACCGCCTTTGACTGGGACAGACAAATTGCTATTCAGTATTCTCCCGGAACTACCGGAGCTATCGCGGGTGATTTGGTTATTGGTCAGATTGATAAAAGTAACACCAATTTTACCCATGGAATTACCCGCTTCTTAACAAATGGTTCAGAACGATTAAGAATTGCTTCTGATGGAAATGTTGGAGTTGGGACTACATCCGTTAGTAGTAAATTTCATGTAAGCGGGGGCGGACAAATCCTCGGAACTAACGGAACTTCTTCCAACACGAGAACACTTACCATTTTATCTGATGGACAATCTCAAATTAATTTTGGGTCTTACCCTTATGATTGGTCTCCTGCAATGCAAATACAAAACAATGACAATTCTAAATTTCTTTGGCTAAGCGCAGGTGGATCGGGGGCCTATGCAAGTTATAATTCAAGAATTATGGCAGCAGGATCTGGTCTGGACGTTTACTCAAACGGAAGTTCAGGAAGTTCAGGAACCTTTGTAGCACGCTTTAATGCTAACGGCTCAGTAGGTACATTTAACCTTGGTACAATGAATGACCCAGCTGGCGATCAAGGCAATAACTGGATTACATGGGGATACCGGGCTGACAATAATCCCTATTACTGCATCCGCACAAATTACAAAACCTATGGCAGCTATACCTACTCACGCCTTCAGTTAAACTGGCATACCGGTATTGAAATAGGGGCCGAAAAAACATATGGAGGAACCCGCTTCTTTAATAACTCTCCCGGTATTGGTGGTGCTACTCAAATCATGTCTATTGGTGATGGCGATGACCATGTACGTGTTAATAATCACCTGTTTGCTCAATACCTTAACTCTACCGATAACTCAGTGGGTAGCGGTGTTACCGGTGTTATGGTCAAAGCTGGCGACAACTATTTCAGAACAGGTACTGCTGCTTCTATTGCTACTTTCTTAGGAACATCTTTGGCCGGAAACTACATCCAAAATCAATATAGTGGGGCACAAAACGCAAATCTCTGGATAAGTGGCGAATCTCGCGTTGGAAGCTGGTTCAGAAACAGCGCTGTTAATACAGGACTTTATAACGAAAGTACCGGCAAACACTTT
This sequence comes from Bacteroidota bacterium, assembly GCA_947479755.1. Lineage (GTDB taxonomy): Bacteria > Bacteroidota > Bacteroidia > SXHM01 > SXHM01 > SXHM01. The sequence continues at coordinate 16,501 of CANKAM010000064.1, forward strand.
TACAGCGAAAGCGGAAGTTACTGGACTGTAGCTGATAATAACGGGCTAATATTCAGAAATAATCACGCCAGTACAATTACAGGTTATGTTTATTGGGATGGTACTGCAGGAAGCAATAATTTCGGTCTGCTTTCGCCAAGCGGTAACTGGCGCATAAGAGTTGACAATTCCAACACTGAGGCTTATGGTGGATTTTATGCAAGTACTTCTTACATCCCTTTTATTTATGACAGGGATAACACCGGTTATTATTTAGACCCCAACTCAAACACTTACATCAATGCCTTCCAGAATAACAATACATTAATTGGATGGCCCGGATATAATGGAATTACCCAAGGCTACGGGAATTATATGTATCCTGGAAGAAATGACGGCAGTGGGGCATGGTGGCAGCAATCTTGGTATCTTGCCAGTCACAGCAGTTACGGCTTATACACTAATACAGGTATATATATAGCAGGAACTTCGTGGTGCCCGTTTATATATGACGCAAATAATACTGGCTATTATTTAGATCCAAACAGCTTTTCGAACTTGAGCTCTGTATATGTTGATAACTGGTTCAGAGCAAGGAATAATACCGGTTTATATTTTGAAAACTGGGGGGGGGGATGGAATATGACAGATGCTTCCTGGATACGCTCCTATAATGGTAAAAACGTTTATTGTGACGCTCAGATAAGGGCAGATGGTGGACTTGTTTCAGGAGCTATCAGTCCGTCAGGTGCAGGATACATAGATGCCAGACGAAATATAAGGACGGTAGGTGGCTCACAAGGTACTCTTGAACTCACAAGCGATCTTCCGGGTTATGCAATTAACACCTACCCCACAGTTAAAACCAGTGGTTCGTATATGTATTTTTCATTAGCGAATGCTTATAGCGCCTATATATC
>CANKAM010000065.1 GCA_947479755.1 Bacteroidota bacterium
ACCTTGATTCATAATTACTTATTTATCAAGAAAATAAAAAATATTTTCAACTCATAAATTCAAATCGTTGCAGGCAATAAAATCGCTGAAACTCAATAATAACAATACTTTCAAAGAACTTATATTTGTAACATCAAAACGCTAATGACCCTTTTTAATTATTAACAGACTTTGTTTAAAAATTATCACTGCTTTAAGTCATGCTTTAATTCAGGCTTAACATTCATTTATATCTTTGTGTCCCTTTTCAAAAAATATATGAGTTTAATAAAGTCAATTTCCGGAATAAGAGGAACCATTGGAGGAAAGCCTGGCGAAGGTTTAAGCCCTTTAGATATTGTAAAATTTACGGCAGCATATTCAGCACTGATAAAAAAATCATTCAAGAAAAAAGGTCGCCCGAGAATTGTGGTGGGTCGTGATGCACGGGTAAGTGGTGACATGGTAAACCGTTTAGTTGGAGGAACCTTGCTCGGAGCAGGTTTTGATGTGATTGACGTGGGACTTTCAACAACACCATCCGTTGAAATGGCTGTGACCGATGAAAAAGCCGATGGAGGAATTATTCTTACCGCCAGCCATAATCCTAAACAATGGAATGCGTTGAAACTGCTTAACGGCAAAGGAGAATTTATTTCTGCTGCTGAAGGCGAAGAACTACTAAGAATTGCAGCCAGCGAAGATTTCAACTTTGCTGCGGTAAATGAGTTAGGTGTTTATGTAATTCGCGATGGCGCTATTGACCGCCATATTGAAAAAATACTGGCGCTACCTTTGGTTGATGTTGCCGCTATAAAAGCCAAAGATTTTAAAGTGGTGATTGACTGTGTGAATTCAACAGGAGGCATTGCAGTTCCCAAATTATTAAACGCACTGGGTGTTACAAAAATCACAGAACTGTATTGCGAACCTGACGGGCATTTTCCGCACAACCCCGAGCCGCTTCCCGAAAATCTGACTGAAATTGCAGAAGTAGTGAAAAAGAAAGATGCACACATCGGCATTGTGGTTGACCCCGATGTTGACCGTTTGGCACTGGTTTGTGAAGACGGTGAAATGTTTGGCGAAGAATACACACTGGTGGCAGTTGCTGATTATATTCTTAAATCTAAAAAAGGGAATACCGTTTCCAACCTCTCCTCAACACGTGCATTACGTGATGTAACCGAAAAAGCAGGTGGCGAATATTTTGCATCTGCTGTGGGCGAGGTTAATGTGGTGGAAAAAATGAAAGAAACCAAAGCCGTTATTGGCGGTGAAGGCAATGGCGGTATTATTTATCCTGAGTTGCATTACGGTCGCGATGCATTGGTTGGTATTGCTTTATTCCTGACGCATCTTGCAAAAAATGCAAAAAGCGTCTCCATGCTGCGCGGAAAATATCCTTCTTACTTTATGTCTAAAAATAAAGTGGAACTTGCAAACGGCACCGATGTGGATGCTATTCTTGCCGCGATACAAAAGAAATACAAGAAAGAAAAAATAAACACGATTGACGGGGTGAAGATTGAATTTGAAAAAACCAAAGAATGGGTGCATCTTCGCAAGTCGAATACTGAACCTATTATCCGTATTTACTCTGAAAGCCCGACTGAGACTACTGCGGATACATTGGCAAAGAAGATAATTATGGATATTAAAGAATTGATGAAATAGCCTCACCCCAACCCTCTCCGAAGGAGAGGGAGCAGAGTAAAAACAATGAAAGTATATCTAGACAACGCAGCCACAACACCCATTGACGAAAAAGTGGTGGAAGCCATGTTGCCGGTTCTGAGAGAACAATTCGGCAATCCTTCTTCCATTCACGGTTATGGCAGGCAGGCACGTGCTGTTATTGAAAAAGCACGCAAGCAGGTGGCGGGTTTTCTAAATGTTTCTCCGGCTGAGATATTTTTTACTTCGGGCGGAACGGAAGCGGATAATATGGCTATCCGTTGTGCAATTAATGACTTGGGGATTAAACACGCCATAACCAGCAAAATTGAGCACCATGCGGTTTTGCATACACTGGAAGCGCTAGAAAAATCTGGCACAATAAAATTAAGCTGTGTAAAACTTACTGAAAATGGTCACGTTGATTTAGACAGTCTGGAAGAGTTGCTGAAAACCAACGAGCGCAGCCTTGTTTCGCTGATGCATGCCAACAACGAAATAGGCAACCTGATTGATTTGGTAAAAGTTGGTGAAATGTGCAAACAATACAACGCCATCTTTCATTCCGACACGGTGCAAACTATGGCGCACTATGCATTTGATTTACAGAAAACCCCTATTGATTTTGTTACCTGCTCGGCCCATAAATTTCACGGACCAAAGGGTATTGGTTTTTTGTATGTAAACAGCAATGTGCGGATAAAACCTTTGATTTATGGTGGTGCACAGGAACGCAATATGCGTGGCGGAACCGAAAATATTTACGGAATAGTAGGTCTTGCCAAAGCCATGGAAATTGCATTGGGTGCGGTTGAGGAACACCACACTCATATTCTTGGGTTAAAGAATTACATGATTGAGCAATTGGAGGCAACCATTCCGGGAGTGGAGTTTAACGGTGATGCTAAAGGCAATTCGCTTTACACCGTTTTAAATGTCTGTTTCCCTAAAACCGATGTGGCCGAAATGCTCTTATTTAATTTAGATATTGACGGCATTGCCGCATCAGGCGGCAGCGCCTGCTCATCGGGCAGCGACCAAGGCTCACATGTTTTGCGGCAGGTTCAAAAAGACATGGAACGCCCATCTGTGCGCTTCTCGTTCAGCAAATACAATACAAAAGAGGAGATTGATTTTGTGGTGGGGAAGTTGAAGGGGCTGTTGGTGAAAGTAGGTTAATTTACTCCCGCAATAACCCTTTTCAGTTTTTCCTGTATTTCAATTGCAAGGGGGCCCAGCGCATCATTTTTAACAGAACTCATTGAAGCCACCGGATCTACGGCTGATACCTCTACTGTTCCGTTTTCGTGTTCTTCAACCACCACGTTGCAAGGAAGAAAAACCCCGATTTTATCTTCGCTGCTCAATGCCTTGTAAGCAAATTGCGGATTGCAGGCTCCAAGTATCTTGTACTTTTTAAAATCAACATCAATCTTCTTTTTCAGCGTTTCTTTTACATCAATTTCGGTGAGCACACCAAAACCTTCTTTCTTAAGTTCGGCTGTTACCAACTCAATAGCTTCTTCAAAACTTTTTCCGGTTAACACTTTGTTGAAATAGTAGCTCATGGTATATTGTTTTTAAAAGTGAATTATTGCAAATGTAGTAGTTAGCTCTTTGCTTCTATATGAGAATTATCACAATAAGGCGCACTCCTGGTTAGTTTACAATTGCACAACTTTACTACACCATCTTTCTTTGCTTCAAATAAAAGAGGCTTGTGTTTGGTTCCATGATGTGATCCATCACAGAAAGGCTGGTTTTTACTTTTCCCGCAACGGCACCATAAATATTTCTCGCCCTTGATTACCTCAACGGCAGCGGGTTCAAATACAGCGGTACTTACTTTTTTGTAAGCTCCCGAAAGTTCGCTGACAGGATTATCTGATTTTACCAAAGGATACAGATAGGCGGCTGACCAATGTTCTTTCGGGTCGTTGACCAGACCAAGTTCCGTTGGAAATTTGCGCGTGAACACTGCCGTATTGAATAACTGATCCCAGATGGAAAACATGTTACCGTAATTTCCATTAGGGTCGCTGATGCCATCGCGTTTTGATTTTCCATGGTGTGCGTAATGAAAAGCAGGTGTTACAATAATGCGCTCTACCACCGCCATTAGCGGGCTAAGAAAAGGAATAGTGTATAAAGGTTTATCCCATTTTACGGTGCTGTGCGAACCGATGATGACCAACTGCTTCAGAATAAGTCCAACGGTAACAGCCAATCCCCCACCCAGAAAAGTCATAATGCCTGTCCACCAGATGTTGGGCATCAGTACATAATACAATCCTGCATTGCGATACGAAACAAAGAACCCCATTTCCTCGGCCTGATGATGCGGACGATGCAGTTTCCAGAAAAAATCATTCTCATGCGCCAGACGGTGATAACCGTATTGAAACACATCATCTACCAGTAAAAAAACAGGCAACAAAATCCAGAATGATGTTTGGCTGAAACGATTATGCCAATCAGGCACAATCAGATTACCCAAGCCCAGCACTGCAAGAAAAATCAAGGGTTTTATAACCACCATCAGCACGGCAAAGCCACCTGACTCCTGCAGCCAATCACTAAGGGTACGCTTTGTTTGCTGCAGCCTACCCGCAATAATTTCGGCTATGCCGAAGATTACCAGAATAAGTAAAACTAATAGCTCAAGGGTGTTGGTATTGCCGATCATCTATTTGCTATTTTTTACAAAGACAATTACAACTAATTATTTCACAGCCTCTATTTTCTTTATAACGCTGCTTTCGTTAGTTTGCAGGGTTATCAGGTAAATACCGTTTGCTAAATCCATATCAATGTTTTTGCGATAGATACCCTTTGCAGCATTTTCATCCTGCGCATAAACAAGCTGACCTAATAGATTTCTAATTTCTGTTTTTATTAATCCGTTTGTTGTCAGGTTGGCTTCGACTGTAAATATGCCGTTGTTTGGATTGGGGAAAACGGAGAAAGAAATTACATCATTTCCATTCTCATTAAACCCGGGCTGCATAATAATTTCTGTAATAGCGGTATTGGTTACTACCGCCTCGTTAAAGTCAAAATAAATATGCGCGGTATTTTTTATTTCATCACCAATACTCAGATTATTAAGATCAAGGCCTATTCGATATTTTATAAAACCATGACTGGCTAGTTCATTTACATTACTATCAGGAAGCTGTATATTGTTGAAAGTCCAAACAATTTCACGCGGGTTCCTTATTGTTGTGTTTACCGGGTGACTGGACGACAAAATCTGAAATGTTTCTAAATCCAATTTAGAACTTATTGTATCGCTGATTACAACTGTAAAAGCAGTATCAGTTCCTACATTTTGAAAATGTATGGTATAAGTTAAATACGGCACTGAGCTAATATCTAACCAATCAATAACTGAGCGTGAAACAGTTTTAATATTTGGGTCATAGGGTGCCTGAACCACCTGATAAATAATGTCATAATTATCCACAATTGAAATATCAGTGGAATCATGACTACTTACAGCATTTGACTGTAATAACGAACCCACCTGCGCAGAAGTACTTACCATAAAATCTACAACAAAATTCATGATACCGCCCGCTGGAACTGTTCCCAAATTCCACGTAATCGAGTTAAGTGTATTACTTGATTGAACAGGAACAGACGAAACAAAATCTAAGTCACTATCATGGCTCATTTGCAAAGTAGAGTTCAGGTCGGTAGTTCCATAATTGGTGAGTGTAATTTGATAACTTAGGGGAAATCCTACACGAGCAAACTGAGTGAGTTGGGTTACTACAACCTGCAAATCATTTATAACCGAAAATGCTGTATCAGCAAAATCAATATTTGCAATCGTTTGTTGTTGGCTGCCAACGGTAACAGAATGCTCTTGATTGGGCTGCGGACAGTAGCTTCCCCAATAATACATATCAGGCAAATGCGTCAACGTATAATTCCCCGGATTATTAACCGTAAGATTATAATTCCCTGAATTATTAGTGTAAGCATAATAATTTCCGGGAACGGCTTTTACAATTCTTCCGGCAAATCCATTTTCTCCGATGTCTTGAGAACAGCTTCCGTCACCATCTCTGTAAACAGTTCCTGTAATAACATCCATCGGGGAATTGGTAATTATTCGGTATTGTATATTATAGCTTTGTGGTGTAAAGAATGTTCCAAGTGTCGGGTGTGTAACATTCATAGTTGAACTAATCAGAATTTGATTGGTGTCAGGGATAGATAATGGTAGTATTCCATTTATTGATATGCAGCCCTGAGAGCCGCCTTGAAAAAGGCACGCACCTGTATTGCATACATAATTCAAATTAATTATTGACAAAGGAAAGTCATCGCCATTTGAAAATACTCTTATTGAATCAATTCGCAGAAAATTAATAGTTACTGTGACTAATCCAACTCCAGGTAAATCAATTATTGTATCAACTGGAACATTTACTGTAATTATACCATTGTAGGGCATTCCGACCTGTGCATAAGGCAATCCGGTAGCACTATCGGGATTAAATCCCTCTGCCGTGTATGCCGGATTTGGATTACATACCTGAGCAAAACTGTTGCTTACAAAAGCAAGTAAACAACTAAGAATTAATAGCATTTTCATTTTCAGGAGTTTAATAGTTCAAACAAATGTAATCCATAAATTTTTAAACGAACTAAAATAAAAACGCCCCCACATTTCTGCGGAGGCGCTTCAAAATACCGATTTTAAGTTCCCTTACTGCACCGCGCTTACCGGTTCGCTCCACTCACCCGGCCCTTTGCTGTTTACTCCGCGCACACGGTAAAAATAGCGCACACCTGCGATTACATCATCATCAACAAACACTAACTTTTTAGTGGTGCGTAAAAACGGATAAGGTGGTTGCAATACAGTAGCTGCTCCGCTTGCAGGTGTTCCGGGTGTTGGCGCGCCTCCTCCGGGATTGGTAGCCGGCACAATTTGGCCGCGCTGCACTTCCCACGTAGTTACATTAGCGCCCTGACTTTGCAGAAAAACTTTAAAACCTATGCCATCGTCATCATCGGTAATGGTTTTAATAATTGCTTTTACAGGTACTTCCAGCGCTACCGGTTCTTTGCGTGACTTAATATCATATTCGTTCAATTTTTCGGGGTTGCTACTGTGGATGCCCCGCGCCAGATTATCAATCTGATCAAGGTTTACCTGCTTATCGGTTACCGCCTGCCTTGCATTGGCTCGCTTTTGCTGCAAAACATCCTTTGCAGTTTCAATTTCATTGTCAAGCGTTTGCAGGGTGAGTAAATGCCCGTCAATGTCAAGGGTGGTTACAGGTTGTCCCATCCATACTGCTACGTTGTTGTTCATACCGCTTTTACGGCTGGTGAATGCGGTAATCATTTTTTGAATGTATTCTGTCATTGTTTTAGGTATTATGGTTTAATTATTTGATTTTAAATTATTTATAAGAATATTTCTATCTTAAATAGTACTATTTTAAACAGAAATAGTACTATTTAAAACAGAAACAGGCGGACTTCTGTTAGAACCTGCACCATTTCTATCAGAAGGTGTTCTGTTTCTGATAGAAGTTGCCCTAATTATAATAGAATGTGTACTGCTTCTGACAGAGGTTGCGCTATTTCTATCAGAAAGTGCACTGTTGATAATAGAGGTTGCCCTGTTCATAATAGAAAGTGTGCCGTTCTTAATAGAAGTTGTAGCCTCTTTGATAGAAGTTTCAATCAGGCTGATAGAGATTATAGCTTTCTTCATCCGTATTATTTCAATACTTTACGGTTAGGATTAGCACACAACGGAATTTCAAAGTTGTAAAACTCACTCAGCGTCATATTCAGTCCATGACAGAGCTGGGCAATAAACACATCTGAATGGCGGTTATTTTTTATCGGACAAAGAGCATTTTCAATCGTTTGTCTGTCCTTGTGGCAGAGGTCGCCAAGATCGGAAAAGCTTAATTTTCTATCCGTCATTATGCCAATGATGCGTTCTCTGACTTTTTTAATCAGCTCGTTTTCAGAAACAATAAAAACATCATTCGATTCCATAAAGCGAAGATGTTACACCTCCGCTTGAGGATGGGCAGTCTATGTACTGCAAAAAAATAATTGCAGGAATTTTATACTTTTATTGCTTGAAATTTTGTTGACGGAAAGCAAAAACTACATGCAACTGCGGAAAGAGAAAGAAAATTCAAATCAAAAGATAATTATTTTAAATATCCTGTAAAAACAGGGTGAAGTATGTAACTGCCTCCTCCTGGAGGCTCATCAGACAAAACTGTTCCTGACGGAAATATCCCATATTCATAGTTGCTCCTGGTTACCTCTCCGTTAATATGAAGATTAATAGCTCCAGTACTCATATACAGCGTTTTTCCTACCGGCACGGTATAACTTGATGAAGTATGCCACACAACAATTTCTGTATGCTTATCAACTAAAAAGCCTGTATATGCCCATGAATAAGAGCCTCCAATAACAAAAGTTGTGTTTTCAGGAAAGATCGGAGGATGACCCATATTTACTAGTGTATCATTATTTATCATTACAACACCCGGACCAGTACTCATGTAAAATGTTTTGTTTGCGGGAACTGTATAAGAGGTAGTGCCAAGAGGTAAAATAATTGCAGTTCCAATAATTCCATCAGGAAAATAAAAATCGCCAAAGGCACCGCTTTGAGTTGTGGTAACTGCGGTTTTAGCATGGAGTGCATATGGCACAGAAATTAATTGGGTGGTTCCCATGTCAAGATAAGTTGTACCACCTGTAGCATCCATTTCAGTTTGAAAATAAAAAGTATTTCCAGCCCAATCAATTGAACTGAATACCCCTGAAACTACTGATCCTCCTCCAATTTCCAAACTAAAAACACCATATAAATCCGTAGTAGCTGCATGAGTTTCCTGATATACAGTAGAGCCTGTTGGTGTACCACTGTGAAGAGTTATCCGCAAACTGATAGCTTGGTTTACAAGAATGTTTCCGCTTATATCTCTTGCTACACCCTGGTAATTAAATTTTTCAGGAGCCTGACCAAAAACAATAAAAATTGAAAAAGAAAAAATAAAAGAGAGAAGTAGTTTTTTCATTTGCTTTAATTTTTGGCTAAAGTAAAGATATATAAAAGAATTAGTACTCTCCCTACCTCACCACCACCACCCCGTTCTTAATAAACGTATCCGTACTCAAACGGTAAGCATAACTACCTGCCGCAAGGTCTGGAATACTAAACTGCGTTTGCGGCTGATGTGTATTGTGGTAAACCAATTTGCCTTGTGAAGAATAAATTTCAACTTCCACCGGTTTCATAGTGTTGGAATAAATAAAAACGCTTCCCAAACTTTCAACAGGATTTGGATACAGCATCAAACTATTTTCTTCCGTTTTGGTTTGAGCAATAGCTGTGGTGTTGGTGGTAAGCAGATTGATGTTGTCTAAATAAACATTTTGTCCCCATGCGGTAATGCTGCGAAAAATAAGCAGCACATCATCGTTGTTTTCAAAGGCCGTTAAATCCACCGTATCGGTGCGCCACTGATTGGCAGCGGGCTCCCATGCAGCTGCAGAATAATCGGGTGCGGTGCTCAGGTCGGTACCGCCTTTGTAATACACGCGCTGCAGGGTTTCACCGCAATCAACGGAAGCCAGAACTTCCAGTGTATCGGCATAATTAACAGCATAACGGGCATAGGCAACATCAAAGGTCAATTTAGTGTCATACATATTGTTGGTGTTTACGCTTATGCGCATATCGTCCACATCGCCACCGGGCCAGTAGTCGTAGCCACGGATGTAAGAGCATTGTGAACTCAATCCGTAACCACCCACAGCGGTATTCAGTTCCCATGTAATGCTGTTATCGGCATTTACTATTTCAAAGCCCGCAGGCGGAAAAACAGTTTGAAATCCTTCACTCACCACCGTTGTTGGCTGATAAGCATCAACGGTTATGTACAGCGAATCATAATCAAACAATCCGTTGCCGTTGGTTACTTTTAAAATGGTGAGGTAAGTGCCGGGCGCATTGTAAATCACATTTTCGTTCCAGCTGTTTCCGGTAGCCGGTGTTCCTCCCTGAAAAGTCCACTCCCATGTTGCACCTTCGTGATTAATCATAGAATGGTCAACATAACGGAAAGTATCTGCATCACAGTGCAAAGTAAAATCCAGTTTGTCCACAAAAATCTGCGCCACCGGGCGAATTTGTTCTTCCATCAATTCACTTTCCCAGATACCTTTTCCGTAAGAAGCAATGCGAATTTTATTGTCGCGGTAAAACGGACGGGCTATACAGGCGCTGAGCACAACGGGCAAACCGTCACCATAATCTTCCCAATTGGGCATGGTGTTATTGCGGTAAAAAATTGTTTTGTCGGTGGCAACATACACACCGCCATCGGTTCCGCCAATCAAAACCAAGGAGCGAATGGTTTGTCCGTTCAATGCAGAAGTAGTAATGTTTGTCCATGATACACCGGCATTGGTGCTTTTGTAAACCTTATTCCCGTTTCCTGCGCTTTGAAAAGCAATCCACAGATTATTTTCATTTTCCGGGTCAACCTGTAAAAGCATTTTGCGGGTATTGTTCACTGCAGGAATAGTAAGGCTCGACCAACTTGCACCGCCATTAACGGTGCGCCACAGCAACCCGTAATACGATGGCGTTGTTACCTGCTGACATACATATAACACATTAGGCTTGCTCCACGATGGTTCAATATAGGTGATGCGGCTCGAAGTTTCAGAACCAAAAGCATGAAACAAACTGAACGTAACACCTCCATCTTCTGTTTTCCAGAGTTTGTTTTCCTTGCCCGTGTAGGCAATATTATAGCAACTTGGGTCAAACTCCAGTTCGGTTGATTCCACATCACCATAACTTTCGTTGGGGTCAATTCCAAAACCAACCGATGCAATAGGGTCGCCAATAGTAAGCGGAAGAATTTTTCCGTTGATGTCAGAAGAATACACTTTTCTGTTCTCGCCCTGATTTACATAACCACTAGCAGGCTCTCCCCCACCCAACTGCAGAAAATTTCCTGCGCCATAATTTTGATGAAAGGCAAGATTGCCGTTGTGATAAAGTCCGCCAATCAGCACATCTTCGTTCCAGCCGCTGCCAAAGCCCCAATAGTCTGAACTGTGCACACCGTTCATGCGCGATTCAAAACCATTGGTTGCAAAAAAATCAGGCGAGTGATAAATACCGCCATCGCAGGTAAGCCATGTGCCGGTTGGTGTATTGCGAAAATCCTGCATATCCACATGAATACTGTAAGGTCCGCCTACATAACCTGCAAGGGATGAAAAAGTAGCACCACCATCATCCGATTTCCACAGGTTTAAACCGCCCACCAGAATATCATCGGCATCAGTATTAGAAACCATAATAGCACAATTGTAAAAGCCCTGCCAGTATTGCCAGCCAACATTTCCTATGGCAAGGTTGATGTGGTTGGCATCGTAAGGTCCACCCGCAGGTGTGTTGGGCAATGTCCATGTTGTTCCTCCATCTGTGCTTTTATAAACACCGATGTAGCCGTTATCATCCGCTTTTGCTTCACCAATAAGGTAAGCATACACTCTGTTAGGGTCGGCAGGCGTAACGGCAAGGCGTGCACCACCATCATTTCTTGCTGCATCGCTAGAAGTGAACCAACCGTTTGTTTGCTGATAAAAACTAACACCCATATCGGTGCTGCGAAAAAATTGACAAACACTTTCACTCGGACTACGCTTAACAAAATATACAGTGTTATCATTTCCGGGTTTTAGCTTTACATCATAACTCTGTTCGGGGAAAAGCTGTGTCCAGTTGTCTCCGCCATTAGCACTTCGGTAAAATCCGCTGTTAGTAGCTGCAAAAACAATAGTAGGGTCTGAAGGCACATAAAGAATTTCGTTTGCTCCATTGCACTGAAGAACTGAAGTCCAGTTTACACCGCCATCAACTGTTTTGAAAATATAATTACCTGAACCTGCCAAAACAATATCAGGATTGGTTGGATGAATTTCAATAGCGGTAACACCACCATTTAATGGGTCATTATAACTTACATTAAACCATGTAAGGCCTTCATCATTGCTTCGATAAATTTCACCCGGCTCGGTTCCGCAATAAACCACCAACGGATTTGATGCACTTTGGTCAATGGAATAGGTATTTGATTGCTGCGAAACAGGGTCGGCATTTCCATTCAAAGCAAGCTTTGGTCCAACCAAATTCCAGCTTCCGCTTGAACGACTACCTTGATTATTAGCGCGAATTATTTCATCACGCCTTTCCAATTGCTCTTCAGCAGATGGACGATTTATCGTTCCGTCATTTTGCACCCAATCCTCAACTTCTCTTATCCAGCGTAAATAATATTGTGTGTGATAGGTTTTCTCAAATTCGTGAGTAGCGTAATAAAATTCATATGCGCGCTTTACTTCAAAAAAATTGGGATTTTCCGAATACATCAGTTGCGCCCACTCTGGTAATAAAGCAATCTGAGCCTGCGATGGCTTATACATATTCTGCGCAAAAAGGAAGTGACTTACCACCAGAAAAAAGGTAAGTAAAAACAGTTTCTTCATAGTATTTAATTACAATTATTGTGGCTCACTAAAGTCAGGATTATTCAAGTAATCCAAATCAGTAAGCGTTTTCAGAAAATTAATCAAGTCAGTTTTTTCGCTCTGCGTAAGCTCCAGACCAACACCTACATTTTTCATAAGAGGATCAAGCGTTGCAGATGGATGTCCTCCCATATTGTAATGTTCTATCACTTCTTCCAATGTGGCAAAACGACCGTCATGCATATAAGGACCAGTTAACTCAATATTTCGCAAAGTGGGTGCTTTAAACTTTCCACGATCGTTTATATCGCCTGTAGCTGCTTCGCGTCCTAAATCAGTAAACACTGAATCTAAACCATTATTATGAAAAGCATTATCACTAAATAATCCTCCCTGCGAGCCGTGACAATGAAAACAATCAGCACCGCTTAAAAAATCAGTTTTATCGCGGTTAAAAAGCGAAAAACCGTTTTGTTCAGATGGAGTTAGCGCAACTTCTCCTCTTGTAAATTTATCAAACTTAGAATTTCCTGAAATCATGGTACGCTCAAATTGAGCAATTGCCATTGCAACATGTATAGAATCTATTTCACAAATACCAAAGGCTTTTAAAAATAATTCGGGATAATTAACATCTGCTTCTAATTTTACAACTGCATCTGTCCACTTTTGATGCATTTCAATAGGGTTTGGAACAGGGCCCAAGGCCTGCGCCTCCAAAGAAGCAGCTCTGCCATCCCAGAAAAAAGCATGTCCCCAGCCCGAATTGATTATTGCCATAGAATTGCGCACACCTTGTATTCCGTCAATGCCGGTACTGAAACGTGTAGTACTATCCGCAAATGAATATACTTGCTGTCTGTGACAACTTGCACACGATATAGTATTGTCACCGCTCAAGCGTTTTTCATAAAACAATTTTCTTCCTAATGCAATTCCTTCAACAGTCATTGGATTATCAGCAGGGATAATCATTTCTGCAAAACCCTGCGGGCGATTAATGCTGTAAGGCGTAGGATTATATAAACTTAAATCGCAATCAGGGTTGCTATCATCTTTTTTGCAACTTGAAATTAAAAAAAGCAAAAAAGAAATAAATGCAGTAATAGGAAGATTTATTCTGAACAACATTGGGTTTGATTTATGCAAATGTAGGTATTGCTGAAATCATAACAATAATTGAAACAATATTGTTCGTGAGCATATTTTAACAACTAAATATTTCATTTACATTTGGCATTACATAAAAAAACCTACGCAATGAAACTCATATCACCTGTACTACTTCTAATACTCGGATTATCACTTTCTTTTTCATCCTGCAAAAAGGAAACCGATGCAGACATTAATGATGACGGTATTAATTCTGATGTTGCGCTCAATCCTAATGAGCATCCTCGTTTGATTCTTAAATTCAAATTCGATTCAACGCAAGTAAGACTTAACGCTTTCGGGCAAATTGCCACTGTTCCATCAGGTCATGCAGCACAATCGCCTGTGTTCCGCAAGATGAGTTCACACTATATTGAACTTGCCACAAATGATTTTACAGCAATAGGTGGCGGAGCAGTTCTATTTAAAAATTTAGAAACAATGGCAGGTGGTAATAAAGCAATCGACTTTGAAAATTCAAAAGTAGTAGGACCCGGAGAAGAGTTTTTCTCAATTCCCCTCAGTCAGGTTCCTGCAGGAAGTTACAAGTGGTTACGTGCTTCACTGGCTTACCAAAACTACGATGTGAAAGTAAAATTTCTTGGTAACCAGTTTACCGGAACTGTTGCCTCATTTATCGGATATAATACTTATATAAAAACTTACTCACCGCTAAATGTTCCCATTACGGTGAACGATGACAAAGCACAAGGCTACTGGGCATTTGAAGCATTTAATCAGGTTACATCAGGGCAGGCGCCTGCAGGTGCTACAACAGTTGTAAATCCGCTATTTCTTAATTCACCTTTACCAAGTGGTTCTTGTTTAGTTACAGGTCAATTTGCAAACAGCAACATGGTAATTACAGGAAACGAAACTCAGGATATTATTGTGGAAGTTTCGCTTTCAACCAACAAAAGTTTTGAGTGGATTGACAATGGTGACGGCATTTATGAACCGGAAGTTGGTGATGCTGTAATTGACATGGGCATCCGCGGAATGCTTCCTACTGTTCAGTAAAAAATCATCTTTTCTTTTTGCTTGACTTTGCTTTGGGATTAAAATCCAGGCATAGTTGAATCCAATATTCTAGATCTTTATCCATGTCAACTCCTTCGGGAGAAACAAAGACATAACCAGCCATTGGTCTGCCTGTGAAATCCATCAAACGGCATCCTTTTTTCTTTAATGCTTTTTCCTGAAACTCAGGATCTATGCGTGCCATCAATTCATTCTTCACAATTCCAACACACATTTTATCATCAACCATTGCACACCAGCCACCCATCATATTCTTTCCGGCATAAACAATTCTCTTATTATCAAGCACATGTTTTATGCGCTCAGCAAGAAATAAATCGTAAGCCACTAGTTTTTCTTTTTCATAGGGAATAAAACATAAATAACTACAAAAAATAAAAAAGCAAAAGGCCATTTTGGGTAATTGTAGCCATATCGTTCATTTATCATTTGTATTATTAAATAACCAAAAAAACTAATAACAAAAGTTAATATCGCAATAATTCTTTTTGTTGATTTATTCATCATTGATAATTTGCCCAACAACTCAATTTCTTTACTTAAAGCAATAGCCGAAATAACAGACACAAAAAAGCCCATGAGCATTATTCCAAAAAGCGCTGAAGTAGATTGCACAAAGGGTGAATATACCTGCCTTGCGCCACCAATTGTTTTCTTTGTATCTTCAGGACTGAGATTTTTTTCAGCGGCATATTTTGTTGCTTCAGCAACTGCATTTTCCGCCATAGAAGTGTTCATGTATTTATAGTATACAAACGTATAAACACACACTATAATCCCGGCTGTGGCAGCTATTGCCATTCCTATTTTAAGCGCACTGTTAAAAGGCAATACTCCACCATTGTCTTTGCGCGCTACAAATATTGCAACTGGAATTGCCAAAGCAATTACAACAAGTTCGGCAAGATTGGTAAAACTGCCGGCATACGCTTCAGTATAACCCGAAAAAAATAAAATGGTTTTAAAAAGCACAGGAATAAGTCCTGCAACAATTCCAATACTGTAAATCTTTTTCAAGAATTAAGCTTTGGCAAGAACCGGAAATTTATAGGTAGCAAGGTGATATGCACCAAATAATGCCGAAGTGTAAAATAAATCACCAAGAATGGTATTTACGAAAAAGCTTCCAAAAACATCGTTGCTATAAAAAGGAATTGCAAGTGTGTATGCTGAAATTAAACCCGACAAATCTTTAGTGTACATAGGATAAATCATCCAGCAATAGAAATTTGTAACCAAGAAAAACAATAACGAAGAAGACAAAGAAGCCAACACAATTTTACCTGTGCTATAGTTGCTGCTAAGCCAAAATCCAATAAAAGAAATCATGATAAAAGAAATGTAAACGCCCAACATCTGGTCGTGGAAGCCAAGAAAAATATCAGAGATAAACATAGCTATCAGCGGAATTGCAACAGCAAGTTTTTTATCATTCATCAAAGCACCACCAAACAAAGCCATTCCTGCAATAGGTGTAAAGTTAAAAGGGTGTGGTATTAAACGGCTAAATGCAGCAATCAATAGTGCGCTTGCAACAAAGATAAATTTAGGAGTTAAGATTTTGTTCATGGGTTTATTTTTTACAATTGCAAAAGTAATAACTAATCGCAAACTCAACAATCTTTTATTTCAATTCGCTAATTTGCACTGTTTTTTATGATTAAAACTGTTTCATACCCTCGCGCTGCGCTTATCGGAAACCCTTCTGACGGGTATTTCGGAAAAACAATTGCATTCACTTTTAGCAATTTTAAAGTTGAAGTATTATTGCATGGAAGTGAAACATTAGAAATAATTCCAGGCAACCGCGATAGGCTTAGCTTTAGCAGCATTAAAGAACTTGTAAGTGAAGTTGAACAAAACGGGTATTATGGTGGAATACGTTTGATAAAAGCCGCTATCAAAAAACTGCACGATTACTGCGCTGAAAACAATATTCCATTGCCTGATAAAAATTTCACTATTGGTTTTTCTTCTACTATACCCGACAGGCTTGGTTTGGCGGGTTCAAGCGCCATTGTTACAGCTTCAATAAAAGCAATGATGCAGTTCTACGGAATTGAAATTCCAAAATCAATACTTGCCAATCTTATTTTGTCCGTTGAAAAAGACGAACTGAATATTGGCGCAGGTTTACAAGACCGTGTGGCTCAGGTTTACAATTGTCCTGTTTACATGAATTTTGACAAAACCTTGATGGACAAACAAAGCTTTGGTGAATACATTCCTTTTAATAAAAATCTGTTACCGCCTTTATATATTGCTTACCGCACCAACCTTTC
>CANKAM010000066.1 GCA_947479755.1 Bacteroidota bacterium
AAACAAAGCAGCTTATCCGTTAAAATGGATTGCCGATAATAAGTTCTGGCCACCAGTAAGCCGGGTTGACAATGCTTATGGCGACAGAAATTTAGTTTGTGCCTGCTTGCCGATTGAAGAATATATGACCGAGGAGCAGGCAGTATAATTTTTAGCCTTTTTATTTGTTAAATAATTCAACTGAAGTTCTAAAAAATGTTAATTTTGCATTAAATAATTCACACAATCTATAAACCTTAATTTTAAAAAATGAAAAAACTTTACACACTTGCATTAGCTATTGGAATTGCAGGAATGGCAAATGCACAAAAAATTTCAACCACTGTTCCTTTGAACAGCCGCTTGGATCGCGCTACAACAGGCGAAAGAACACCAACAGATACACTTGGGCTTGATGCTTTCTTCCAAGGGTCACCAACGCTTAACACTTCACAAGGTGGTGGTTATGTAAATGGCAATAACGGTTATGGCGATAAACAAAAAGCTCAGGTTTACTTACTTACAGAAGGAACATTAGTTGAGGAAGTTCTTTTCTGGTTTGGAGGAAAAGAAAACACTTCAGGTAACTCAAATTCTAAAGTTGTAGCAAAAGTTTATGCTGCTGACGGACCTGGAACTAATGTTGCAGGTGCAATCACAACTGGCGCACCAGGAACTGTTCTCGCATCGATAGATGTATTTGTTGCGGACATTGACACATCCGGAGAATTTACTGTTGCTACTCTGCCTTCACCGCTATTTGTTGCCGGTGATTTTGCAGTAGGTTTTGATGTTACAACTCTTGCAGCTGGTGATACAGTTGGGTTAGTTGCAACTGCTGACGGAGATGCAGGACAATCAGAATTAGCTTGGGAACAATGGAATACAAATGCATGGCACACTCTTTTTGAAGCATGGCCGCTTGATATTGACCTTGCTGTTTGGCCTGTAGTTGATAACAGCTCTGCAAGCATTGATGATGAAGGTTTCTTTGACGGAATTAAATTAGGTCAAAGCCAACCTAACCCTGCAGGTTCTGAAACTACAATTCAATATGAATTGCAGAACAATGCAAATGTTACTTTTGAAATGTATGATGTAACAGGCAAAAAAGTTCTTTCAATGAACGAAGGTGCTCAGAACAAAGGAAAACACAGCATCAACCTTACAACTGAAAAAATTGCCAGCGGAACATACTACTACTCTTTGAAAGCTGACAACAACAGAATTACTAAAAAATTGGTTGTAGCTAAATAATCAAGTCGAACCAATAACTAAAAAGTCCTCACGCCTTAAAAACGTGGGGACTTTTTAATTGAGATTAAAAATTCATTACTTTTATCCATCCTAATTAATTCTAAAACATCTACTAAATGAAAAAAATCTTTACTTCAATCACTTTTATTATTGCTGCTGTCTTCTCAGGCTTTGCCCAGAACGACACACTTTTATTTGAAAACTTTCAGAAAGACACCTTAGATCAGATTCTTGTTGGATTTCCAACAGAAGAGAATCTATACCCAAACTGGGTGGATTATGATTTAGACGGTATGGCTGACGGAAGCGGAGGCACAACCCCAAGACCTGACGAATGGTTTCCTGTATATGCATTTGCACTTGCAGACTCTTTTTACATGCCTGGTGTTTACACAGATTCTCTGAACGTTGTAATGGGCAGCAATTCATGGACCAACGATGCATCAACACCTGTTGCAAATTATCTGGTTACTCCTAAAATATTTATTAGTGATGGACAGGCAATTTTAAGATGGAAATCAGCTCCATTTCAAACCCCACGTTATCTTGACGGTTACGCTGTTGTTGTTTCCACTTCAGGTAATGAGGACTATCAGTTTACTGATACATTAGCACGTTTCGCTGAGTTTGATTCTGCAACAAACTTAGATGATACAACAACATACACATTTTCACCAGGCTGGAGACATACATTGCTTGAAGATAATGGTGGTGACATCTTACGTTACAGAGGAATCTTGCAGGAATGGGAAGTTTCTCTTGCATCTTATGAGGGCATGAGTATTCATATTGCATTTATCCATAATTCACATGATGACAACCTGATTTCAATTGATGATGTTCTTGTTCTTGGAACAGGCAATGTTGGTATCAACGATAAAGTTGCAAACGAATTGACTTTAGCGCTTAACCCAAACCCTGCAAAAGATATGATGCAGGTAAATTATTATCTGAATAATACTGCATCAGTAACAAGCACTGTTTATGACATTAACGGAAAACTGATTGACTCAAAACACAGAGGAATGCAGTTAGCCGGAAATCAGCAATTCAGCTACAACACAACTAATCTTGAGGCCGGTTCTTATTTCTTTACTCTTGAAACAGGCAAAGAAAAAATCACTCAGAAATTTGTTGTTATAAAGTAAATTCAGATTTCTTTCAATAAAAAAGGGGACAAATTTTGTCCCCTTTTTTATTGTTGTAAACTCAAACTATTTTTTTACAAACCTCAGGTTTTCGGAAAATGTTTTTCCTGAAACTCTGCAGAAATAAATTCCGGGAGTTAATGATTCTGTTTTAAGTGTGATGTGTTTCAGTGCTGGCGAGGTATATGATTCCTGAACTGAATAAACTTCTCTTCCCGCAACATCAAGAATTGAAGCAGTAATTATTTCGTTATCCGTACCTGCAAAATCCAGTGTAATCGTTTCATCAGCAGGATTAGGAAACAGATTGATTCGGTGGTTTGAATTTTCTGTAATTCCGCTTGGATTAAACGTAACAAGGAAACTCATATCAAGGTGATAGAAACCTGCGTTCCATGCAGTGCCTGGAATATAGCTTCCGTTCCAGCCATTAGTGTTAGTGTTATAACGCACATCAGTAGTGGCACACAATTGATTGTTATAATACATAGGCTCTAAATTGAAATCATTGTCTCTGTATTCATAAACAACAAAAGCATTTCGTTGAACCGTTGGTGGTGGAACTACATAAACATCAATAGTATCACCTGTATTAAATTGGTTTCCCGGAATGTAGGTTATAGTTGCACCTACTTTTTCATTAGCATTAACAGGAATATTAACAGGGAATTTTAAAAACCCTTGTGTTGCTGAAATAGTATCAGCATTAGTAAGCAGGTAAGTATACTCCTGCGTGAAATTTGTTCCGGTTCTTGTTTGATAATCATAATCAACGCTTGCATAAGATGCACCTGAAGTCCATCCCGGATCAGGCTGAAAAGTAATATTATCATTTTCATAAACCTGAACTCTCAGCGTATCAGGGGCAGAATTCTGAAAACGAAAATAGCGGTAAAAGAACCCGATTGAATCTAATGTATAAGGAGTAAACTGATTTACTTCCGGACTTAATACAGAAAACAAAGGTCCTACCGGGTCAAAAACCTGACCCAATGAGTGCTTCCATGGAGAGCCAAGTCCGTCACTAAACTCAACTAAAACTGTCGAATCTGGAAATAGAAAATTGCGGAAATAACTTACATCACCACCTTCTGCATCAGCTATTTCCCAAATATCTTCTCCATAATTAAACCAATAGGAAACATCTCCGCCTGTTGTAGAAGTTGAAGAAGGAGTTCGTTCAAACTCAACAGGAATTTCACCCTTAATGGTTTGAATACTTTGCGACTTCACCTGCATACTCATAATAACAAGTTGAAGTGCTGTCAGAAAAGAAATTGATAGCTTTTTTAGTTGTAAATGTTTTTTCATGTTGTTGGTTTTAAGGTTAGAACTATTTGTAAAGGTCATTAAAAAAAATCACTTGGCAATTCTGCTTATTGATGATTTAACATTTTTTCAGAAAACTGTTTTAACTTCGGGACGATATGCTGGACGCTCTAAAGCAATTTGACCGCGAACTTTTTCTTCTTATCAACGGCTGCCATTCCGATATTTTCGACAATATTATGCTTTTTGCCAGTGGGAAATTTTCGTGGGTTCCACTATATGCATTTCTGTTATACCTTATGATTCGCACCTTTCAGAAAAGAGTTCCCTATATTATTGTTGCTGTAATTATTCTAATAACATTAAGCGATCAGGGAAGTGTCATCCTTTTTAAAAATTCATTTCAACGTTTGCGACCTTGTCATGATGAATCAATAAAACAACTTGTACATTTAGTAAATGGAAACTGTGGTGGACAATTTGGATTTATTTCTTCTCATGCAGCTAATACAATGGCGCTATCCGTTTTTGTGTTCATGCTTCTGAAAAATAATTTTGGAAATATAATGTCGCTGATTTTTCTTTTTCCGATAATTGTAAGTTACAGTCGTGTATATCTTGGAATTCATTATCCCGGAGATGTTATATGGGGAATGATTTTCGGAGGAATTTTGGGATATTTAATAGCAATATTAACTCAGCGTGCTCTAGCAAAAAATCATACTACATGACTGAAATTTTAGCTGTTTTTATCGGAGGTGGACTAGGGTGTCTTGCTCGTTTTGGTGTTTCAAATGCAATAACAATACTAATAAGTTCAAGTTTGCCAATTGCCACGCTGGTTTCCAATATTACAAGTTGCCTTATTTTTGGGGCAGGGGTTTACTTTTTCCCGGAAAAAATGGCTGAAAACTCAACCTTCAGACTATTATTGATAACAGGATTTTGCGGAGGTTTCAGCACTTTTTCATCGTTCAGTTTCGAAACACTTGAGCTTTTCCGGAACGGAAATATTTTTTATGGAATAGCTAACATCTCTGTCAGCATAATTCTATGCTCAGCAATTTTATATTTTTTCGTTTCCGAAAAAATAATTCGTTAATCGTATAATTCAAATTTTATTTCCTTTCGGTCGTAACCCAATTTTTGAAGTGTATCGCGCGCTTGCATAATCATATCCTTCCAACCGCAGAGATAAAAAACAGCAGGTTGCTTATTTTCATACAACCGTTCATAAACGCCATGAACATAGCCTTTTTCGCCTTCCCAGGTATCGGATAATCGGGAAAGAACCGGATAATAATTAAAATCAGGATATTCAGCAGCCAACTCTTCAAACTCTTTGCGATATAGAATATCTTTTTCAAAACGACAGCCAAAGATCAAGTTTGCCTTTTTGTCTTTTAGTGTTCCTTTCTGATGTAAATCCTTTAACATAGCTCGGAAAGGTGCGATTCCGGTTCCAGTACAAATAAAACAGATTTCCTTTTCTGGATGTTCTCCCAAGGTAAACTTACCTAATGGTTTTGAGCATTTAACCTTTGTTCCGGGTTTTATAGTCTGCTCATTAAACAAATAGTTGGTCCCCAAACCATCAGGTTTTAATACCACAACCAACTCAAATTCATTATGATTATTTGGGTGTGATGCTATGGAATAGCTGCGGTTATTGATTTTTGCATTGAGTGGTAAATCAAGCATAACAAACTGTCCTGCTTTGAAAGTAAAATTCTGATGTCCGGTAACTCTAAAGAAAAAACGTTTAACCGAATCGGTTTCGTCTAAAATTTCGATTATCTCTGAATCGAAAAATTCATATGCCATTTTCAATTGTTTTGAATGGCAAAAATGCTGAGAAAAAAATGATTTAAATGAAAAACTTATTTCTAAGTTATTAAGAAAAGGAAGATTTTCAGGAAAGGACTTTAACCTTTAGCTGGCCTCCTCCTGCTGAGCAATTTGCTCTTACAGACACGTATTTTGAAATAATCATTTGCCCTTCATCATAATTCTGCCATACTTCAAATTCGCCTTTTTTTATTTGCAGATTTACACGGGCACAAGGAGTTTGGTTATCTGTAACAATGATGCTGCATGGAGCTGGTTCTAGAGAAACGAAAACTTCTGTTTCTGTTCCGTAAGTATTTCCATTTCCGGTTTCTATCGAGAAAGTATCTGTCAGCACTTCGTTGTATTCCATTGTCATGGTCAGAAATCTTTGTGAGTTAACTATTAATTAAGCTACTTTTTCGTATTGGTATTCGTAGTTGTTATAAGAAGCCAGATTGTAAACCACTCCGTATTCAGTTGACATTCTAACTTTAGAAGTAGAGTCACAGTTGCTGTGTGAATATTCAACTTCATCCCAAATGTCTCTCAACAACTCATCAATAATCTGGCGAAGTGAACCTGCAGCGTTTTGGTTCTGGCCACACTCGATTTCATTGTTCAGTTTAGTGATGAATGGTTTCAGATATTTCATCATGTCTGATGAGAACGCCAGGTTTTCTTTTGGAGTAGTTACCGCTTTTTGGTAAGCAACTTTAAGAGCTTGTAATCTTTCAGCGTCTGTGTTTGGTAGTTTTCTGAGTTCCATAATGTGAAGTTTTAAATGTTTACTTGTTTTCCAGAAACCGTTTCGTTGATTTCTGAACCAAAAGTAGCCCCACAATAATGGTATGACAAGGAAGGAAAGCCCCTGATTATGACAAGGGCATTTAGCAGATGTTGCTATGTAAAAAAGTGAAACACAGCAACTTAATTACAGTTGCTATGCACCACTATTGACACGGATTAAGGTTATTATTCCGTATTTATTTATTCTTCAGAGCCTGATTTATCAGGTTCTGACATTCCACATTTTCAAATCCGGGTTATATTTTGTTTCCCCCGGGTGAGAAGTTTTTACTTCTCGTTGGTTTCCCAAATGATGTTTGTTGTATTAACACCATTTGCTTTTGCCACACTAACAGCTTGATCTTGTGTGATTGTTTTTGACTGTGCTGAAGTGATTAGGTTCAGGCTTAATAGGATTGCGAGTAAAGTTGCCATGATTTTTTATTTTTTTAGGTTAATTAGTTGATTAACAATTATTTTTCGTTAGTTTCCCAGATGATGTTGCTGGTATTAACTCCGTTTGCTTTTGCTACGGATACAGCTTGATCTTGAGTGATTGTTTTTGATTGTGCTGAAGTGATTAGGTTCAGGCTTAACAGAATTGCGAGTAAAGTTGCCATGGTTTTTTTGTTTTTTAGGTTAGTTATTGATTTCGATTAATTATTATTTTTTGTAGTCTTGTAAATTTTTAGCTTCGATTAACTTGTGTTTCTCTTCGACTAAATTTTGACCAAATATATGGTAGCGAGGGGGCGTTTGTCAAGTAGTTGGTCGAAATTGTCATGTTATATTTTTTAACTTGCTGATTGCCAATAAGAATAATTTCGATTATTTTTTAGGGTTGTGTAGACGAAGGCGTTTATAAAACAGACAAACGTGGGTTATTCTTCGACAGATTTTAAGTTTTTTTAGCTATTAATTATAAACAATCGTTATTTAAAAAATAGGACAAAAAAAGAACTCAAGATTAAATATATTCGGTAAGATTGAAGCCAAATGAAACTGCTTCTACCCTTAATTAAAGCATTGAGACCAGGCGAAATACGCCTTATCAAACACTTTCTAAAACTCGAAAGCAATGCTGAGGTAAAGAAAAGATCTGATTTATTCGAGTTAATTTTATCGGGAAAGGTACAAACCGATCAAAAAGCTTTAAAAAAGCTTTATAAAACCGGAAAAAATAATTCAGCTTATTCTCATCTAAAAGAACGACTCAGAAAAGATGTTCTTAATGTCCTTTTTCTTCAGGATGCTTCAAAAAAGTTCAGCACTAAATATGCAAATGCCGAGTTTGAGTGCCGAAGAAACTATATCCAGGCAGATATTTTAATTGCACGCGGAGCATATTTACCTGCAATAAAAATACTGGAAAGGAATATTCAACTTGCTGATAAATATGAACTTGCAGCTGAAAAAACGCTTACTCAGCAATTGGCGAGAACAATGACCCACAGGATTAAAAGCGAGAAAAGATTAGAAGAATACAATACAGATATCCGAAAAAGCCTAGAACTTATGTCAGGATTGAATAGGGTAGAAGAAATTGCTCACTATTTTAGTTATCCTCAGCTATTTAAAGCAAATAAAAAAGTAAATCAGCCTGATTTTAAGATAAATACTGTTCAGGAACTCAAAAATCTATATGAACAAACCAGTTCTCCTAAAATAGGATTTTGGTACCATATGGCTATGGGGGACTATTTGGTTTTAATAAGAAATAGCGCAGAAGCTTTGGAAAATAATCTCAAGTTCTTGAAGCTGATTGAAACAAGTCCTTCTATTCATTCTCAGGCTAATATGGCAGGGGTAAACATGAATATTTCAAGTAACTTGATTGAACTGATGCGCTATGATGAGGCAATTGAATATGCAAAATATGCTGTTCGTTCTTTCAGAAAAGGCGGTATTAACCAGTTTACAGCACTTGAGAATTTATATTTCGCTCATTCCAGAAATCAGAGTTTCGATTCCGCTGAGGACATTCTGAAAAAGGTTTTTGAGCATCCTGCTATGAAGGCAAATGCTTTTTACCCTGCAAAATGGTTATACCTCAGGGCTTGCTTAGAATTTTCAAAGGGTGAATTCAACAAATCATTAAAAACATTAAACGAAAGTTCTGAATTGAATAAAGATAAATCAGGCTGGTTGCTCGGATTACGAATGCTTGAATTATTGATAATGGTTGAAATAGGAGATTTTGAGTGGTTCGATTTCAAACTGGAAAACTTCCGAAAACTTCTGCAAAGACAAAAAGAAGAAAATGTTCAACGAAGCAAAGTTATTTTCAACGTGCTGAAAACTTTATCAAAAATGGACTTTGATTATTTTGACACCTTTGAAAAAGAAAATAAAAACATCCAACTATTAGAAGAAGCGGAGAATGAATTGCAGTGGGATCCTAAAGGATTTGAAGTTATTAGATTCGATGACTGGATTAAGTCAAAGGTTGATTAAGCTACTTTTTTCAATACACCTTCTAATCTTGCCATCATTTGGTCATCAAAATCCAAATGCGTTACCATTCGAATAACCTGATTATCCAAAGAAATTACTTTTATATTATTTTCTGAAAGTTTCTGCTGAAAATCTGCTCCTGAAAAATTATCTGCCAGACGAAAATATATAATGTTGGTTTCCGGTTCTATTACCTCAACTACATAAGGCAAAGTCTTTAAAATTGCTGAAAGTTTTTTTGCACGTAAATGATCTTCTTTCAGTCGCATAATATTATTGTCTATTGCATAAATTCCAGCTGCAGCAAGGTATCCAGCCTGACGCATTCCTCCTCCAAATATTTTTCTAATTCTTCGCGCTTTATAAATGTGCTCTTTGGTTCCTAATAATACTGACCCAACAGGAGCTCCTAATCCTTTTGAAAGACAAACAGAAATGGTGTCAAATAGTTGACCGAAATCTTTTGCTGATTGATTAGTTTCAACTATTGCATTAAAAATTCTCGCACCATCAAGATGAAAAGCAAGCAAATTCTTTCTGCATACTTCTGCAATTTTTTCTAGTTCACTGAAATCATAAATACTTCCACCTCCCCTGTTATGAGTGTTTTCAACTGCAACTAAACGTGTGTGAGGAAAATGAACATTGTCTGCTCGAATTGCATTTACAACATCATCTGCTTTAAATCTTCCGCGATCACCGTTCAATAATTTAATTGAACAACCAGCATTGAAAGCAATTCCTCCACCTTCGTAATAATAAATATGTGAGTTCGCATCGCATATAACTTCATCACCCGGTTGTGTGTGTAATTTAATTGCAACCTGATTCGTTTGTGTTCCTGACGAACAGAAAAGTCCTGCTTCCATTCCAAACAATGCTGCACATTTTTCTTCCAACTTATTTATTGTCGGGTCTTCGCCAAAAACGTCATCGCCAACTTCAGCACTGAACATGGCTTCCAACATAGCCTTTGTTGGTTTGGTTACTGTATCACTGCGCAAATCAATGGTCATAATATTTTATATTTTTACCGCGTTATGATTGAAAAGATTAAAAAAATAATTGTCTTCCCATTTTTATTTTGTGCATTTGGTTCATTAGCACAAACTAATTATCAAGAAGGCAACAACAAGTATATGGTATTTTTCAAAGACAAGAAAAATACAACATTTAATCCTTATCAATATTTTAATGCAAAAGCCCTTGAGCGCAGAATAAAACAGGGAATTCCTCTTTCCGATTCATCTGACTTTCCTGTAAATGAAGTATACATAAAAACAGTTTCTGCACTTGCTGATTCAATTTCTTATTCAAGTCGCTGGTTTAATTCTTTAACAGTTTTTGCAGATGAAAACAAATTGCAAAAAATTACTGATCTGCCTTTTGTAAAAGGGTTTGAACAACTTTCCGCACAATTAATTCTTACAGGAAATGATAAAGGCGAATACAATATAACACTGAACAAGGACGAGTTAAAACTTTTGCAGAAACAGACGGAACGATTAGGAATTTCTGCTTTTCGTGAAAAAGGTTTTGACGGCAGAGGCCTCCGCATTGCCATATTTGATGCTGGTTTCCCGTCAGTTGATGTCAACCCCTGCTTTGAACATATCCGAAAAGAAAACAGAATTATCAAAACATTTGACTTCGGAAAAAATAGAGATAATGTTTATGCTTATAACAGCCACGGAACAAATGTTTTCTCCTGCATTGCAGGGATGGTCGACAGCATTCCTATTGGTTTGGCAACTGGTGCAGAGTTTTTATTAGCACGCACCGAAAATGCTATGTTTGAACCTTATGGCGAAGAAGAAAACTGGTTAGCTGCAGTTGAATGGGCTGATAAAAATGGAGCTGATATTATCAACAGTTCACTGGGATATACTGTTCACCGTTATTTTCGTGAGGATATGAATGGCAAAATAAGTTTGATTGCTCGTGCGGCAAATATGGCTGCAGGAAAAGGAATTCTGGTGGTGAATGCAGCCGGAAATGAAGGCGAAAGTGGATGGAAATTTATTGGCACACCGGCTGACGCGGACAGTGTATTATCAATCGGTGCAATAGATCCTGAAACTGATATTCACAGTTCATTCAGTTCGTTTGGGCCAACGTCTGACAAACGGTTAAAACCTAATGTTTCTGCTTATGGTTCAGTGATCGCAGCAGGAAAAATGGGGTTGGTTTTAACACAAGGAACATCGTTTGCGAGTCCATTGGTAGCAGGTTTTGCAGCGTGTGCATGGCAAAGCAATCGCAATTTAACTAACATGCAATTATTTCATGAAATCGAAAAATCTGCAACACTATTTCCTTACTATGATTACGCGCATGGTTACGGAATTCCGCAGGCAGAATATTTTATCAACGGAAAAAATAACACTGAACCCACTTTTGACATTATAAATGAAGGGAAACTAATCACCGTTACAATAAGAGATGAAGCCTTCAGTGGAAATTCGTCAGACAAATTTTACTACCATATTCTGAATGAAGAAGGGACTATTGACGAATATTTTGTTTTAAAAGCAACGGATAAACAAGTGCTGGTGGTCGATATTTATCAATACGACAGTGGAAAGAAATTAGTTCTTTTTTATAAAGGATATAAAAGTGAATATCAATTCTAAAATCTAATAGCATGAATAAAATTACCCTCGTTCTTATTCTTTTCTTTTCTCAAATCTTCATCTCCTTTGGTCAATCACCTCAGAAATTCAATTATCAGGGAGTTGCAAGAGATAATTCGGGAAATGTTTTACCAAATCAAAATATTGGTTTGCGCCTTTCAATAAGACAAGGAACTCCGACCGGAACTATTGTTTATCGCGAAACACATAGCACTTCAACCAACCCGTTTGGATTATTTGATATTGAAGCCGGAGGAGGCATAGTCTTATCTGGAACTTTTTCTGCAATCAATTGGGGAGCAGGTCCGTATTTTCTTCAGACAGAATTGGATGCAAGCGGTGGAATAAATTACCTGAATATGGGAACAACACAATTGCTTTCTGTGCCTTATGCATTGTATGCCGAAACATCAGGTAGTGGCGGAAGCACAGGCGCAACCGGACCTTCAGGATCCGTAGGCGAAACAGGAGCAGCAGGTGTTACCGGACCAACAGGAGTTGGGACTACGGGACCAACAGGTGCCACCGGTGTAGGTTCTACAGGACCTACCGGCCCAACAGGACCTGCAGGAAGTGGCTCCTCGGATTTATATAACAATACTTATGTAGTTTACGGGAGCGCAACCCTTTCGCTTGGCCCGCCACAGAGCTCAACGTACACACAAATTCCCGGCTTAACACAATCTGTTACACTTACAGGTGCTGCAAAAGTTTTAATCAGTGTGAATGGTAATGCACAGACTACAGGGACAGGGACAACTTACTCAGCTTTCAGCGTTGGAATTTTATCTAATGGTACTTTAGTACCATCCGGGGGAACTGCGTATCAGGTTATAACAACAAATACATCCGTTGCTCAAACATTTGATGATTTTTCAACACAATCATTACTTACTCTTGGTGCCGGAACCTACACTTTTTCAGCCGGTGCCAGGTATGAAGCAGCCGGAGGAGCCACAGTAAATATTAGTGGCGGAAGTGGAAGTGCCTTGCAGGGAAGTTTAATAGTACAGGTGATTTACCAGTAAAATTTATCCCGCAATCGCACTTATAAGATCGTGCTTTGTAATGATTTTATATTTCCCGTTGTGGTCTCTAAATAACACTGCACTGTTATTTTTAGTAAACTTTGCTGTAATCTGCTCAACGTTTGCGCTTGCATCCACAACCGGAAAAGATGGCTGCATTACTGTTCCAATCTTTTCATTTTTTGCAGCAGGATTTTCCATCAGCAAAGAAAAAAGTTGACCATCATTTACTGAACCAACCGGTTTATCTCCACTAAACACTGGAAGTTGTGAAACATTGTTTTTCGTGATTTTTGCTATCGCTTCAGCAACTAATGCACTTTCATCAATGGTTATAATTTCCATTCCGTTATTGCCCGCAATATCGCTGATGGTAACTTTTGGTTTCTCCAAAAATCCGCGGTCACGCATCCAGTCATCATTGAAAATTTTGCCAACGTAACGACTTCCGTGATCGTGAAAAATCACTACAACAACATCTTTTTCTGTAAGCCTTTCTTTCAGTTGCAGCAAGCCTTGCACAGCACAACCTGCGCTATTCCCAACAAAAATCCCTTCTTCTTTTGCAAGTCTGCGCGTCATCAGCATACCTTCTTTGTCTGTTACTTTTTCAAACAAATCAATAACACTGAAATCAACATTTTTAGGCAATATATCTTCACCAATTCCTTCTGTTAAATAAGAGTAAATTTCTTTCTCATCAAAAATTCCCGTCTCGTGATATTTTTTGAAAACCGAACCAAACGTATCAATTCCCCACACCTGAATATTCGGATTTTTTTCTTTCAGATATTTTCCTGTTCCTGAAATAGTTCCTCCTGTTCCAACTCCAACAACCAGATGTGTAACTTTCCCTTCTGTCTGCTCCCATATCTCAGGGCCTGTCTGCTCATAGTGAGCAACTGTATTGCTCAAATTATCATATTGATTCGGGTAAAAAGAATTTGCAATTTCTTTATTCAATCTTCGTGCAACTGAATAATAAGAACGCGGATCATCGGGTTCAACATTCGTTGGAGTAACTACTACCTCTGCTCCCATCGCACGCAACATGTCCATCTTTTCTTTGCTCTGTTTATCGGGCATCGTGCAAATCAGGCGATACCCTTTTACAATTGCTGCAATAGCCAAACCCATTCCGGTATTGCCCGAAGTTCCTTCAATTATTGTTCCTCCCGGTTTCAAAGCACCTGATTTTTCAGCATCTTCTATCATTTTCACCGCCATACGATCTTTGATGGAATGACCGGGGTTAAAGGTTTCCACTTTGGCAAGAATAGTTGCCTTCAAACCTTTTGTTACTTTGTTAAGTTTCACCAAAGGCGTGTTTCCTATGGTTTCTAAAATATTGTTGTAGTACATGCGGGCAAAGATAGATTTTTTGGGATTTAATATTTGTCAGGGCTATTCAGGAGATTGCCATATTTGTCGCGACAATATTAAAGTAAAATAAGAATGAATTCATTACCTCTTGCCGGAATAAAAATTCTTGATTTAAGTCGCTTGCTTCCCGGTCCGCTTGCAACACAAATGCTTGCCGACATGGGTGCTGAAATAATAAAAATAGAAGATGTAAATTCACCTGATTACATTCGCTTTTTTCCGCCTTTTGTGGACGATGATTCTGCTTTATACTTATCGTTTAACCGCAACAAACGAGGCATTGCGTTAAACCTAAAATCAGAAGAAGGCAAAGAAATTTTTTTTTCATTACTCAAAACTGCTGATGTGGTTATAGAACAATTTCGCCCCGGTGTTTTGGATAAAATGGGGATTGGTTATGACTATGCAAAATCAATAAATCCGAAAATAATTTACGTTTCAATAACCGGCTATGGACAAACAGGACCATATGCACAAAAGGCTGGGCACGACCTGAATTATATTGCTATTTCTGGACTACTTGCCAACATCGGAACAAAAGAAAAACCTGTAATTCCTGGAGTTCAGATTGCTGATGTTTCGGGTTCGTATGCTGCTGTCAATGGGTGTCTCGCAGCTTTACTTCAACGTGAAAAAACAGGTGAAGGACAACATGTAGACATTTCAATGACCGATTCAGCTGTGCCTTTTGCAACACTAATTCATGCTGCTGCCTGGGCTGATGGAAGAAACATTGAACGCGAAAATTTTCAGCTTTCGGGCGAACTGGTAAACTACAATGTTTACGAAACTGCTGATGCAAAATTTGTTGCGCTTGGTGCATTGGAACCAAAGTTTTGGATGACTTTCTGTGATGCAGTAAATAAACCAGAATGGAAAAATAAAACATTTGGTCCTGCAGATGAAATACAAAAACTGAAAGAAGAAGTTTCAGCACTTTTTAAAAACAAAACTCGAAAAGAGTGGGAAGAATTTTCGGAACAACACGATGTTTGCCTCTCCCCTGTTTTGGAAACAAATGAGTTGCAAAATAATCCCCAATTACAAGCCCGCAATATGGTTTTAGAAACTGAGGCAGGAACCAAAAAACTAAATACAATTGGCGCTGCAATTAAATTTTCAGCAAGTGAAAATCAACCAAATAAGTCTGCGCCAAAATTTGGTCAGGATACAGATTCTGTATTAGCTCAGTTAGGTTTTAGTAATGAGCAATTGATAGAATTAAAACAAAAAGGAATAATTCTCTAAAGTTTACTTCGCATAGGCCATAGTAACCATACTTACTTTATTTCCGGCTTCTTTAAGTATATGACAACATGCCTCCAATGTTGATCCCGTTGTAACCACATCATCAACCAATAAAATATGTTTGCCTGAAAGTGGATGATTTTCTTTCAATTGAAAAATAGATTCAACGTTTTCAAAACGTTCAAATCGTGATTTTCTTGTCTGTGTGTCGGTGGCTTTAGCACGATAAAGCGAAGTAAAATCAGTAGGGATTTTCATAGTTTGAGAAAGGCCGGCAGCAAAAAATTCGCTTTGATTATAGCCTCTTTTTCGCTGTTTGCTTTTATGCAAGGGAACCGGCACAATTATATCAGCAGTATTATAAGGTGCTGCATTTTTGAGTTCCGTTCCGTAATGTTTACCCACTTCAAAACCTATTTCTTTAAACCCCTTGTATTTAAACCGGTGAATTAACTGCTGAACATGTCCGCCTTTTTCAAAATGAAAATAGGATGCAGCTCCTTCAATTTCAGTTTTACCCCAAAACAAACGACTTACCGGGTTGTCATTTTGTGTGTCAAAACTGGTTTTGGGCAACGAATAAATACAAAAAGTACAGAGGGTTTCTTCGTGCTTCAGCAAAGGTCTGTCACACGCCATGCAGATTTTCGGATATATCAATCCAATCATGTCCCTAATGTATTCACCCGCAGACATAATAATTGATTTGGCCTTGCTTTTCATTGCATTAAACAAAAATTAACTTTATTCTAAGCAAATTTTATACTTTTGCGCCAAATAACCTAACAAAAAAATCAAAACCTCAAAATGGAAAGCAACGAAAAACAGTCTTCGGGTAACAAGTTATTCATGATTCTCACCTTTGTATTGATGGGAATTTCAGGAGTTCTTGGATGGCAGCTTTATAGCCAGAAATCTCAAAAAGAACTGGTAATTGTAGAAAAAAACAAT
>CANKAM010000067.1 GCA_947479755.1 Bacteroidota bacterium
CATAGGTATCGCGGTAGTCTTCTGTAGGTAGTATAAATGCACTGAAAATGATAACACCTGTAACTAATAAAAATAGATTTTTTTTCATTTCAGTCTTTTTGAATTATTGAATAATTAATTTACCTGTTGCAATAACTTCATTTGGTGATTTAATTTTATAGAAGTAAATACCCCCTGCCAAATCTCCTTTTTCCAGTATTACATTTTTTTCGCTGAATTTTATGTTTCTTACTTCTTTGCCTTGTATGGTGTAAACCGATACTACTGCGTTTATTACTTCTTTATTTAAGGTTAGGGTAGTGGCAGCAGAAAATGGATTTGGAAAAACAGCTACTTCTACTTTTTTGCCATTTTCATTAATACCTATACCTTCTGGTGTCCAACGCGCAATGCGGCTGGCTTGGACACCACCCGCATTAGAAAACAAACCACCAACATATAGTTGATTATTATAAGCGCAAAGAGCAGATACAGTAGAATCAACCCCGACTCCTAAAGCCGACCAATTTATTCCATCCCATTTTGCAATATAATTCGCAGTAACACCACCTGCTGTCGTAAAACTTCCTCCTGCATAAAGTTCTGAATCAAATTCATATAAATAACTTATACTTCCATTCATTCCACCTCCCACTTCTGTCCAATCAGAGCCATCCCATTTGGCGATGCGACTTGCTGCGATTCCATTGACACTACTAAAATTACCCGCGGCATACAGTTCATCATTATAAACACATAATGAAAATACTGCACCATTTATTCCATCGCCAATAGCCGACCATGAACTGCCATCCCATTTTGCTATATTATTAGCACTAACATTTCCAGCATCTCCGAAATTACCACCGACATACAATACTCCATCGTAAACTGCCATACAACGAACATAGCTGAAATCATCTGTATATATACCCGAACCGAGAGGTGACCATGAAATTCCATCCCATTTTGCAATACGGTTTGCGTTAATACCATCAACAATACTAAAATTACCGCCCGCATCTAGTCCATTATTGTAAACAGTCAAACAATTAACTCTTGTGGTTGGCCCTCCCGCACCGGTTGAACCTGGCCCTATTGTTGAAAAATTTGTTCCATCCCATTTAGCAATACTACGTGTCTGAATCCCATTTGCAAATGAGAAAAGGCCCCCTACAATTAAATAACCATCATAAAGAGCAAAAGCATGAACAAATCCCCCGCCTCCTGTCCCTGTTCCCAATGCTTCCCAAGATGTTCCATCCCATCTTGTAATATTATTTGCACTAATGCCTCCCGCGATGGTAAATTGACCTCCAGTATATAGTTTTTGATTATACACAGCTAACGAATAAACCCCACCGTTTATACCTGTATCAACAGAATCCCAGGTCTGGCTATAAACAATGCCACTGTAAAGCCAGAAAATTAAAAAAATGCAGTTTGTTTTCATGATAAAATAGATATAGTTAAGGCATTTCAGGACAATCCAAAACTTGAATTGCAAAATAACCTGTACTTGAAGGATTAATGGTAACGGAATTACTTCCGGTAGGAGTATCTATAGTTACTGCATCTGTTGCTCTTAAGGTATAGCTTGCGCTTGGTGAACTTGGGTTGAAATTCAGAGTAGATGAAGCACTGGTTTTAATTGTTTTTTTTACTTTTCGGTCGTAAGAAGTCGAGCTAAGAGTAAGATCTGCAGAGCAATCAGGTTCTAATTTATAATACTTTAAATAAGCAATTTCAAAATTCTGTGGTTGACCATAACTATTAAGGCTCCAACCTGTGGGTGTTTCGTTACCATGTGGTGTAACATCATCACCATTCCAATCATCAGGCAGCCAGGCATCGTTAGCAGCTATTGCAAAATTGAGAATAACAGTCATAGGATATTGCGGAATACTTACTCCGGTAGGGTCGTAAAGTGTTCTAACTTCGGCATCGTCAATATACCATATTATCCTGTCGGGCGCCCATTCGCAGGCATATTTATGGAAACCGGAAGAAAGTGTAAAGCCGGTATTGATTTCCACAGCACCATGTATAGTAGCATCACATTCGCCATTGCCCATATGTATGTTGGTGCCGGTTTGCTGTCCGTTGGCAGATACAGTGGACCAGTTTTCGGTGATGTCAATTTCATTATCATAAACAATGGGAGGCATTGGAGATCCACATGATATTTGTCCGAACATCCAGAACGCGGGCCATAGTGGCCAATAACCTGAAGGGTATTTTGCTGAGATTTCAATATATCCAAAATCATAGGGGTCAACCCATGCGCTTCCGTTCCAAATTTGTTTGCGCCATATAATTCCACCTGTATAGCAAACATGAATACCTTCATGAGGGTGTTGCGCAAAACCATCTGGCGCAGGGTCAACAAAAACCCAATCACCCTCTGCTAAGCTATCGGCTTTAATTATTAAAGTAGTATCGCCTGCTCCCCGCAATAAATTTGTATTACGAGTTATATCAGCTGATGAAAGTTGACTGTAATTTGTCATCCACGGGAAACGAGGATACCACCTGCTATTTGTATCTAATGCTTGATTAAAATCCTCTGAACCTTCTGCTTCTGTTTGCAAAAGCCATGCTGGATCATTAAGTGGTAGTTGCGCTTTTACCAATGCCAAATTTGCAAACAGTAACATCAAAATGAAAATTGTATGTTTTTCAAATTTACTCATATTAGTTGATTTTTTAAGGTTAATAATCAGAGTAAATTGCTTATTTGTTTTTCAGCATCTTTTTTGTTTCCGCTACTTTGCCATCTACTTCTAAACTGTAGGAGTAAATACCTTGAGCCAATTCGCTTGTTTTGATATTTAAGGATGCATTGTTTTTATGTTCAAGGTTTACTTCTTTAATTTTTTGCCCCATATCATTGTAAAAAACAATTTTTGCACTGTTTACTGATTGAGGCAGATAATAATTAATAGTTGTTTCATCACCAAAAGGATTCGGTATATTCTGATAAAGTATTGCATTGTCAGAATAACTTAATTCTATAACCTGAGTTGTATTTTCTCGCGAATTTCCATTTCTTAAATTCTGGTTTTGTTGTGTGCCATCCTCCTCAATAATATTAAGACTTTTAGGAGCTGATGCCGCGCAGCAATTCCTTACTAAGGCATCTAGTTCAGCTACCCTTCCCTCTAAATCATCACTTTTTTGTTTTTCTTCCTTCAACGCATTTATCATTACATAGATTAACGCATCGTGATTAAAACTTAATGCTTCAATTATAACTTTTTCATTACCGCTTGAGTCGGGAGTAAGATGTTCAATTACATTAAATGTTCCAGTTTCAGATTGATTCGCAACTAACGTGATATACCCTACTGTATAAGGAGCTATTTCCTGCAGATCCTGTGCCTTTACACCATAATAGTAACTCTCTGTTGGCATTCCTCCTGTGCCGGTATATTTATATTTGATTGGGTTAATTTGGTTAATTACATCCATACCATCTAAAAAAGGTGTAATAGCTGTTTTCAGGCGCTCATCTGAAATGCTGGTCCATGACCCACCGCCCGGTTTAAAAGCAACTGAATTTGTTAGAATGGCACCATCAAAGTAACCTGCGTAATAACCCCCAGTTGCTGACGGACCATTAATTGATCCATAGACCGCAGCTCCATTTCTACTGCCTAATAGTAAACCATATGTGCCATAATTATATCCGGATTCTCCATTCCCAGCATAACCGTAAACACCATAAGTCCTGCCAGCTACTGTTGTTGCTTTATAAGATGCCCCAACCATGCCAACTGAAGTACCATAAGCGCCAGGTGTAATAATACCCGCAACAGAATACACTGTAACACTACTTGTTGGTGTAGCATGTTCACCTCTAATTGCATTAGTTCCTGCAGTATTAGTTGTAGAATTATATCCATATATCTGAAAAAGCGAATTACCTGCACCGCCTACACTTAACTGAGATAGAGGAATAGTGCTGGTGTTTCCCATATAGGTTTTTCCTCCTGTCCACACTTTAATTTGTGCGTTTGCAACTAAAATTGCAAAGGCAAATACTGTTGTAAAAATTGTTTTTTTATTCATGGTTTTTGTTTTTTAAGTTTATAATTAATTCTCACTCCACCACCTCCATTACTAGCAAAGTTGCCACCATAGCCAGCACTATAATGGTTACAATACCCAGCAGGCGGTCGTTTCGTTTTTCGCGTTGTAGTTTTTGGTGGTAGTGGTCCATGGGTTCATTCATCAAAAATTAAAACTCGCATTCACCTCGGCCCCTGCCACTATGTTTACATTTTGTGTTTGTGATGGTCCGGGTGCGGGCATTTGAGCTCTTACTGTTTGCATACCGGGGGGTACATTGGCAAGGCTG
The DNA here is from genome assembly GCA_947479755.1 of Bacteroidota bacterium. Taxonomy (GTDB): domain Bacteria; phylum Bacteroidota; class Bacteroidia; order SXHM01; family SXHM01; genus SXHM01. The sequence goes on from CANKAM010000067.1 coordinate 4,340, forward strand.
TATTGTCCGCTTATGTTGGTGGTAGTGGTTAGCAGCGGAAAGCCGTCAATGCTAACAGTAACACCGCCAACGGGTATTGCTGCTGCCATTACAGTGCCGCTAACTGTGCCGTTAATAGTTATAACCGGAGTAAGTGATACATTAAGTGTAGTTATAGCTGCTGCGGTAACTACCACTCCCGTTATGGTTTCAACCTCGTGCAGCGCTTTGGTTATTTGCAGGGTATAGGTGCCGGGGGGCAGTATGCCTATAAAATAATCACCATTGCTGTCGCTAAGTATTGTTGTAGCAGTTTCCACCACCAGTATTTCGGCTTCGTTTACCGGGGCATTGCTACCCTGTTCGGTAATTTTACCCGTGATGCTGAATTCATCGGGTGAGGGGGCTTCGCCCGGTGAGGGTACATATACTACGCCCCATTCGCGGGCGCGGCTGCGCATGCTGGCTTTGTCGCCTAAATCAAAAGCCGTTTCAATTTCGTTCCATAGTTTAAGAATAAACTTATCGGCTTCTGTGTTTTCAGTTTCAAGGGTTTCCTGCGCTATGTTCAGGTTATCTTTTGCATTTGCCTGATTTAGGTTAATGGAGTTGAAATTACCCACTGCTGCGCTCACCTCAGCTGCCGAAGGAAAGGTAACGGGTACTTCGCCCGGCAGGGCAAGGCGGGCGGCTTCGCCATCGTTAATATTATCGCCCCAGGTGGTAATATCGTTTTCAGAGCCTATGTAGGGCAGTGTATTATCGTTTACATCTATCAGATACAGGCTGCGTCTGCTTGCCTGTATTAGTCCTCTGCGTATGCCTTTATTCAGGTTATCAATAAAATCCTGCTCGTTGTAAATGGCAAGTTTGCGTGCCTGTGCAATTTGCGCGGTTAGGCTGGTTTGTTGATTTTTTGCACTGCTTACAGCAAGGTATTTGGTGCGGTAGGCCGGTTGAAAAATATCAAGCTTGGTAATAGTGCCGGGCATAAAAGGTATTTCGGGTGGCGGGGGCACTGAATCTTTACGTTTTTTTGAATTGCGCAGGGCGGCTTCGCGTTGGGCGTTGGTTTCGGGACGTTTTATTACAGGCATGGCTGTTTGTGTTTAATAGTTAGTATTGAGTTTGTTTAGTAGTTTGTATTTCAGGCATTTGTATTTCAAAATGGCTTTCCCGAATCCTTAGATCGGGCATTTTGGTTTCAAAAGGCGGTTTCCTCCTCCACGGAAAGTGCATTTTGGTTTCAAAACGGGGTTTCTCTGTCGGGGTAAAGCTCATTTTGGTTTCAAAATCAGGTTTCCTTATCCACCGCAAGTGCATTTTGGTTTCAAAATAGGGTTTGGCTGTCGGGCTAAACAACATTTTGATTTCAAAATGGCTGTTCCAATAGTTTGGAAACTGCATTTTGGTTTCAAAATAGAGGTTCGCACTAACCGGATTATATGTTTCAGTTTCAAAGTAGGGTATAGCTGAAGAGTTAACGTTATTTTGCGTTTTAAAATACCGTGTTTCCGGTTGTTGGCTATGTTTAGTATAGTTTACCTTGCTGTTCATTTTCAATTATCCCTAATGGATTTTTAATTGAAAGCGAATGTATATTCAGATTACCCTTTTTACCTACAACCGTTTTATTAACGGTAGGTTTTGTTTTATTAACGGTAAATGGAGGGTATTAATAAATATAATATTGAATCCCTATCAAATAATTCGTAGTAAAATAGACAGAAGAAAATTTATCATTTGAAATATCCTTGCTACTGCTAAAGCCTAAAGAAAGGTTAATAAGATTGCTGAGATATAAATCTTTAATAAGTTTAATAGATAATCCCGGACCTGCATTTAAAGAAACACCGGATGTTGAGCCTTTAAATTTCTGTCCGAAGGTTGCATAAATATCACATGATGTATTTATATAGTAAAGTGTTTTGCGTGTATTACTTACTTCTTTAGAGGTAAGAAATCTCCGATAGAATATTTTAAATGATGTTCCTACACCGCCAGGTGTAGCAGCACCAACTCCAAAACCAATCATATTTTTATCTGAAAGAAAATATCCTCCCTCAAACCAAAAATTTATTCCAAGAAATGTATTGTTAAAATCAAAAGATTGGGTTGTGCGGGTTGTAACATTATTAATTACCCTTTTCTCAGAAACTATTCCATAAGGTTGAAAATTTATTATGTGACCTCCAAGATAAACAGTGCCTTTTAATAAGCAGTTTTGGCCTGTTGATAATAATGGAAGTATGAATGCAAATAGAATCAAAAGGGGGAATTTGCGAATCATACGCTCACTATGCTCCTTTAAAGCTATTCCCCCTTTTAATTTATCCATGTTTTATTATTTTACAACCATTCTTTTACTATCAACTACGCTTCCGGAAACTGATAAATGATAAATAAACACTCCTTGATATAGTTGTGAGGAATTTATTTCAATCTTATTCTCACCTTTTATAGCTACTACCGGCAAATTTATTAAAGTTTTGCCTGTTAGATCGGTAACCAGAATTGCAACATCATTCATATCATTTTCTAAAATAAATGGAATGATTGTGGTTTTACTAAAAGGGTTAGGAATGTTCTGGCGTTGCTGGGTAGTAAGGCGAGGCACCAATACGCCTTTATCATTTGCGCTAATATCTAATACCGATGATGCATCGGGTGTGTTCGTGCCAATGCCCATATTGTTTTGGGCTGAGCTGCTTATGAAAGAAATGATAATAAGTAAGAAAAGGAAGAACTTTTTCAATTTAAAAATAGGTTTGTATGCCGAATAGAAAAACAATTGAATGAGAAGTTGATTTAGTTTCACCAATTATTTTTTGATTTCCATTTGGAATCAAATTTATATCTCTATCATAACCATTTCCATATATGCTATAAGAATAAGATACAGAAGCTTCAACAGCAACTCGCTTACTAATTAAATAAGTTGCCCCAATACCAGCCTTTGGCCCCACATTATAATTAAAAGACTTGGAAACTCCACTGGTTGTAGAACCTTGTATGGGTGACTCATCTTCTTTTTTTGTATTATAAGTAGCTGATAGCCCTGCTTGAATAAAACATGCAAAACGTGAGTAATTATCTTGTTTAAGATGATAAAATTTTCTTTTATGTTGTCCAAGGTAGTAACGGATAAAAACACTACTTGGCAAAAAATTATTTACTGCTCCTCCAAAAATTAGGTTATCAGTTACAAAATATCCAAAACCTACATAAAGAGTTAATGATAAGTTTCCGTCTTGATTATTCGAATTCGACCAACTTGAATTATTTGTAAATGTAGTATCAGGTGAAAAAGTTTGAACAGAAGTGGTTTCTTTAAAAGTGCTTTTTGCAAATGTAAATGGTGAGTAGTTTAAAAAATTACAGCCTACAATCCATGTTCCTTTTTGGCAGAAAGATTGAGAATATGATTCGCTCATTACACTTATAATACAGCAAAGAAGGAGTATATAAAATCTCATAAATAATTTATAGAATAAAGTTCTGTGTTAATAGATATCTATTAACACAGAACTTTTTAATTATTAATTAAGGATCATGCGTTTTGTTGCAATATCTTTTCCATCAACTATTAATGAATACATAAACATACCAGCATACAATTCACTTGCATTGATAGTAACATAATTAAAACCTCTTGAAAGATTATCAAATCTTTTTAATTGCTTACCCTGCATATCAAATATCAGTATCGATGCATTAATTACATTGTTTCCTGTTTCATATTCAATAACTGTAGTATTACTAAAAGGATTTGGTTTATTCTGATACAATTTCCCCAAATATAGAGATTCTGAAATTGCTTCATTTTGAAAGCCAATAGAATTTATATCGTTGTTGGTATCATTCTCTAGTCTTGAAGATGTTGCTCCCTTTGCACAACAATTTTGTATATCTTGTGATTGCTTATTGATTATTTGCTGTTGCTCTTTTATAGCTTCAACTAAAACAGGAATAATAGCTTCGTAGTTTACAGCAAAATAGCCATCATCTTTTTGTCTTACTGCTTCAGGAAAAATTTCTTTTAATTCTTGTGCAATAAATCCAATCCGTTGAGCATTTGCGAAATTAATTTCGGGAAACTTCTCTTGATTAAAATCATACTTTACCCCTTTTAGTTGCAATACTTTTTCAAGACAATTTTGGATTGGTTCAATGTTATTTTTATATCTTAAATCAGAATTTGTCCAGCTACCAGTATATGTGCCACTGCCATTTACAGCAACATCATCATTGATTGTAACAAATCCACTTATTGTAGTAGTACCTGTAACCGATAAATTTCCGGTTGAACTCATATTTCCGTGAACTTTAAGCTTGTCGGAAAGAGTTGCGTCAAAACTGCCTCCTATTCCTGTAAATCCAAATTGACAATTTCCATTAGCAAACAGAATGTGATTAGAAACCGGAGTGGTTCCTATTCCCACCGATTGTTGTAAATAAGAATAACCTCCTACGTTTAAGTAAATAGATCCTGTTCCGGGAGCGGCACTTATTCCAACTCTTCCCGTATTGTCAATTGCTATGCCTTCATTACCACCATCATTTGAAAGCCAATTACCACTTAATTTAATATTTTGTGTTGCGGTGTGATTTCCTAAATTATCACCAGGTATAGTAACTGAATTTCCATTACTAATACTCAATGATGTCCCTACTATAGAAAGAGTCGGTTGAGCTTGCGCAGAAAGCACCCCCGTGCTATTCGCTATAATCATCCTATTACCTGTGCCTGCTAATCCTGATACTTTGATGTTACCGACTACATCTAATTTTTGAGTTGGTACATAAGTTCCGAAGCCAACATTACCATCAGATTGTAAATGTATACCTGGTTGTGTGGCTCCCTGTGTTGCTATCATTAATATTGGTAGTGAATTAGCATTAGTAGAAATCTTATTAATATAACGTGTTGTAATTCCAGAGCGTTGATACACAATATTGTTCTGTGCATCACCTGTATTACCAGCAACTGTATGTACCCTACCTTGCGGAAATATTCCTGAATTAACATCTAAACCTACCGCTATACTGCCAATTTCACACAGGAAATTATCAGTTTCACTAGTACTTGTATTTGCAAGAGGTATCCATCTCAAAGCTGCATCAGCGCAAGTTAAAGTTGTAAGAGATTCCACCATTCCTCCTAAAGTGGTTGATTCTGAAGAAGATGAATTGAAGTAGTTCAAGCTATCAATAGTTTGTGCATTTGAGAAAAATGCAATCATTAGTGCTAATGTAATTAGTTTAATTGTTTTCATGTTTTCTAAGTTTAGGTTTATAAATCTTTATCATTATTGTAAGCTGCTTGCCGTCCCCTCCTTTTTTAAAAGATTTAAAAATTTACTTGCTACCCCTTCTTCAACCACTCCATAAAATCATTTCTGCGTCTGCGTGCTACCGGTATCAGCGTGCCATTGATTAAAACAATAACCGCATTGTCTTTACAATACTCCTTAACCTGCGTTTTATTAATAACGTATGATTTATGCGTGCGCATAAAATCAGGTTTACCATCCAGCAACTTTACAATAGCTTTCAGGTTTTTGCTGCACGTATATTTTTTACCTTTTTTAGTATGCGCAGTAGAGTAGGAGCCCCCTGATTCAATATGCGTAATCTCGGGCAAAGGAATACGATACACCCTGCGTGTATCTATCAGCTGAAGAAAATCGGTTTGCATAGCTATTCATGATTTTTAGGTTAATTGAAATCGTAAATAATCGGTATCAGTCAAATTCTCCCCCCCCCCTTCACCCCCGCCATTCCCCCCCACACCACATGTTCAGAACAGCTAAAGGGTTTATTGCCTGATTTGCAATGTGCCCACACACAAGAGTTTATCAGACAAAGAGCAGGAGCAGTTTAATTTACTTGTGCGTAATAAGGATTAAGTGAGGTGCAGTTATCAGGGTCGCAGGCCATTACCATTTCCAAAGTGCTGGTGCTGGTGATATGCTTAATCTTTACCGCACCGCTGCTGCCGCTTACGTTATAGGTTTGTTTCACCACTGAACTTGAATCGGTATCAATAGAGCCTATCATTTTAGTAGCCCCTGAGTCATAAACAGTTCCTGCTTTTTTGCCGCTGTAATCAACTGTGCGTGTAAAATAACTGCCTACCGGATTAAAGCTCAGTGAGCCTACCTCAAAATTGCCTCCGTTTAGTTTTATAGCCAGCCAGGTATTCTGATAGCTGTGGGTGCCCACGGTGGTACCCCCCAGTTTTACATACAAATTGTTTTTGTCAAACGTAAAAGTGTGTGTGCTTGCATTGTAAGATGCTGATGAAGTAAAATAGCCTGCCATGGTTTTTATTTATTTAGTGGTTTAATTAATGTTTCTGTCTTTATGAAGGTTTTTTTTACTCACTTGGTGTTTAATATTCAATATTTCGTGTTTCAGTTATCGGTGTTCAGCTAATTAGTTTAGGCGAGTGGAATAATTAATACTTTATTTGCGGCACAAATATTTTGCAAAAAAATAAATACCCCAAACGGAAAAGTGTTCATAATTTCTACTTCGGAAAACACAGTTGAATTACTATGAAAGAGGTTTCAGAAGATCTGTATCAGTTAGCCCAAAGCCTTACCCCGGCCGAAGCCGGCTATTTTGTTACCTACCTTAAGCGGTTTAAGCTAAGCCATACGGCTGCCTACCTTGCCGTTTTCACGCTCATGCGCCAGCAGCATACGTATAATGAAAATGAGCTAAAGGCAGCAGCACAAAGTGCCGAAGTGGTAAAAAAATTCTCATTCCACAAAAGCGTAATACTTGATTACCTGCTTGCCAGCCTTATATCCTATTACCGCGACAGCAGTCTTGAAACCACCCTGCACCGCCTGCTTGAGTCGGCAGCTATACTATCGCAAAAACACCTGCACCGTGCTGCCCTTAAAATGATAAACAAAGCCGAGCAACTTGCCCTGCAGTATGAAAAACACGCTATCCTGCTCGAAATTTATGAATACGAGCGCAGGCTGCTGAAACAAACCAGCACCCAAAACATTGAACAGGCGTTTGAAGAAAACCGCACTAAGCGCGCTGCCTGTATCCAAAAACTTGAAAATGCCGGTTGCTATGCCGCTATCAACGACAAGGTATTTATCCTGTACCGCGAACTGAATGTGGCAAAAACACCCGACAATCAAAACAAACTCGGGCAGCTGATGAAAAGCCCCCTTCTTAAAAACGAAAAGCAGGCTCTTAGCTTTGATGCCCGGCTCAAGTATTTTGAAATTCATGCATTAAGCCATCAGCTAAAAGCCGAATACAAGAAAGCAGCAACCTGCCGCGAACACATGTTTACCCTCTGGGAAAATCACCCCCACATGATACCCGAAATGCCGGTGCGCTACCGCACCGACCTTAGCAGCCTGCTAAGCCTGCGCAGTGCTGTCGGCAACTGGACTGATTTTGAGCCGCTGCTGCAGCGCCTGCAAAAACTCAGAGGCGCAACCTCCGAAGAAACTGCCGCCACCTTTCGCGAGGTTTTATATCTGCGCCAGATCTACTACCTCAACAACAACAAACTGAAAGAAGCCCTTGCCCTGCTGCCCGAAATTGAAAAAGGTCTGGAACAATACGAATCGCTGATAGGCACTGCACGTCTCTTTAATTTTTATTTTAACAACTGCATCACCTGTTTCCTGTGCGGCAAATACGATGCAGCCCTGCATTGGTCGCAACACCTTGCCAAACCCGGCAAACACAAAAACATCCGTAACGATTTGCGTGAGTTTGCCCGCATACTTGAACTCATTATTTATTACCAAACCGGCAAACACGATATAGCACAACAACACCTGCGCAACACCCGCGACAGGCTTAACTACTCCAACACCCTTTTTGAATTTGAACAAATAGTGCTGCAACATATTAAAGCCCTGCTTATTCTTACTAAAGATAAAAAACAGGAGCAAAAGCAACTAACACTCTTGAGCAAAGAACTTGAACAGCTGAACAGCCGCACAGCAGACTCTAAACTGCTGGGGCTGGAAGAAATAATCTTCTGGCTCAAACAGAAAATCTGAATTTCCTTTTTTTTCCAACCTGAAATTACGGACACCTTTCCGTTTTTCGTTTAGCTGCAGGTGTGCCAACTTTGCAGCATAATTTTACTTAACACCTTCCTTATATGCACACCACCACAGACCCCCGCAGCAAACGCCCCGGCACTTTATCCAACACCATAACTAAACCTATGAGTAAATCCCAACCCCGTATTTCGCTGCCCTTTACCGGCAACACCCCCGAAGTAATACTTGATAAAAGCATAGGCACCGCCTTTATACTGGGCCGCTGCCTTTGTTCAAACCCACATGATTTTTTTAAACCACTTATTCAATGGGCTACAGAGTATGAACAAAATCCTCAGCAGGTAACCGTGGTAACCATCAATACCGATTACATCAATACCGGCTCATCCATGGCCTTACGCGAGTTTTTGGGCATACTTGCCAAGGTGCAGTTTACCGGGCGCAAAATCATTATCAAATGGTATTGCGATAAAACCGATGAAGATACCCGCGACCGGATAACCATGATTGAAGAAATAATTAAGGTGAAAATACAGGTGGAGGAATAATAAACCCTTTTGGTGATGAAACAACCATTAATTTTTACCTGCCCGAAACAGTTAAAACAGCAAAAATGGTTTTCTATGACAACATGGGTAAGGTCATTAAAGAAGTAAGCATCGCACAAAAAGGCAATGCTTCTGTTATAGTAAGATCATCTGAACTTTCAACAGGCGTATATTCTTACAGTCTTGTAGTTGATGAAAAAGTTTCAGGAACTAAAATGATGGTTAAACAAAAATAATAATTATTTAATTATTCAAACAAAGCCCTGCGTTAACGCAGGGCTTTGTTTTTAATACATTTGTTTAATGAAAGCCGCTATTTTAACTTTATCTCTGATTTTCTTTTCGCTACTTTCTTATGCTCAAAAGCAAGGCAATATCTGGTATTTTGGTAATCATGCAGGTTTAGATTTTAACACCACTCCCCCCACCTTTTTATTAAATGGGCAAACAGACTTTCCTTTACCAAACCAATGGAATGAAGGTTGCTCATCCATCAGCGATAGTTCAGGCAATCTGTTATTCTATACTAATGGAGAAAAGATTTGGAATAAGCTCCATCAGATTATGCCTAATGGAAATAATTTAATGGGGCACTCTTCTTCAACACAATCAAGCGTTATAGTTCATCAACCTGGAAGCAACCGTTTTTTTTATGTTTTTACAACAGATGCTTCTGAAAATGATTTTCAAAATGGTTTAAGGTATAATATGGTAGATATATGCCTTGACAATGAGTTAGGTGATATAATAGCTTCAGAAAAGAATATTAAATTAACAGATACGGTAACAGAAAAATTAATTTGTATTCCGCATAACAACGGTAGTGATTATTGGATTATTACACATCAAAACAATAGTGATGCATTTTATACTTTCAGATTAACAAGTTCAGGAATAGTTGATACCATCATTTCTCATACCGGCACGTTTGATATGAATGGAACTTATGCGACAGGTGGTCAAATGATTGCTTCGCCTAATGGATTAAAAATTGCTTATGCAAAACCAAGCGGGATAGACGGATTTACTTTACTTCTTGATTTTGATCCCTCATCAGGAATTGTATCAAACCCTCAGCCTCTGAATACATTGAATACGGAATATGGGGTTTCATTTTCTTCTGACAATTCAAAACTTTATTTCTCTACTGTTGGTCATGGAGAAATATATCAATACGATTTAAATGCAGGTAATCTGCTGGCAATAATAGCATCTAAAACTCACATTCTTCAAAATGGACCTGATGGTTTTGGATGTTTACAATTAGCTATAAATGAGAAAATTTATATTTCAAGAGCAGGAAAGGAATATCTTTCTGTTATTAACTCGCCAAATAGTTTGGGTGTTTCCTGTGATTATGTTGATTCGGCCATTTATTTGGGCGGTCAGTATGCTTCTTTTGGTCTTCCTAATTTTATTGCAGGCTATAAATACCAAAACCAACTTGCCTGTACGGAATATGTACCAATAGAACCGCCAACTGAAGAACTAATCATCCCCAACATCTTCACCCCAAATGCAGATAACATCAACGATACCTTTATTATTAAAAACCTGCCTGCAAACTCAACAGTGCAAATCTACAACCGCTGGGGAGCTTTAGTTAGTGAGTGGGCTAACCCCAACTGCAGTTGGGATGGGCGCACAAAAAGTGGAGCAGAAGTTAGCGCAGGTATTTATTATTATATAGTTAGCCTGCCCAACAATGAAAGAAAGAAAGGCTTTGTAGAGGTTATCAGGTAGAGTATTAGTCCATAAATTAAAAATCCCGTTCCACTGACTGTGAAACGGGATTTTTTTGCTCCC
>CANKAM010000068.1 GCA_947479755.1 Bacteroidota bacterium
GATGTTGTTGAAAGTTGCATTGATGTGAGCCTCTCCTACTGATTCAACTTTAACCACACGTTTGCGGGCTTTAGCTGCTTTGTCTGCTGCTCCTGAGGCTGATTCTGCTTTTTGTTTTGCCATTGTTGATTTTATTTTGCTGATATGTTAGCCATCAGCTGTTAACTGATATTATTATTTAGTTACTTTTTTCTTGTTAGCAATAGTTTTTCTTCTGCCTTTACGGGTACGTGAGTTGTTTTTGGTTCCTTGTCCGCGAACAGGAAGCCCAAGTCTGTGACGTACGCCACGGTATGCACCAATATCCATAAGACGTTTGATGTTCAACTGAGTTTCAGAACGAAGTGCTCCTTCTGTTTTCAGCAGAGTGATAGCTGTTCTGATTAAGTTCAGTTCTTCATCGTTCCAATCCTGAACTTTTTTGTCCCAGTCCACACCTGCTTCAGTTAAAATGTTCTGAGCTGTAACTCTTCCTATTCCGTAGATATAAGTGAGTCCTATTTCGCCTCTTTTGTTCTTTGGTAAATCTATACCTGCAATCCTTGCCATATTATTTTTTGATTTGTGATTTTTAATTTACAAGATTACCCTTGTCTTTGTTTAAACTTTGGGTTCTTTTTATTGATAACATACAAGCGCCCTTTTCTGCGAACGATTTTGCATTCAGCGCTGCGTTTTTTAATTGATGCTCTTACTTTCATTATTTCTGTTTATTTATATCTGTACGTAATTCTTCCTTTTGTTAAATCATATGGCGACATTTCAATTTTAACCTTATCACCAGGTAATATTTTTATGTAGTGCATTCTCATTTTTCCTGAGATATGCGCTGTAATCACATGTCCGTTTTCCAACTCCACCCTGAACATTGCATTTGACAATGCTTCTTTTATCGTCCCGTCTAATTCTATCGAACCTTGTTTCGCCATTCAGTTATTCTGTATTCTTTCTTTTAAATTAATGTCTTCTTACCAATTACTTCCTCAATGAATTCAAATGTTGTAAGTATCTCGGCTTTATCTTTTCTCACTACCACTGTATGTTCAAAATGTGCTGATGGTTTACCGTCTTCTGTTTTCACTGTCCAACCATCATCTTCCTGAACCACATTGCGCTTTCCCATGTTTATCATTGGTTCAATCGCAATCACTGTTCCTTCTCTCAACACCGGCCCGTTTCCTTTTTTTCCATAATTAGGAACTTCTGGATCTTCATGCAATTTCTTTCCAACTCCGTGTCCTACTAATTCTCGAACCACTCCATATTTGTTGCGCTCTGCGTGTTCCTGCACTGCCCAACCTATATCTCCTACTCTTTTACCGTGTACAGCCTGTTCAATTCCTTTGTAAAGGCACTCAACAGTTACATCCAGTAAACGTTGCTTTTCAGCACTGATTTCGCCAATCGCATATGTATATGCTGAGTCGCCAAACCATCCGTTCTTCTGCACTCCGCAGTCAATGGAGATTATATCGCCTTCCTTCAATTCTGTTTTGGAAGATGGAAAACCATGAACCACCACTGAATTTACCGACACACAAAGTGTCCACGGAAAACCGCGATAACCTTTGAAAGCAGGAACGGCAGCATTGTCTCTGATAAACGCTTCAGCTGTTTCATCCAGTATTTTAGTATTCACTCCGGGCTTCAGTAGTTTTGCTACTTCAGCATGAGCTTTCCCAACCAGGATGCAGCTTTTACGTATCAGTTCAATCTCCTCATCCGTCTTACAATATATCATTCAAAGAACTATAAAACCTCTTAGCTCGCCATGCTCATTGAGCTGCGACCTTTTATTCTTCCGGATTTCATCAATCCGTCATAATGCCTCATTAACAAATGGCTTTCAATTTGCTGAAGTGTGTCCAAAATAACACCTACCATAATCAGCAACGATGTGCCACCAAAAAATTGCGAAAACTGTTGATTAACTCCTGCCATCATTGCAATAGCAGGCAAAATAGCTACTAATGCTAAAAAGATTGAACCCGGTAATGTAATTCTTGAAAGTACAGCGTCAATATAAAGCCCTGTAGCTTTTCCTGGCTTCACTCCCGGGATAAAGCTTCCATTACGTTTCATATCCTCAGCCATTTGATTAGAATTAACTGTAATGGCAGTATAGAAATAAGTGAACACAATAATCAATACTGCAAATGTAAAGTTGTACCAAAAGCCCTGAAAATCTGAAAGCGCCTGAATTACTGCATTGGGTTCATCAGAAACTAATCCGAACGTTAGTGATGGAATAAACATAATTGCCTGTGCAAAAATAATTGGCATAACACCGGCAGCATTCACTTTCAAAGGAATGTACTGACGAGCCTGAGTTGCCTGTGGCAATCCTGTTCTTCCCGAAACAGCTGCTCTTGCAACCTGCACCGGAATTCTTCGTGTTCCCTGCACCAACATAATGTTGGCAACAATAATAAGTAACAGAACAACTAATTCAATCAACATTACTACAAGTCCTCCTCCTGCATCTGACAGGCGTGAACCAAGTTCTGCTAAAAATGCAAATGGCAGTCGGGCAATGATACCAATCATAATAAGCATGGAAATACCGTTTCCAATTCCTTTATCTGTAATTTTTTCACCCAACCACATTACAAACATGGTTCCTGAAACCAAGATGATGATGGATGAAATCCAGAAGAAAGTAGGATTGGTTAAAAACGCTTCAGCAGGTAATTGCATTTTTAAATTAGCAATGTAGCTTGGTGCTTGCCCCATAGTGATAAGCACTGTGAGGTAGCGTGTGTACTGATTCAATTTTTTGCGTCCGCTTTCACCCTCTTTCTGCATTTTCTGAACAGCAGGAACCGCCATACCCAACAACTGCACTACAATAGATGCAGAGATGTAAGGCATAATTCCCAAAGCAAAAACGGATGCATTAGAAAAAGCACCTCCCGAAAACATGTTAATAATTCCGAGGATACCGCTTGATGTTTGAGCCTGAAGAGCATCTAACTGAGCTGGGTCAATTCCTGGCAGCACTACAAACGAACCGAGACGGTAAATAAGCACAAAACCCAACGTATTCAGAATTCTGAAACGCAGGTCTTCTATCTTATAGATATTCCTTAGAGTATTGAAAAAATCCTTCATTAAAATTTCTTAGATAACGGTGGCTGTGCCTTGTTTTGCTTCAATTGCTGCTATTGCTGTTTTAGAAAAAGCGTTTGCTTTCACATCCACTTTTGCATTCAGTTCGCCTCTTCCCAAAATTTTGATTAAATCATTTTTGGCAGCAAGACCGTTGGCAACCAACGTAGCTTTGTCAATTACTGTAAGTTTTTTCTCAACAGCAAGCATTTCCAATGTATCAAGGTTGATACCGTGAAACTCTTTGCGGTTAATATTTTTAAAACCAAATTTAGGAATCCTTCTTTGTAATGGCATTTGTCCACCCTCAAAACCTCTTTTGCGGCTGTAACCAGAACGTGACTGCGCTCCTTTATGTCCACGAGTTGCAGTTCCACCGCCTCCCGATCCTTGACCGCGTCCTAATCTTTTATTATTTTTTACCGAACCTACTGCCGGTGCTAGTTTACTTAAATCCATTTTATTTGAGATATGAGAATTATGCTACAACTGTAACTAAATGTTCTACTTTCTTTACCATTCCAAGGATTTGCGGAGTTGCTTCAACTTCCACAGTTTGTCCCAATTTTGTAAATCCGAGTGCGCGAAGTGTTCTTTTCTGGCGCTCAGTGCGGTCGATTCCGCTCTTTACCTGTTTTACTTTTATTAATGACATCGTTTTATAGTTTATCCGTTGAATACTTTATCTAAGCTTATTCCGCGTTGTGCAGCAACAGTTGCAGCATCACGCATTTGTGTCAATGCATCCATAGTAGCTTTTACTACGTTGTGCGGGTTTGACGAACCTTTTGATTTTGCCAAAACGTCTGTAACACCTGCACTCTCCAATACGGCACGCATCGCACCACCTGCAATTACACCTGTTCCGTGTGAAGCCGGTTTTAAAAATACATAAGAACCGCTGTATTTTCCGTGTTGTGAATGCGGAACAGTTCCTTTATGTACCGGAACTTTGATAAGGTTTTTCTTTGCATCATCAATTCCTTTGGTGATAGCTTCAGTTACCTCTTTTGCTTTTCCCAGTCCGTAACCAACAACACCTTTTTCATTACCAACAACTACGATAGCTGAAAACGTGAATGCTCTTCCACCTTTGGTTACTTTGGTAACACGTTGAATGCTCACTAATCTGTCCTTCAGTTCAGTATCGCTGGATTTTACTTTTTTTATGTTTGCGTTTGACATTATATTGTTTTGAAAATATGATTAAAATTTAAGTCCGCCTTCTCTTGCTCCGTCAGCAAGTGATTTAACTCTTCCGTGATACAGGTAACCGCCACGGTCAAAAACCACTTCAGTTACACCTGCTGCAACAGCTTTCTCAGCCAACAGTTTTCCAACGTTTTTAGCTTGCTCGATTTTCGGACCTTTTACTTCAGAACCTTTGTCGCTTGATGAAGCTGCAAGAAGTGTTTTTCCGCTCAAGTCATCAATCAACTGTGCATAAATTTGTTTATTGCTGCGGAAAACAGCCAGGCGTGGACGTTGCGCAGTGCCTTTAACTATTTTGCGTATCCTTCTGCGGATGCTTTCTCTTCTTAATACTTTTACTGTAGACATTGTTTTATTCTTTTAGCTATTTAAAAATTATGCTGCTTTTGCTGCTGACTTACCGGCTTTCTTCCTCAATATCTCACCTACATACTTGATACCTTTTCCTTTAAATGGCTCAGGTTTACGCAGTGAACGGATTTTTGCGGCTACCGCACCAATAAGTTGTTTATCGTGTGAAGTAAGTTTAATCATTGGGTTTTTTCCTCTTTCTGTAAGAGTTACCACTTTCACTTCTTTTGGAAGTTCAAATGTTACGTTGTGAGAATAGCCAAGAGTAAGTTCCAATAATTGTCCTTTTGCTTCAGCTTTGTAACCCACACCTACCAACTCCTGATCAATGGTGTATCCTTTAGAAACACCTTCAACCATGTTAGCGATAAGGGCACGGTATAATCCGTGTTGTGCTTTCAATGCTTTTTCTTCGCTGTTGCGGGTTAATGAAACAACTCCGGCATCAATTTTAACTTCAATTCCGTTGTTAATTTGCTGTTGCAACTCACCTAATTTACCTTTAACGGTAACGGTTTGTCCGGCAACTTTCACTTCAACACCCTGCGGAACATTTATAATGGCTTTTCCTATTCTTGACATTTTATTTTTTGTTTATTGCGTTTATGTTATTCGCAAATTCATATCTAATTTCTTGTTCGCTTATTGGATGTAGCATAAAACTTCACCGCCCACATTCTTTGTCTTTGCTTCTTTATCAGTCATTACACCTTGTGAAGTAGAGATAATAGCGATACCTAAACCATTCATTACGCGCGGCAGGTGTTTGTGGTCAGCATACTGTCTCAAACCTGGTGAACTTGCTCTTTCCAGCGATTTAATAGCCGAAATTTTAGTAATCGGATTGTATTTCAAAGCAATTTTGATGGTTTTAAAAACACCTTCGTCTTCGAATTTGTAGTTCAGGATATAGCCTTTTTCAAAAAGAATTTTAGTCATTTCCTTTTTCAGCTTTGATGCAGGAACTTCCACTACTCTGTGTTTTGCCTGGATTGCGTTTCTCAATCTGGTTAAGTAGTCTGCTATTGGATCAGTCATTGTATTTTTTGTTAATCGTTATTGTTAAATTAATTTTATTACCAGCTTGCTTTGGTTATTCCCGGGATCAATCCGTTCAAAGCCATTTCACGAAATGTGTTACGTGAAATACCATACTCGCGAATATATCCTTTAGGACGACCGGTAAGTTTACAACGGTTGTGCAGTCTTACTTTTGAAGAGTTGCGCGGTAGTTTGCTCAACCCGATGAAGTCTCCTGCTGCTTTTAGAGCCGCTCTTCTATCTGCATATTTATCTACAAGTTTCTGTCTTTTGACTTCTCTTGCTTTCATTGATTCTTTTGCCATTCTGGGGAAAAGTTATTTGTTGTTAGTTATCGTTAATTAGTTTTTGAAAGGAAAACCGAATTCTTTCAGTAATGCTTTTGCTTCTTCGTCTGTTGGAGCCGAAGTTACAAAGGTGATGTCCATTCCCATGATTTTGCTTACTTTATCAATATCAATTTCCGGGAAAATGATTTGCTCAGTAACACCCATAGTGAAGTTTCCTTTTCCGTCAAATCCTTTTGCAGGAATACCACGGAAGTCACGGATACGAGGTATAGCAACAGATATCAATCTGTCCAAAAATTCATACATATTATCACCACGAAGGGTAACACGTACACCCAATGCCATTCCTTTTCTTACTTTAAAGTTTGAAATATCTTTTTTAGATTTGGTTGCAACAGCTTTCTGACCGGTGATAGTTGTCATTTCGTTGATAGCAGTATCAATAATTTTTTTATCAGATACAGCATCTCCAACACCTTGGTTGATACAGATTTTTTCCAGTTTAGGAACCTGCATTGTGCTCTTGTAGTTGAACGCTTGTTTAAGAGCCGGAACTACCTTCTCTTTATACCTGTTTTTTAGTCTTGGTGTGTACATTATTTTATAACCTCCCCTGATTTTTTAGAAAACCTTACAATTTTACCATTCTCAACTCTGCGTCCGATGCGGGTAGGGTTACCTTTACCGTCAATAACCAACAGGTTTGAAATATGGATAGGCGCTTCTTTTTTAATAATCCCGCCTTGTGGATTTTTAGTATTTGGTTTTGTGTGGCGAGAAACCATGTTCTGACCTTCTACCAATGCTTTTTCAGCATCAACAAGAATTTCAAGAACTTTCCCTTCCTTACCGCGGCTGGCTCCGGAAATAATCCTTACCACATCACCTTTTTTAATTTTTATTTTCGACATTTTATTATTCTTAAAACTTAATACTTCTTACAATACTTCAGGAGCCAATGAAACAATTTTCATGAATTGTTTTTCTCTCAACTCTCTTGCAACAGGTCCGAAGATACGTGTGCCTCTCAACTCGTCTGTAGCAGATAAAAGAACCACTGCGTTGTCGTCAAAACGGATATAAGATCCATCAGGGCGTCTAACTTCTTTTTTGGTTCTAACGATAACTGCTTTAGAAACCGTTCCTTTTTTCACGTTTCCTGAAGGAAGCGCGTGTTTTACGGTTACAATAATTTTATCACCAATAGAAGCATATCTTCTTTTGGTTCCGCCTAACACACGTATGCAAAGAACTTCTTTTGCACCGCTGTTGTCAGCTACTGTTAATCTTGATTCCTGTTGTATCATTTTATTTAGCTCTTTCTAAGATTTCTACTAATCTCCAGTTTTTAGTTTTGCTCAGTGGACGTGTTTCCTCAATTTTAACAGTATCCCCCATTTTGCATTCGTTTTTCTCATCGTGAGCAACGAATTTGCTGGTTTTCTTTACGAATTTACCGTACATCGGATGTTTCACTTTACGCTCAACAGCTACTACAATGGATTTATCCATTTTGTCGCTGACGATAACACCAACTCTCTCTTTTCTGAGGTTTCTTTTTATTGTTGTTTCTGTTGTTTCCATTTTCTTAATGATTATTTGCCTTGCAATTCTCTTTTGCGCAATTCTGTGTTAAGGCGTGCAACATTCTTTCTTGTAGCTTTTATTTTCAAAGGGTTCTCTATCGGAGAAACCGCATGGTTTAATTTCAGCTTTGCCAACAGTGCTTTTTCTTCCGATACTTTATCGCGAAGTTCTGCTGTTGTTGTTTCTTTTATTACTGACTGTTTCATTTTTTCTTTAAGCTATTTTATTTTACTGCTTTTTCTTCGTGATAATCTCTTCTTACAACAAATCTGGTTGTTATAGGAAGTTTTTGTGCTGCAAGTCTTAATGCTTCTTTTGCCGTTTCCATTGGAACACCGTCTGCTTCAAAAATGATGCAACCCGGTTTTACTACTGCTACCCAATATTCAGGAGCACCCTTACCTTTACCCATACGAACCTCTGCAGGCTTTTTGGTGATAGGTTTATCAGGGAAAATTTTGATCCAGATTTGTCCTTCACGTTTCATAAAACGTGTAACGGCAACCCTCGCAGCTTCTAACTGGCGGGCAGTTACCCAAGCACCTTCAAGCGCTTTAATTCCAAAAGAGCCAAATGAAAGTTCAGCGCCACGAGTGGCATTGCCCTTCATTTTCATCTTGTGCATTTTACGATACTTCGTTCTTTTTGGCTGTAACATGTTATATTCTTTTAGTCTTTCTTAAACTTCTTACTTTCTTTCTTTTCTATCGCCTCTCTCCCTGTTGTTATCTCCTCTTGGCTTTCTGTCTCTGTCACCAAATTTACCCGGTGCTGATGATTCAGGTGCTCCTCCTGTTTTCTGAGCTTTTGCTCCGATGTTTGGAGATAAATCTCTTTTTCCGTAAACCTCACCATTGCAAATCCACACTTTAATACCAATTCTTCCGTAGGTGGTGTGGGCTTCTGCATGTGCATAGTCGATATCAGCACGGAAAGTATGCAAAGGAGTTCTTCCTTCTTTATATTGTTCAGTACGTGCAATCTCAGCACCCCCAATCCTTCCTGCCACATTACATTTGATACCTTCTGCTCCCATTCTCATGGTTGATGCAATTGCCATTTTCACAGCTCTGCGGTAAGAAATCCTTCCTTCAATTTGACGTGCAATGCTTTCAGCCACCAAACGCGCATCCAACTCAGGGCGTTTTATCTCAAAGATGTTAATCTGAACATCTTTTTTGGTGATTTGCTTTAATTCTTCTTTCAGCTTATCAACCTCTTTTCCACCTTTTCCGATAATGATACCCGGACGTGCAGTGTTAACAGTAACAGTAATAAGTTTTACTGTGCGCTCAATAATGATTTTTGAAATACCGGCTTTTATAAGACGTGCTTTCAGATACGTTCTGATTTTATCGTCTTCTACCAATTTTTCGGCAGCATTTTTTCCTCCATACCAGTTGGAATCCCAACCTCTGATGATACCGAGTCTGTTACCTATCGGGTTTGCTTTCTGTCCCATTCTTATTATTGAGTTATTGTTTGATTAGCTGTTTCTTCTTTTTTAGTTGCAAGAATTAGTGTAACGTGGTTTGAACGTTTACGAATTCTGTGCGCTCTTCCTTGTGGTGCAGTGCGGATACGTTTCATCTGGCGACCACTGTCCACAAATATTTCTTTTACAAAAAGGTTGTTATCTTCCACTTTTTGCCCTTCGTTTTTCGCCTGCCAGTTGCTGATAGCCGAAAGAAGAAGTTTCTCCAAGCGTGGTGCTGCCTCCTTTGCGTTGAATTTTAATATATGTAATGCTTTGTCAACCTGAACACCTCTTACAAGGTCAGCAACCAAACGCATTTTGCGGGGTGATGTAGGACAATCAACCAATTTAGCGAGGTAAGTTGTTTTCTTCGCTTCCTTGAGCCTGTCTGCCATTTCTTTTTTTCTTGCTCCCATTTTTTTATTTATTGTAGTCTGAAATAAATCTTAATTATTTTTTACCTGCACCAGCTTTGGCTGCATCTGCTTTATTGTTTCCTGAGTGTCCGCGGAACGTACGTGTTGGAGCAAATTCTCCAAGTTTGTGTCCTACCATGTTTTCAGTTACATACACGGGGATGAATTTGTTTCCGTTATGTACTGCGATTGTTTGTCCTACAAATTCAGGAGCAATCATTGATCTGCGTGACCATGTTTTGATTACCGCTTTTTTTCCGCTTTGCATAGAATCGATGATACGTTTCTCAAGCTTGAAATCAATGAAGGGACCTTTTTTTAATGAACGAGCCATTTATATTATTTTGTAATGATTAATTATTTTTTCTTTCTTCTTTCAACAATGAACTTATTGCTTAGGTTTTTCAGTTTTCTTGTTTTCAAACCTTTAGCTGCTTTACCATTGCGTGAGCGTGGGTGACCTCCTGTAGCTCTTCCTTCTCCACCTCCCATAGGGTGATCAACAGGGTTCATTACAACACCTCTTACTCTTGGTCTGCGTCCCTGCCAGCGGCTAACACCTGCTTTACCATGTATCTGTAAATTATGGTCAGGATTAGAAACTGCTCCGATTGTAGCTTTACATTCCAAAAGAATTAATCTTGTTTCGCCTGAAGGAAATTTAATGGTTGCATATCTTCCTTCACGTGCAATCAGTTGGGCATAAGCACCTGCACTTCTAACAATGCTAGCTTTTTGGCCTGGCTGTAATTCCACGTTGTGTATGATAGTTCCCAATGGAATTTCACTCATAAAAAGTGCATTACCAACTTCAGGAACTGCTCCTTTACCTGCAACAACTGTTTGTCCAACTTTTAAACCTTGCGGAGCAAGAATGTATCGTTTCTCACCATCAGCATAGTTTAGCAATGCGATGAAGGCTGTGCGGTTAGGATCGTACTCAATGGTTTTAACTAATGCAGGAACATCAAATTTGTTGCGTTTGAAATCAACTTCACGGTATGCTTTTTTATGACCACCGCCAATATAGCGCATTGTCATTTTACCGGTATTGTTTCTTCCGCCCGATTTGGAAATGCTTGTTACCAGACTTTTTTCCGGTTTTGATGCTGTTAACACATCAAAATCATTAACCAATTTAAAACGTGTGCCGGGTGTTACCGGTTTGTATTTTCTAAGTGCCATCGTGTATTAGATATTGCTGTAAAAATCTATCGTGTTTCCTGATTGAAGCGTAACAACCGCTTTCTTGTATCTTCCGGTATTACCTGTTACCACTTTTGATTTGGTATTACGGCTTTTCTTTTTGCCCGGAGCTACCATAGTATTTACCTTTTCAACGGTAACGCCATACATAGCTTCAACTGCTTTTTTAATTTCCAGTTTATTTGCGTTTCTATACACCACAAAACTGTAACGACCTGTTTTTTCGCTTATCGCGGTCGCTTTTTCAGTGATGAGGGGTTTTACTAAAACTTCCATTTCTTTTCTTGTTTATTGATTAATTACTTGCTTAGGATGGTTTCAATTTGTTTTAATGAGCTCTCAACCAGCAGTAAATTATTCGCGTTTAATATGTCGTAAGTATTTAAATCAGAAGCATTTACAACCTTTGCCCCCCCTAAATTTCGGGACGACAAATATATGTTTTTGTTGTTCTCTGCCAACACCAAAAGTGTTTTTTTGCCTGTTATTTTAAGATTGCTCAAGATTTCAGCGTAGGCTTTGGTTTTAGGAGTATCTAAATTGAAATCTTCAACAATAGAAATGCTGTTATCTTTTGCTTTGTGTGAAAGAGCAGAAATACGCGCCAGTTGTTTTACTTTCTGGTTTACTTTCAATACATAATCGTGTGGCTTAGGACCAAATACACGACCTCCGCCTTTGTAAAGCGGGTTCTTTTTGCTACCCTTACGAGAACCACCTGTTCCTTTTTGTTTGTGCAATTTTTTTGTACTGAAAGCAACTTCACCACGCTCTTTAGATTTGTGAGTTCCTTGGCGCTGATTAGCCAAGTATTGTTTCACATCTAAATAAATTGCGTGATCATTGGGTTCTGCACCAAAAATGTCTTTGCTGAGTTCAACCTTTTTAGCGGTCTCTTTCCCTTTTATGTCAAATACTGATAATTTCATTTTCTTTTATTTTTAACCCTTCGACAAGCTCAGGGTGACAATTCAATTTATTTCTCGATTTTCAGGTAAGAATTTTTTCCTCCCGGAACGTTACCGCTAACGATTAGCAGGTTCTGGTCAGCCAATACTTTTAATACTTTCAGGTTTACCACTTTTACGCGCTCACCACCTGTTCTTCCGGCAAGTCTTTTGCCTGGAAATACACGTGAAGGCCACGAAGAAGCTCCCATTGAACCCGGTGCACGTAATCTGTTGTGCTGACCGTGAGTTGCTCCACCTACCCCGCTGAACCCGTGACGTTTTACAACACCCTGGAAACCTTTTCCTTTTGATGTTCCGATAACGTCAACATATTCACCTTCTGCGAATACATCACCAACTGAAAGCACAGCACCTAATTCAACTGTTACCGAAGCAACATCTTTAAACTCTGTGAACTCAACAATTTTTCTTTTAGGAGTTGTATTAGCTTTTTTGAAATGACCAATTGCAGAATTGCTGGTGTGCTTTTCTTTCTTTTCGTCATAAGAAAGCTGAACAGCTTTATAGCCATCCTTCTCCTCGTTTTTGAGTTGGGTTACAACGCAGGGTCCAACTAGTATCACTGTGCAGGCAAGATTTTTACCCTCCTCAGTGAACATATTGGTCATCCCTACTTTTTTACCTATTAATCCAGACATTTTATTTAAATTTACTATTTATGTAATGTGTTTTACTTTCTAAAAATCAATTACTTGAAACCTATACTTTAATCTCTACTTCAACTCCGCTAGGAAGTTCTAACTTCATCAAAGCATCCACTGTTTTAGCGGTAGAACTGTAGATATCCAACAGTCTTTTGTAAGAGCAATGCTTGAACTGCTCTCTCGCTTTTTTATTAACGTGAGGTGAACGCAGAACTGTGAAAATTTTGGTGTGTGTAGGTAGTGGAATTGGTCCGCTTACTACTGCGCCTGTTGATTTCACGGTCTTAATAATCTTCTCAGCGGATTTATCCACCAGGTTGAAGTCGTAAGACTTTAATTTAATGCGTATTCTTTGACTGCTCATTATTTGGTGTAATTAATAATTAGTTTAATTTTTTTCCTTTTGCTTTTGCCACTACCTCTTCAGCAATGTTTCTTGGTGTTTCAGCATAATGTGAAAACTCCATTGTAGTACTTGCTCTTCCTGAAGACATTGTTCTCAACTGTGTGATGTAACCAAACATCTCGCCCAGTGGAACTTTAGCTTTAATAACTTGAGAACCGGCACGTGAATCCATACCTTCCAGTTGTCCGCGTCTGCGGTTCAAGTCACCTACGATATCACCCATGTATTGCTCAGGAGTAAGAACTTCCACTTTCATGATAGGCTCCAACAGAATAGGTTTAGCTTTAGGTAATGCCTCACGGTAAGCTGTGCGTGCACAAATCTCAAATGATAATGCGTCAGAGTCAACATCGTGGTAAGAACCATCGGTAAGAACTATTTTCAAACTCTGCAACTGGTATCCTGCAAGAACACCGTTCTGCATAGATGCGCGGAAACCTTTTTCAATAGCAGGTATAAATTCACGGGGAATGTTACCACCTGAAATCTCGTTCACAAACTGTAAACCGTTATTCTTTTTATCTGCAATAAAATCTTCATCAACAGGAGAAACGGTGAATTTCATATCAGCGAATTTACCGCGACCACCTGTTTGTTTTTTGTAAACCTCACGGTGTTCAACAGTTCCGTTGATAGCCTCTTTGTAAGCAACCTGAGGAGCTCCCTGGTTAACTTCCACCTTAAACTCACGTCTCAAGCGGTCAACAATAATATCTAAGTGCAACTCACCCATTCCACTGATGATGGTTTGACCAGAGTCTTCATCCGTTTTAACACGGAATGTAGGATCTTCTTCAGAAAGTTTGTTTAATGATGTGCCCAGTCTGTCAAGGTCAGCCTGAGTTTTAGGCTCAATAGCAAGACCGATAACCGGCTCAGGGAAATTCATTGCTTCGAGAACAATAGGATGTTTCTCATCGCAAAGTGTATCACCTGTTTTAATGTCTTTAAATCCAACAGCTGCACCAATATCACCGGCTTCAATGAAGTCGATCTGGTTTTGCTTGTTGGCGTGCATCTGGAAAATACGAGAGATACGCTCTTTGTTTCCTGAACGTGTGTTCAGAACATAAGAACCTGAATCCAATCTGCCTGAATAAACACGGAAATATGCCAGACGACCTACGAAAGGGTCAGTAGCGATTTTAAATGCAAGTGCTGTGAAAGGCTCTTTCACATCGGGTTTGCGCGTAACTTCTTCGTTAGTGTCAGGATTGATTCCAACAATCTGTGGACGATCCATTGGACTTGGAAGAATAGACATGACATAATCCAACATGGTTTGAACGCCTTTATTTTTAAAAGCAGAACCGCAAACCATAGGAACCAGTTTACCTGCAATACATGCTTTACGCAAAGCAGTTATAACCTCTTCTTCAGTGATGGTTTCAGGAGCTTCAAAAAACTTCTCCATGATTTTGTCATCAAATTCAGCAACAGACTCTAATAATTGTCCTCTCCAGTGTGTAGCTTCTTCCAGCATTTCGGCAGGAATAGGAACTTCGGTAAAGGTCATTCCTTTGTCTTCCTCGTTCCAGATGATACCACGGAAGTTAACCAAGTCAACAACACCTTTAAAATTTTCTTCTGCACCGATAGGCAATTGCAATGGAACGGGGTTACCTCCCAACATTTCTTTAACCTGTTTTACCACGTTTAAGAAATCTGCACCTGCACGGTCCATTTTATTTACGAAACCCATACGGGTTACATTGTAGTTA
>CANKAM010000069.1 GCA_947479755.1 Bacteroidota bacterium
CTTGATTCATAATTACTTATTTATCAAGAAAATAAAAAATATTTTCAACTCATAAATTCAAATCGTTGCAGGCAATAAAATCGCTGAAACTCAATAATAACAATACTTTCAAAGAACTTATATTTGTAACATCAAAACGCTAATGAATTTAGGTTTAAACATAAAATATACATATAAATGATTAGATAACATCATTAATAAATCATATTCAATGGCTTGATCTACCAAATCCATACTTATCTTATATTCTTTACCTTCATCTTTACTATTAATACTGAGTGAATTTTGGTCCCACGTCTTTTTCAATACTTCACTTTCCACAAAAGCAGATTTAAAGTTGTCATTTAATTTTGTTGAACAATGATAATTTGGAAAAGGCAATATTGTGTTTAAAGATTTATTATAATAAATCGTAGATTTTATTGAAAAATCACTTTTGCTTTTTCTAGTGAGTTTAATTAAAAAATAAAAACAAGAAATAAAAAGGATTATTAATCCAAGAATTAAAAGATTAACGTCTGAAAACCCTAATATATTTATGAGGCCATTACTAATAAATCGCATGGCTAAAGCAATAAATACAGCTACTAATAGTAGTTGAAATATGCTGCCCTTTTCTGTTATTATATTTCCTAATGTTTTTTTCGTATCCATATTAAGTAGTCTATTTAGTATAGTTCTAATTTTTTAATGCTTCCCCAAAAGTAATCCATTTCCCAATCCAACAAAATTCAATATTCCATTTCTCACCTTCACTACCTCTTTTCTAATAGCCAATTCCAAAATAGCCAAACTGTACAATAAATTTGCACAAGCATACGTTATATATTTAAAATAGATGAGTTATTGCTGCAAATGAAAACCGCTTTATCATTTCCGCACAAGCAAAATATACAATCGCATCAGTGTTTTATACAGGGGTATTTACAAAACTATGTGCAGGATGAGTGTTTGTGCAGAAAAGAACTGCCGTCCTACAGCCGCACACTGCAATTGTATAAAAAGAGTTTACCGGTGTTAGGGCAACAACTGTGGTTATGTAAAAATGAGATGACAAATAACAAAAGCGAACTCACTTTATGTAAAAATGAGACAACAAAGAACAAAAGCTATTTCGCTTTATGTAAAAATGAGTTGACAAAAAACAAAAGCTAATTCACTTTATGTAAAAATGAGCTGACAAAATGTAATAATGAGTTGACAAAATCATAATTTTAATTCCGTTTATGTAAAAATGAGGTAACAAAATACAAAACGTAATTAGTTTTGTGTAAAAATGAGGTAACAAAATACAAAAACTAAACGCTGAAAATCAAAATATAAACCAACTCCTGAAATTATGAGATACACCTGGATAGTTGTTCAGGGCTTAGCACGCAAAAGCAATCCCG
Organism: Bacteroidota bacterium; assembly: GCA_947479755.1. GTDB lineage: Bacteria > Bacteroidota > Bacteroidia > SXHM01 > SXHM01 > SXHM01. The sequence goes on from CANKAM010000069.1 coordinate 1,392, forward strand.
ATCTTATTTATTATGCAAAGCAGGTAGCCGGCATGATGGAAAAAAGTCCCTGGTTCACTGCACCTTTTCCGGTTAATATTACCTCTCTTCCTGTTTTTCGTCAGCACATTCAGGAAATGGAAACCGAATTAAACAAACCCTATCAGGGAAAAGCATCCACATCAAAAATAAGGGCTGCCCGCGATGTGGTTGAAAACGATTTGTTTCTTATCGGCAATTATGTAAAAGGTATAGCAGCCCGTAATGGTGATAAAGGAGGCAGTATTATCCTTAGTGCGGGGATGAAGTACCGTGTGCATGGCAAACGCAAGGCTTATACCTTTAAAGTAATAAACAGTAAAGAACAGCAGCAGGCCGTAAAAGCAACAACAGAAAGAATTGAGCGCGATGCAGTGTATCAATGGCAGATCAAAAAAATTAATGAGACCCGTTTCAGAACGGTTGATACTAACTTTCGTGCAGCTTATATTTACACAGACCTGGAACGCGCAGCAAAATATAATTTCAGAGTAATTACTACGTTGCGCAAGGGAACAACTGTTACCAGTCAGGTGCTGGAGCTGATAGTGATGTAAGGCTTATTGAATGATATAAAAGAAACCCCCGCTTTACTGATTTAGAGTGGGGTTTCTTTTTAACTCGGTTGTAAACCATAATTATTTACCAATATCCTAAAATTCGTGTAGGTTTGTTGTCTAACCCCCAAAAATAAAAACGATGAAAACAATTACTACTGCAACAGTTGCACTGCTTCTGTTTTTTACTGCTTCTGTTTTTGCTCAGCAAACCGATAAATATGATGTGCTCAAAGGCAGCACCCTGGCCTCACTGGTTGGAACCACCAATGTATATGAAGTGGATTTTAAGGGAACTAAATATGATTTTATTGTGGAGGTTACCGAGAACCACTCCGAGAAAGGGCTTGGGTTTGATTACAAGATGACCAATGCAAACCAAACTGCCGGTACTGTTTTTATGAGTGTAGAGGCAAGAAGAGATGCGCACATGCAAAACAATTATTTCAGCGGAGGCGAAATGGATTTGACTGATATGACTACCGTTTGGATTAGTGACAAGGTATATGACGAACTGGAAAAAAACGGTGAATCAAAAATTTCAACTGATGGCGGTGATACATGGGTTGTATTGAAACGTAAATACTACAACTATGATTTTCCGATACAAACAAAAGCTGGAATGAAAGCCGAATTTGGCTACATGTATTGCGAAAGCGATGACGGCAGTGCCAAATACTGGATACAAACAGGCGGAAATCCCATCATTCTGAAAATGGATTTGGGTTGGAGTATTACGTACAAACAATTTAAAATGGTGGGAGAATAATGCAAAACAAAAACGTATTAATTACAGGGGCCACCGCAGGCATAGGCCTTGAAACAGCAAAGGCGCTGGCAAAACAAGGTGCCAACGTTTATGTTCATGGGCGCAATGCAGAAAAAGCGAAAAAAGCAGTTGATGAAATCATAAGTTTTTCAGGAAATAAAAACGTTGGATTTTTCACTGCCGATTTATCCAGCCAAAAAGAAGTGCACAGGCTGGCCGATGAGGTAAAAGCCAAACTGGATAGACTGGATGTATTAATAAACAATGCTGGCGGAGTTTTTCAGAAACGCCAGCTTTCTGTAGACGGTATTGAAATGACCTTTGCCAACAATCACCTGAGTTATTTTTTGCTCACCCATCTCTTGCTTGACCTGTTAAAGAAATCAGCGCCTTCGCGTATTGTAAATGTAGCTTCACATTCGCATTACATCGGCAAATTTGATTTTGAGGATATGAAGATGGAGCGCAGTTACAATATTATGAAAGCTTATGAGCGCTCTAAACTGGGTAATGTATTATTTACCATGGAACTTGCAGAGCGGTTGAAGGGAACAGGAGTTACTGTAAATGCATTGCATCCGGGAGTGGTAAAAACCGGAATTGCCGGAAAAAACACAGGTAAATTAGTAGTGTTGGCATGGAAGCTTTTTGAACTTTATCAGGGTGCTATCAGCGCTGAAGACGGGGCAAAAACATCCATATACCTTGCTTCTTCACCCGAAGTGGAAGGCGAAAGCGGAAAGTATTATGACTTGTGCAAACACAAATGGCATTCAAAATATTCGCAAACCGAAGGATTGAAAGAAAAAGTTTGGGAGCTGAGTGAAAAGCTGACAGGGTTGAAATAGTTTTTTTCGTCATGCTGAATTTTCGTCACCCTGAACTTGTTTCAGGGTCTTTTTTATAGATGCTGAAACAAGTTCAGCATGACGTATGTTGTTCATGACGGACCCACAGACTTTATTGTTATTTTTGCCCTGCATTTTCAAGGTTTTAGAATGAAAAAATATTTCGCGCTACTTCTTCTTCTTTCGTGTTCTCTTATCGTTTACCGCTGCACCAACAGAAGCAATTTGCCGGTAAATGTTGATTTATCTTTAGCAGTTTTTCAAACGCTTTCCGAGTATCATTTTTTCAAAGGAGACATTGCTGAGCTTCTTCCCAATGCTGGCGTTGTTCCTTATGATTTAAACACACCACTCTTTTCTGACTATGCTGAGAAGGCTCGTTTTGTCTGGATGCCCGCTGGAACTTCAGCAACGTATAACGACAGTCTTGCGTTTGATTTTCCCGTGGGTACGGTGTTGATTAAAAACTTTTACTACCACAATGATTTTACCGACCAGAGTAAAGGACGTAAAATAATGGAAACCCGTTTGCTGGTGCATACCGCAAAAGGGTGGGAGGGAAGACCCTACATCTGGAACAATGAGCAAACCGATGCCACCCTGGAGGTTGCAGGCGGACGACAAGATATTTCGTGGATACACAGCGATGGACAAAAACGTGAGTTGAATTATGTTGTGCCGAACAAAAATCAGTGCAAAGGTTGTCATGAATACGGAGGTAAAATGACACCGATAGGACCCAAAGCAAAAAACCTGAATAAAGATTTCAGCTATGGTGATAAAACTGAAAATCAACTTATCCACTGGGCTTCGGCAGGATATCTGGATTTTAAAGGAACGCCTGAAAGCCAACCAAAGCTTGCAGTCTGGAATGATGAGAAAACAGGAACACTTGACCAACGCGCCCGAGCATGGCTTGATATTAACTGTGCACATTGCCACAATGCAAAAGGTCCGGGAAACACTTCGGGTTTACTTTTAACTTCTGAAGAAACAAACTTAACGGCAATAGGATTTTGCAAAACACCGGTTGCAGCAGGCAGGGGAGCAGGTGATTTCAGATACGATATTGTTCCCGGCAACCCTAATGAATCTATTCTTGTTTACCGTGTTGCAAGCACTGAGCCCGATGTTATGATGCCTGAACTGGGTCGCAAAATGGTGCATCACGAAGGACTTAATCTTTTAAGAGAATGGATTACCGCAATGGATACTATAAATACCTGTCACTAAAAATTATCAATAACTAAATTATGCAAAAACTATTCTACGCTTTTATTGCACTTGTGCTTTTTAACAATGTGCAGGCTCAGACGCCACCATCACTTACAATCACACAATTTGCAACAGGATTTGCAACACCTGTAGGCATTGAACATTGCGGTGACAGCCGCCTTTTTATTGTTCAGCAACGTGGTATTATCAAAATTCTGAATGCAAACGGAACTACCAATGGTGCTGCATTTCTTGACATTACTTCATTGGTTAGTTCAACAGGAAATGAGCGTGGTTTGTTAGGTCTTACCTTTCATCCCGATTATGCCAACAACGGCTATTTTTATGTGAATTACACCCAAGCCAGCGGAGGAGCTACACGTGTTTCACGCTTTTCAGTAAATCCTGCCGACCCGAATGATGCATTAGAGAACAGTGAGTTGAACATCATTACCATTGCACAGCCTTTCAGCAACCACAATGGCGGACAAATCCGTTTCGGACCGGATGGTTATTTGTACATTGGTATGGGCGATGGCGGAAGTGCCGATGACCCGCAAGGCAATGGACAGAACACAGCTGCTTTGCTTGGCAAAATGTTGCGCATTGATGTTGACAATGGTTCACCTTACAGTATTCCTGCAAGCAATCCTTATGCAGGAATGACTAACCCTAAACCTGAAATATGGGCAATAGGAATGCGTAATCCATGGCGCTTTAATTTTGATCGCTGCACAGGCGATTTGTGGATTGGTGATGTAGGACAAGATGTTTATGAAGAAATAGATTTTGAGCCGGCAGGAGATGCAGGAGGCAATAACTATGGCTGGAGATGTTATGAAGGTAACAATGCCTTTAATACCAGCGGCTGCGGCAATATATCTAACTACACTTTTCCAATTTATACATATTCACACAGCACGCCTAACGGATGCTCTGTTTCCGGAGGCTTTGTTTACCGTGGCGGACTTTATGGTGGTATGTTCGGCTGGTATTTATTTACTGATTATTGCAGCGGAAGAATTTGGGGAAGTTACCCGAACGGAAGCGGTGGATTTACTACCAGTGTTTTAACCACTAATACTACCATCACCAACAACCTTTCAACCTTTGGGGAAGACTATGTTGGTGAACTTTATCTTGCCGGACAAAGCAACGGGAGAATTTACAAAATAACGGTGAGCACCTGCACTGCCGTAGCCTATATCTGCGGTGGTGATGTAACTATTTGCGAAGGTGATGAAACACCTATTACTGCTACTTATGGTGTTGGAAATACCTATCAATGGAGATTAAACGGAAACGATATTCCAAATGCAGATTCAGACAGCTATCTGGCTACAGAAGCGGGAACGTATACTGTTTTTGTAACCAATCCCGGCACTTGTTCGGCTGTGTCAAATCCGGTAACGGCAACTGTACTTGCTGCACCGGTTGCATCATTCAGCGGACTGAATGCAAACTACTGTGTTAATTATTCACCCTCTACCTTAACAGGAAGTCCTGCCGGAGGAACATTTTCCGGTCCGGGTGTAAGCGGAAATACATTTGATCCGGTAACAGCAGGAGCGGGAGCACATGACATTATTTATAGCTATACCGACAACAACGGTTGCACGGGAACTTCAACACAAACAGCAACCGTTAGCACCTGCACGTCCATTGACGAAGCAATGTTGGGTAACATGAATTTGTATCCTAACCCTGTCGAAAATTTACTGAACATTGAGTTTTATGTTTCAGGAAAAATGGATGTTGTTATTAATATCTACAATGCAACCGGTCAATTGGTGCAAGCAGAACAAAAATCGTTTGCAGGCGGAATGAATAAAGTACAAACCGATATTTCTGCACTTGCTTCCGGAGTTTATGTTGCCGAATTGCAGGGCGCAGCAGGTAAAGAGCAAAAACGTTTTGTAGTGCGTAGATGAGGAAATTAGTTTTTCTGTTCTTCGTTTTTTTCTGCGCTAAACATTCGTTTGCACAGCAACAGTTTACGGTTGACATAGAAGAAATTGCTATTCCAAATTTTCCTGCGTTGCACTCGGGAGCACATGCCGAACTGGATGGTAAATGGATTTTTATTGGCGGAAGAAACAACGGACTTCACGGTTTTCAGACGGCCAACTCTTTTCCGTTCAACGGAATTAATAACACCATTTACGTTGTTGATTTTGAAACGCAGGATATTTTTTCGTACTCCTGCGATTCGCTGAGTACTGATGTGCGCGAAGCAATTACTTCCAGCAACATGCAGTTTTATCAGGACGGCAACACGCTCTATATGCAGGGAGGTTATGGCTGGAATGAAGCGCAACAGGAATACATTACGTTCCCCACTTTAACGGCAATTAATTTACCCGGCTTGGTAGATGCGGTCATGAACGGAACAAGTATCACGTCCTATTTTCGTCAGGTTACAGATGAGCAACTTGCTATTACCGGTGCGCATATGCAGAAGTTGAATAATAAATTTCATATTGTGTTCGGGCACAGGTTTGACGGCACTTACAGCCATAATCAGGTAGGCAATTTTTTCACACAAACCTACAGCAACTCGCTGCGTTCGTTTACCATAAATGATGACGGAATCAATCTTTCGGTTTCCGATTTTACAGAACAAATAGACACGAATAATTTTCACCGTAGAGATTATAATTTAGTTCCTCAAATTTTTCCTGACAGAGAAGAAGGCTTCACAGCTTTTTCAGGTGTTTTTCAAAAGGGGATTGATATTCCCTATTTCACAACCATTGATATAAACAGCAGCGGAGCAACACACGTTCCGGGCTTTAATCAGAACCTGAGTCAGTATCACAGTGCGGTTGTTCCGCTGTATGATTCAATAGGCAACACCATGCACAGTTTGTTTTTTGGTGGTATGAGTATGTATCGTCTGGACACTGTTACAAGTGAACTTATAACTGATTCGCTGGTACCGTTTGTAAGCACTATCAGTAAAGTAACACGCAGTGCCGAAAATACCCTTGCCGAATATTTGTTGCCTGATTCTATGCCCGGTTTTTTGGGTTCTAACGCACATTTTATTTCGTTACCAACTATTGAAAAGTACAACAACAGCGTTCTTAAACTCAATGCTATAACAGGGCGCACACTTATCGGGCACATTGTTGGTGGTATTGAAAGTCCTGAAAAAAATATAAGCGAAACAGATCCGACAATTAGCATTGCCAGTGCCCGCATTTTTGAAGTATATATTGAAACGCAGCCCGATGCCGTTGCCGAAATTCAGGTAAAAGAACCAGTGAAGCTTGCTGTGTACCCTAACCCGGCTAATGATTTTATTACGGTTGAAATTAATGCTGAGCAAAAAGAAAATGTTGAAATTCTTTTGCTGAATTCACATGGGGTAGTGATTGAAAAATACCTTTCTCAAAAATCATTTTCGGGCAATAAAAAGCTGACTAAAAATATTGCTGCGCTGCCGGCAGGACTGTATTATGTAGCACTGCAGACGGATAAATTCAGCAGAGCGCAAAGGCTCATTGTCAAATAATAATAACTGAAAACCATGGAAAAACAAACGCAGTCCATTTTTGATAAAATCAATAACTGGGCTAGAAGTTCAGTGACTTTAAAATTGATTTCTATCGGCATTCTGATTCTTATTTTGCTGATACCTTCTTCCATGCTTAGCTCGCTTATTTATGAGCGCCAGAGTGTGCGTGACAGTGCGATTGATGAGGTAAGCTCAAAGTGGGGGAACAGCCAGGTGGTGGGTGGTCCGGTGATTTCGGTTCCTTATCAAACGGTTACAACCGATGTAAACGGGAAATCAATTTACGGAATTTCCTACGCACATTTTCTTCCTGATTTGATTGACATTTCGGGAACAGTGAAACCCGAAAAACGCTACCGCGGAATTTATGTGGTGGTACTTTATAACACGGTGTTAAAAGTGAGTGGAAAATTTTCGGCTCCTGATTTTGATAATCTGGGAATTGCAAAATCAAGTTTTATGCTGGATGATGCGGTTCTTTCTATCGGACTGAGTGATATGAAGGGAATACGCGATGAGATTAATATCCGGATGAATGATACCACCTACTCATGCAACCCGGGAATTGTAACGTCTGATATTTTTTCATCGGGCATCAGCATACCGATCGACCTTACTTCACAAAAAGGTTTTGACTTTGCATTTGACATGAACATTAACGGCAGCACGCATTTAGGATTTCTTCCGTTTGGAAAAGAAACCAATGTTTCGCTTACCTCTTCGTGGGGATATCCAAGTTTTGAAGGCAGTTTTTTGCCGGATGAAAGGTCGGTTACCGACAGCGGTTTTACTGCAACCTGGAAGGTGTTACAACTTAACAGAAATTATCCGCAATCGGGACTGGGTGCATTTATAGGCAATGAGGGCGGACTGGAGCAAATCAGCAATAACAATTTGCCGGAGTATTCTGCGGCATCTGAATTTGGAGTTAAACTTTTATTGCCGATTGATGAATACCAGAAAACGATGCGCTCGGCAAAATATAATCTGATGTTTATTTTTCTCACGTTCCTGGCTTTTTTCTTTGTGGAGGTAATCAACAAAAAGCGAATTCATCCGATACAATATCTGTTGGTGGGCTTTGCTATTTGTTTGTTTTATGTGTTGCTGCTTTCGCTTTCAGAGCATATAAATTTTGACAAGGCTTACCTTGCCGGATGTGTTGCTGTGCTTACACTCATTACGTTTTACTGCAAAAGCGTTTTTAAGAATAATTTGCTCACCGCGCTTATCACCGGTATACTTGCTGTGCTTTACGGTTTCTTTTATTCTCTGCTGCAACTGGAAGATTATGCATTGCTGATGGGTAGTGTTGGCTTGCTGCTTATTCTTGCTGTGATTATGTACCTGACGAGAAATATTGACTGGTATAATACGGAAAAAACCGAATGACTTCTTTTAATTACACTTTGACAAGCTCAGTGTGACAAATTTGTAGTCAGTCTGAGCCTGTCGAAGACTTAAAGTGACAAACAAAAAAACCTATTTTTGCCAACCCAAAAAATAAAATCATGACACGAGGACCCATTTCACAATTTATTGAAAAACATTATTTGCACTTTAACTCAGCCGCATTGGTTGATGCTGCCAAAGGATACGAAACCCATTTGCTGGAAGGCGGCAAAATGATGATTACCCTTGCCGGTGCCATGAGCACTGCCGAGTTGGGAAAATCACTGGCCGAAATGATTCGTCAGGATAAGGTGCAGATTATTTCGTGCACAGGTGCCAACCTTGAAGAAGATATTATGAATTTGGTGGCGCACTCGCACTACAAGCGTGTGCCGAATTACCGTGATTTATCACCGCAGGACGAGTGGGATTTACTGGAGAACCACTACAACCGCGTTACCGATACCTGCATACCTGAGGAGGAAGCTTTCCGCAGATTGCAGAAGCATATTCACAAACTGTGGAAAGATGCCAACGATGCGGGTGAGCGTTATTTTCCGCATGAGTTTATGTACAAGATGCTGAACTCGGGAGTGCTGGAACAGTATTACGAAATTGACCCTAACGACAGCTGGATGCTGGCTGCGGCTAAAAAGAATTTACCAATTGTTTGTCCGGGTTGGGAAGACAGCACGATGGGAAACATCTTTGCATCCTATGTAATTAAAAACGAAATGAACCCTACCACCATGAAGTCGGGTATTGAATACATGGTGTGGCTTTCACACTGGTATCGTGAGAATTCAGCGGGTAAAGGAGTAGGTTTTTTCCAGATTGGCGGTGGTATTGCCGGTGATTTTCCTATTTGCGTAGTGCCTATGATGTATCAGGATCTGGAGTGGCACGATGTTCCGTTCTGGAGTTATTTCTGCCAGATTTCTGATTCTACTACCAGCTATGGTTCGTACTCAGGCGCTGTGCCCAACGAAAAAATTACCTGGGGTAAATTAGATATTCATACGCCCAAGTTTATTGTAGAGAGTGATGCTACTATTTGTGCCCCGCTTATGTTTGCGTGGGTGCTGGGGTGGTAGGGTAGTTAATGGAACGCGGATGAAGCGGATCGGGCTGATATGCGCGGATTAATCATTTAACCGCTTTCAGCAATTCGTCAACACTTATTTCGTTTGAAAATTTTGCTGTGCGTTCCCATTTTGCGTTGTAGGTAAAAATCGAAAGTGCTTCGCTGTAGCCAAACCAGCGGTCAATTTTATATTCTGAGTCGTAGCAGACAAAAACATTGGCTGCGCCTTTGAACCATTGGTTTTTAAATTCATTTAGTACTTGCGAATCACTTTCCCATGCTACCCATATAAGAGTAACAGTTTTGAGTTTGGCTAACTGATTTTTCAACTGTTCTGCCTGTTTTAGTGAGTGGTCGTCAGTGGGGTTAAAATAAAATATAATTACCGGTTTTTCTTTTGTAAGATTTTCTTTTGTGAGTGCTGATTTGTTGATGGCTGAAAACGTAAAGTCGGGCAGCGTCTGTCCTATGCTATTGAAGCAAATAAACAACAGAATAATAAGCGATAATTTTTTCATAAGTAGTTGTTTTTTTGCGAATATAATTCTAACAATTGAAATCAACTGGAAATTTTATTCTCTTAACACAAATCAAGAGGTACAACACTGCAGCTTTTAGGTTCACCGTTGATAGAAATTGCTTCGATGGAGAAGCTCCGAGGTACTCGCGAGTAACTATTTGCTACTAAATTGAAGTTCCGAAGTACACCGTTGCACCTTTTTACTTCAGCCGAGTAGCTCAGAGCTACAATGTTGAATGAATTTGCTACTAAATCGTAGTTCAGAAGTACACTATTGTAGTTCATTGCTACTAAATTGCACTTTAATTGCATCAATTGATAGAACAGAGGTACAACTTTGAATGAATTTGCTGCTAAATCGTACTTCCGAAGTACACTATTGTAGTTCATCGCTACTAAATTGCACTTCAATTGTATCAATTGATAGAACAGAGCTACAACGTTGAATGAATTTGCTGCTAAATCGCACTTCCGAAGTACACTGTTGTAGTTCATTGCTACTAAATTGCACTTCAATTGTATCAATTAATAGAACAGAGGTACAACGTTGAATGAATTTGCTACTAAATCGTAGCTCAGAAGTACAACATTGCACCTTTTTACTTCAACCGAGTAGCTTTTTGCTGTTAAATTGTAGCTCAGAGGTGCAACTCTGCATCTTTTTGGTTCAACCTTTTTCCGCTCATATTCACTATCAATTTTAAATTAAAGAATGAGTATTAGTATAACCATGTTAACCTTCATTCTCTTTTTCAAAAACGCTTCGCCATCCAATACACCATATTCAGTATTATTTACAACCGCACGCAGTGCCGCCCAATTAGTGTTTGCAGGGGAAAAAGAGGAGCTGGGGCTGTTTGCCGTGTAAACTTAACCCCATTGTTGTTGATTTATAACAATGCCCTTTAAGTATTGGGTACCACCCCCTGTTATCAACAATTGGAAACTTACAAAACGCAAAAAGATTGTAAAGCATTGAGTTGTTTTTGTTGTAGTATTGTATCAGAATTAATACAACTCCATTATGAAAAAGCTTCTACTCCTCTGCATCAGCACCCTTGGTTTTACTACACTTTTGCAGGCACAAACATCCATCAGCAATGGAGTGGGTTCGCCCCCACCCGATGGCTCAGCCATGCTGGATGTAATAGCAACGAATAAAGGAATGCTAGTGCCACGCGTAGCACTGGTGGCAACCAATAACTCATTACTACCCATTCCCACACCGGCTGATGGGCTGCTGGTTTACAATACAGGAGCAGGAGCCTTAACAACCAAAGGATTTTACTACTGGGATGCCACCAACTCATTATGGCAAAAAGTTCAGGCAGGGAATGGAAGTTTTGTTACAGGAAGCGGAACCCAGAACTATGTTACCAAATGGAACAATGCAGCAGGAACTACCATTGGCAACAGCCAGATATTTGATAACGGAACCAATGTGGGGATTGGTTCAGCAACTCCAGGAGGCAAGTTAGATGTATTTGGTGGGCCTATAACGCTTTCAGCAGGATACTTAGATATTAATAGGGATGCTTATGCACAAAATGGTATTTCATGGTATGCTCAAAGTTATCCTAGTTGGAGTACATATATGTCGCCCGGAGCTGCAACATCCACAGGACCACACGGTGATCTAACAGCCCCTTCAGGCACCTTTGTTACCAGTTGGGCACTGCGCAATTATATTGAAAATGCAGCAGGCTACGGCTGGACATTTGAATCAGCTGCAAATACTACAACACCGGCAGTTAAGTTTGAAATCAGGGCAAGCGATGGACTTTTTCATGCTTACGGAAATGGAATTATTGATGGCAATGTTGGTATTGGAAACATAGCACCCGCCCATCAATTGTCTGTTGGCGCAGCCACTGTAGACGGGCAGGCAGTTACCATCCGCGGATACAGCAACTCACCTGCAAGCTGGAAAGGTGGTGGAGCTTTTGGTTATACATCAGCTGCTGTTATAATGGGCGAATTAAATGGCGTTGCTCAATTAGGCGGCCACAATGCAACATTAGGCGCATGGTCAAATCTGGCAATTAATTCAGCAGGAGGTAATGTAGGTATAGGAAACACAGGCCCGGGCGAAAAATTAGATGTAACCGGAAATATAAAAGCCACAGGCGTTGTATATTGGGGAAATGGTTTAACCCGTACCGAAACCCGTGATGATGCAGGAACACAGGGTGGCAGAAGTGGTTTTTATGAAACCTCCGTACCCGCCCCTGCTGCAGATTGGTATACAGGAGCATCCGGCTGGCAGCACCTTTTAGAAACAAGACATAGCAATACCGGAAATAACTATGCCATGCAAATAGCCGGTAGCTTTTTTGATCAGGATTTTTGGGTACGCAAAACAAACAACAGCGCAACCACCGCTTGGTCAAAAATGCTTACCACAGCAAACATTGGTACCAGTGCTATTCAAAATCAATACGCATCAGCTCAAACTGCCAGTTTCTGGGTAAACGGAAACGCACAGATAGGTAGCAGTTTTACCAACCTTAATGGAAGATTATTAACAAGTAATCAGGGTGGATGGCAGGCAGATGGGGTTACCCCTCAAATGGTAATTTCAGCTAATTCAGCCAGCACCAATCGTGCAGCCCTTATCGGCCTTGACCTGCATAACGATAATACTACCAATAATGTATATGCCCCTTTTATTACCTTTTCACGCAGAAGCAACGGTACCGCCTATAACAGTGCTTTTGCTTCAATTGGTGCACAGGTTAC
>CANKAM010000070.1 GCA_947479755.1 Bacteroidota bacterium
ATTTTCTCTAACCTCGTCTTTCAGACCTGTTACGTGCACAAAGTGCTCTTTTCCTGATCCGTCTTCTTTAATAAAACCAAAACCTTTAGCGTTGTTAAAGAATTTTACTGTTCCTGTGTTCATTGTAATTTGTTTGTTAATTGTTAATAATGGGCGCAAAGATATACTATTAATCGACAGAAATTACATTTAGTCGATAATAAATAATTTTCATGCTCAAAATATATGTGGACGTAAGTGATCTATTGTCAAGCATATTCCTGGAAGAATTGTGACAAATTTCTAAAATAGTACCAAAAATGAGTTCATTTAATTGGGTATATAGTGTGGAAGAATAAGAACTCTCTGCAATAGAAGTCTAGGAATAAATGATGCAAAATAGGCTCATTGCGACATAGCCTTGGAGGTTAAAATCTACGTTTTATACACCGGCAGTTCATTAAAATCCTTCGCCTCTTTTTCTTCTAACAGAAAATCTTTTACAGCCATCAGCATGGCTTTGTTGGAGGTAAACAGTTCGCGGTTAAAGTTGATGGCGGTGGTAATATCCATATCCTCAATTGCTGCTTGCTGCGCCTCCTTGTAAAAAGAGTTAAGAGCTGAAGTATAGTTGTTTTGTATAGTGTTATTAACAGCCTGAAGGTTCTCAAAACTCACGCTTTTTTTACCTGACATAAATGCATTCAGGTCTGCATACAGTTGTTCGGTTTCTTTTTGGTGATGCATAAAAAAATCGAACTTTATATCTTTTGACGAGTGCTTGAGATTAGTGATATTGCTGCTAATATCCTTTACACTTTTAATCCCGTGCATGCAACTGCGCACTGACGAAATCAGTTGGTTAAGCTCAGCATTTTGTTCGCCTGCTGATTTGGGTCGCAAGTCTAAATAAAATGCCTGCAACTCGCCTTGGAGCTGTTTCAGAAATTCATATTTTTCTGCTGCTGTTTTTTTTGAAAATTTCCTATCCTCGTTAAGTGTTTTGTAATCGGGATGTTCTTCCAGTTCCTTGGTATTAATTTCAAATTGTTGCAGATTGAAAAGTATGGAATTATGAATAAACCAGGCTGTTTCTCTGCGGAATAAATCCAATGCTGTTTCGGGCTCTTCACTATCAGCGTGTGGTATAAAAGCAGCAGCTGATGCATCGGTTTCTTTAAAGAATTTTTCAAGTAACTTGGCAAATGGATCAAGAAAGGGAAGAAAGACAGAAATGCTTAACAGGTTTACAAGACTTGAAAAAGTAACCAACCCAATCAGTGGATCCTTGATGTTAAAAATATCTGTTATCAGCAGGAGTATAGGTTTTAGCAAGGCAAAAGCAGCAATGGTAAGAAAGACATTGAAAATAAAATTACCCATCGCCACCCGTTTTTTGGAGGCATTGCCCCCAACCGATCCTACTAATATTTTAATGGTGGTGCCGGTTTCAGAGCCAAGTACAATTGCTGCTGCTACAGGAAATCCGATAGCTCCGGCATGAATAGCGCTGAGGGTTAGCGCCATGGTTACCGAACTGGATTGCACCAGCATGGTAATGATGAAACCGATGATCAGAAAAACAGCAAGTGGCATATCGGCATACTGTGTAAAATCAAAAGTTTTTACCTGCGCTTCCATGGCTGTTTTCATAAACGAAAGACCTATAAATAACAACCCGAACCCGAACAGAAAATAAGAAATATACCTGGGCGTTTTGTGTTTGCCGAATAAAATAAGCAGCAAACCGCCAACAAAAACTGCCGGATATGCTGCCACTTCTATATTCATCTTAAAGCCGAGTGTCGCTACTATCCAGCTATCCAGCGTGGTGCCTAAGTTGGCGCCCAGTATAATTGCCATCGCATTTTTCATGGTAAATACGCCCGCACCCACAAATGCCAGCACCATCAGCGAAACCATTGAACTGCTTTGCAAAACCCCTGTAACCAAAGCTCCACCGGCAACTGCGCCAATTCTGTTTTTTGTTATACGCTGAAGAAAGAGTTTGAAATTGCGTCCTGAAAGATTTTTTACCGATTCTTCCAGCAGATACATCGCAAAGAGGAATAACCCAATTCCGGCAAAAAGTTTAAAGACGTTATTGAGAATTTCCATAACCGATAATTCAACAAAAGCAGGATATTAATTACCTGCTTTGTTTTTAAACCAGCTTTTTATTTTAATAATAAAGTCAGGTTCGCTTTTTACTGTTTCAATTTCACCAATCAAAAAACCATAAGGGTTCAGTTCATCAACATGGTCGCACACAATCTTGAAAATAGCGGTAAGCGGTATGGCCAGAATAATGCCCGGAATACCCCACACCAGTTTGCCAATAACTAAGGCAATAATGGTAAACAGTGGATTTATTTTTACCTGCCGGCCTACAATCAACGGCTCCAGAACCCAGCCTTGAATAAATTGAACGATGCCATACGTAAGAGCAATACCGGCAAGCATGGGCAGACCCGCACCATGAACCGCAGATACGAGCAGCGTAAGCGATGAGCCGGTAAAGTTGCCTACAAATGGAATTATTTCAAGCAACCCGCAGATAACAGCAAATAAAATTGGGTTATCTACACCGGCAATCGAAAAGCCTATGGAATACATAATCCAGAGACAGAAAATCATTTTGCTCAGTCCAACAATGTATTGCTGCGAAACATGGGCAGCGCTGTCAACCACATCTTCCATCTCCTCTTGCTGTTCAGCCGGAAAAAGTTTAACAAAGAATTTACGCAGATGACCTTTATAATAAAGCAACAGAAAAATATAGGCAAGCACCAGAATAAAGCTGGTAAAAATATAGGCAAGCGACCCAGCCATAGTTTGCATTAATCCCGCAAAAGAAGATTGCTCATTTTTAATAAGCTGCAGCTGGCGCTCAGCAGAAATACCTAAATGATTGATCAGGTATTGCTGAACAGCAATCAGCGTTTCCAATGCTTTCTGGCGGATAAGTTCTACATCGGTGGCTAGGTCTCCAATCTGCCATATCAGCAGCGAAGTTATACCTGCAATAACCAGTAACAAAGCCAGCAGGCATAAAAATGCTGCAAGTGCTTTCGGCAATTTTTTTTCTTCCAGCCATTTGCACATCGGCAGAAAAAGGGTGGCAAGCACAGTACCTATGGCTAAGGGAATTAAAAAGTCTTTGGCATAATACAAACCTGCAAAAACCAGAAACAGAATTAGTAATTTTTTTAATACAGATGGAGTAGAGTTTATCATGATGTTGATGTAAAACTAACTTATTCTTTTTTATTGTAAATATCCTTTAGTAAAATAGTATCACCGTCTTTACCCGGCACTTTTAAGTCATAACGAAAAACCACTTTTGTGCCCAGCGGAGCACTGTAATACACACGCCACGCATCCCTTTCGTTCAGTCCTATGCAGCCGTGTGAGTAAGGTTTGCCCAGTGTTTCGGGGTTAGTGGTAGGATGAATTAAATTGCCGTAACGTATGCCGTTTATGCTTGGTTCCATCCAGGGAATAAGAGGCATCATGGTATAGCGTCCGTCATCTCTAAGGGTACCCCAATAGCGTTTACCAGTTGCAGGATTTACGTAATAGGGATTTCGTTCCAGTCTCACAATTTCACCCTCCCCCGATTGCGTTATTAATTTTACAATTCGTCCTGCTGTTTCCAAATACTTTTCTTCATTGGCGCCTACTCTTACCATAAATGTGCATACCGTATCAGCGCCTTCAATAATTCGTAATTTGTATTCGGGTATGTTCACATCTATTACCACGCTGCTCAACTTTTTTTCAATCGCTTTGGTCTGTTCCTGATCGGGAATTAATAAACTGTCACCCTGGTGAAAAACAATAAGTTCTTTTTGGTCATACACAAAAATGCTGTCCTGCATTTTCAGGTAATAATCAAAGCTTGCCAGCGTATCAATAATGCGGGTATTAGCATTAATCAGTTTGTGCTCTGTAAGGTCGTAGCAAATGCTTTTGCATTGAAATTCAACAATGCTGTCAACAGTTTTGAAGTAATCTTTCATCCTCACATCTTTGGAGAAAGGAAGAGTGTACTGCTTTTTTTTTGCTTCTTCTTTTTTTACAATGGCGTTGGTAATTGGAGTATCGGGTTTGGGTGCAGGCTCTTTGTTTTGAGGCTCCTTTGGTGTACAACCATAAAATATCAATACTAGAATTATAACATTTTTTATGGCAGACTTCATTCTGTATCCTATCTTTATTTGCTGTAAAGCTATCCGTGCAATTGAAATCAAAAATATGACATACATCAGTTTTTGGTATGATAAACTTCAGCCCTGCAAGAAACTAACTTAATCACCTTTACACAAAATAATCTGCGATTGAAACCCAATTCCTTTAAAAATTTCCTTGCCGAAGTAGGTGATATTTCTGCTTTTGGTTGGCGTTTTTTTACCGAAGGTTTTAAACCGCGCTATGAATTTGGAGAGTTGCTGCGCCAGTGTTATTTCATCGGTTATAAATCATTGCCGTTGGTTGGTATCACCGCCTTTATCATGGGTTTGGTGCTTACCATACAGTCGCGCCCCACGCTGGTTGAGTTTGGTGCCGAAGCATGGTTGCCCGGCATGGTTTCGGTTTCCTTAGTGCGCGAAATTGCACCCGTTATTTCTGCACTTATTTGTGCCGGAAAAATAGGTTCGGGAATAGGAGCTGAGTTAGGCTCTATGAAGGTTACCGAACAGATAGATGCCATGGAAGTTTCGGGCACCAACCCATTTAAATTCTTAGTAGTTACCCGCGTTATGGCCTGCACATTGATGATACCGGTGCTGGCAATACTTGCCGATATTATTTCGTTATATGGCGGCTATATGGGCGCTAATATCCGTGGGGTGGTAAACTGGGATTTATATTGGTACCAGGCTTTTGATGCACTTTCATTCAGCGATTTGCTACCTGCCATTGTTAAAACTTTTTTCTTTGGCTATGCCATTGGAGTGGTAGGTTGTTACAAAGGCTATTACAGCAGCAAAGGCACTGAGGGAGTTGGGCAGAGCGCCAACTCAGCCGTTGTAGTGGCATCGTTGCTGGTGTTTATCATTGACTTGGTTGCTGTTCAGATAACCGATATTTTTCAACTCACATGAGCACGCAGACCGCAACAGTTGAAAAGAATGCGTCTGCTGCAAACGGAGATACCGTTATCAGCATTCAGCATCTGTCAAAATCGTTTGGCGAAAATCATGTGCTGCGCGATTTTAGCTTTGATTTAAAGCAGGGTGAAAATGCCGTAGTGCTCGGAAAATCAGGTTCAGGAAAATCGGTGCTAATTAAATGCATCATCGGTTTGCTCAATCCCGACAAGGGAAGTATCAATGTATTGGGGCAGAATGTGCCTGAACTAAATCAGGAAGAATTAGACCGTATGCGTGTGAAAGTGGGTTTTCTTTTTCAAAGCAATGCCCTGTATGATTCTATGACAGTGCGCGAGAATCTGGAGTTTCCTTTGCGCAGACACTGGATGAAATCTACGTTGGATGATGTAGATGGCATGGTGATGGAAGCATTGGAAAACGTAGGACTTTCCCACACCGTTGACATGATGCCTGCCGAACTTTCGGGTGGTATGCGCAAACGTATTGCACTGGCTCGTACGCTTATTCTTAAGCCAGAAATCATTTTGTATGACGAGCCAACCACAGGACTAGACCCTATTACCGGAAAAGAAATCAGCAACCTGATGTTGGATGTGCAGAAAAAATACAATACCTCTGCTATCGTAATTTCACACGATATGAATTGCGTAAAAATTGTTGCCAACCGCATTGTGGTTCTCATTGACGGAACCTGCTATGCAGTGGGTAATTATGACGAACTGAAAAACTCAAACGATAAAAAAGTAAAACAATTTTTTGAATAGAAAATGGCTAACACAGGTTTAAGAAATATAAAACTAGGATTGTTTGTAGTAATAGGCACCATTGCCTTTATTGCTGCGCTCTACCTCATTGGCGATAAGCAAAGCCTTTTTGGTTCAACGTTTAAAATTAGTGCAGAATTTCGTAACGTAAACGGATTAATGGCCGGCAACAATGTCCGCTTTGCAGGCATTGATGTTGGCACCGTTGAAAGCGTTGAAATTATTAATGATTCAAGCGTGAAAGTGTTGATGCGCATTGAAGATAAATCACGCGAATACATTCATAAGAACGCACTTGCCAGCATTGGCAGCGATGGATTGATGGGCAATAAATTAGTCAACATCAATTCAGTAAAAGATAATTCTACGCCCGTTGATGATGGCGATGTTATAAAAACGCTTGCACCCATTGAAACCGATGAAATGCTTCGCACACTTAATACCACTAACGAAAACATTGAAATCATTTCTTCTGACTTGAAAAAAATAACAGGAAAAATAAACAACAGCAATGCGCTATGGACTTTGCTTGCCGATACCGTTGCTGCCGATAACATTCGCCAGGCAATTGTAAATATCAAGCTCACTGGCAGTAGAACAGCTGTCATCACTGGAGATCTGAGCCAGATTGTGCAGGATGTTAAAGACGGGAAAGGCTCTATTGGTGCGCTGCTCACCGATTCTTCGTTCGCTACTAATCTTAATCAGGCAGTTATTGATATCAATGTAGTGTCCAATAACCTTGCGCTTGTTTCGGGCGATTTAAAAGGTCTTTCGGAACAAATCAAAAGTGGTAAAGGTGCCGTAGGTACCTTGTTAATGGATACCAACTTTGTACACAACCTTAATCAAAGTCTTGAAAATATACGTGACGGTGCAGATGGCTTCAACCAGAATATGGAAGCGCTGAAACACAGTTCGCTGCTGCGTAAATATTTTAAAAATCAGGAAAAAGAGGAATTAAAATCTAATCAATAAATTTATCACCATGCGCGCAAAAACAATTATAGAACTAGCATCGCTTTCTGCTACACTCTACTCCATCGCCAAAGACAAGGAATTTTTTGAACGCCTGCATTCTATGGCCGAAAAAGGAAAAGAATTTGTTGACGAATTTTCGGAAGAAGATGAAGAAGGCGAAACACAAATGATTCAGAAGCTGATTGAAAAAGCGGGACAGGCAAAAGAAGAAATAGAAAAAAAGATGGAGGAAGTGGCCATCAGCGTTTACGGCAAAATGCACATTGCCCATACCGATGAGATAGCAAAACTGCAAGAGCAAATAAATGAATTGCACACGGCACTTTTTTTAGCTGAAGCACGCATCGTAAATCTTGAAACACCCAAAACAAATTCATAACTCCCGACATGGGTCTTTTTTCCATTATAGAAAAACGTTACAAGCATCTTCAGCGCTACAACCGCATCATCAGCGTATTCCTTAAATACGGCTTTGAAGATGCAGTGGCCTACATGGAAGAAAATAAACGTTTCACTTTCCTGAAAAAGCTGATACCAAAATCAACCTACATACATGCAATGAATCTTACCAAGTGGGAAAAGATGCGCATGGTGTGTGTTGAACTCGGACCCACGTTTGTAAAATTCGGGCAGATACTTTCCAACCGTCCCGACCTGCTTCCTGCGCAGCTTATAGCGGAGCTGGAAAAACTGCAGGATAGTGTTCCTCCTGTTCCAGGAGAGCAGGCCATATTGGTTGTAGAAACGGAACTGAAAGGAAAAGTTGCCGACCTTTTTCAGGAGTTTGATGTTCATGCATTTGCATCTGCATCTATGGCGCAGGTGCACAAGGCAACTTTGAAAACAGGCGAAAAAGTAGTTATCAAAGTTCAGCGTCCCGGTATTCAGCAAATAATTGAAGAAGATATTAAGGTGATGTACTACCTGGCCGATCTTTTCAGCAGACGCATTCCTTCATTAAAAACATTTGACCCTGTTGGTCTGGTTCGCAACTTTGAAGAAAGTATTTTAAAAGAGCTTGACTTTGTTCATGAATCGGTAAACATTCAGCGCTTCAACAACAATTTTGTAAGCGATCCCACCAACAAAGGCTACATTCATACACCTCTTGTTTATCGGAAGTTCACTACCGCACGCGTACTTACCTTGGAGTTTATTGACGGCATAAAAATTTCGGACATTGCTAAACTGGAAGCATCAGGACTTAACCGAAAACTGATTGCACGCAGACTGGCTTCATCGTATTTTAAACAGGTCTTCAACTATGGTTTCTTTCATGCCGACCCGCATCCCGGAAATATTTTTATTCTTCGCGATAACATCATCTGCTTCCTTGATTTTGGATTAATGGGAAACATTCTGCACAAAGATGTTGAGCAGTTGGGTAATCTTTTTCTTTCGGTTACTTCCATGGATGTGCGCAAAATAATTCGTGCCTTTCAATTGCTTTCCGACAACCCGACTATCAAAGATTTTCGTGCATTAGAAACTGACCTTACCGAATTTGTGCAGAATTATGCAGTGCGTGATATTAATGAAAGTGAAGTAAGTTCTCTACTCATTTCATTGAAAGATATTATTGTAAAGCACGGGATGAAAGTGCCCACGCATTTTTATCTGTTAGCACGTTCACTCGTTTCGGTTGAAGGTGTTATCCGCCAACTTGATCCGGAATTAGATTTAGAGAAAATGATGCGCCCTTATCTTGTCCGCACCATCTGGAAACATTACGACCCTATGAAGTTTGTAACCAGTCTGGCCAACTCGGTTTACGATATGGGTATTTACATGGAAGAACTTCCCCGCGATATAAAAACGGCCATCCGCAAACTGAACACAGGTGAAGTAAAAGTAGACCTACGTCATCAGGGAATTGATCCGCTGGTACACACTATCAATCGTGTAACAAAACAGATTGTTACGGGAATTCTGGTTGCAGGAATAATTGTAGGTTCAGCACAAATGACTATTCATGATGTGAAACCTTTGTGGGGCGAAACATCAGCCTTCGGCATCATCGGTTTTATTCTTGCCGGAATTTTAGCTTACGGCATGGTTAAAGATCTCCGTAAAGGCGACCACGATGAGTGGAGTGGCTGGAAGAAGGATTAATTCCGTTAATGCGAGTTCAACTCTTCGCTGAGCGAAGCAAACTCCCTAAAAAAATAGCCAACCCCATTTATGAGATTGCTTGGCTATAGTTGGTAATGACGAATACCTATTTTGTGAACGAATTCTTCAGATGCGTAAATGCATCACCAACCTCGCTGCGGAAATTATCCCAGCGCTCTTCCACTTTTTTCTCTTCGCCCGAAAAGCGGGATTTTATTTCGTTCAGCTTATCGGCAAACTCTTTTTTCTTTTCTTCAAAATCCATTTTCTTATCCAACTTATTCAGTTCAAAACGCAGGCGCATGATTTCCAGTTTTATTTTAAACTTTTCCACCTCGGGAAGCAGTTTTAAATACACTTCATTTGCTGTTTCGTTCTTACGGATAATGCGCTCTACTTCAGCAAGAGCGGCAGCTATTTTTTTGCTTTGCTCTTCAAACAATTCTTTAGTTTCGGCTTTACCTAAAGCCAATTGAACCTGCAACTGTTCAAACGCAGTTTTCAGTTCATCAGTTTTTTCTTTTCCTTTTTCAACCTGCTGTCGTGCTTCGCTCAGGTAGGAGTTGAAGAGTGTTTTTGCCTCTTCGTATTTTTCTTTTGCTTCGGCAGCGCCAAGGTTGGCCTGCACACGAAACTCTTCCAGTTCGCTTACTGCCTTTTTCATGTTGCCGATCAATGCATCGGCAAAGTTGGAGATGGTATTATTTTCCATGGTTTTATAGTTTTGTTATGACAAATGTGAACAAGTTTTCATCTTGTTAATAAGATGATTATCAGGTAAAGTAATGATTTTTATCAGTTATTAAAACTTTAACGTAACCCCCGCCAGGAAATTAAACCCTGCCATTGGGTAATAAAAGTTTTCGGTTGTTTTTTCGCCACCGTAAACGTAACTGAAGGTATAGCCGTTGGCCTCATACATAGTATTGAACACATTGTTTAGCAGCAGGCTGATACCTATTTCGCGCAGCACTTTTGTTTTAATAAGGTAATTGATGCGCACATTTTCAGTAAAGTAAGCAGCAATACTGCGGCTATTATCTGAAGTGTTGTCAAGATATTGCTTACCTACATATTTACTGATAAAACTGATGTTCAGATTTTTTAAAGGCTGCACACCTATTGTTCCCGATGAAATAATGTTGGGCGAAAAAGCGATGTCGGTATTTTTATGTTCAATGGTTTGCTGTACCCCACTGTCGTAATCATCCACAAACTCGGTAAAGTTTTTTATTTTGTTCATGCTGTAGGTAAAGTTGCCGCCAACGGTTATAATCTTGGCAATGCGCACTTCAAACTCCGGTTCTATTCCTGTGCGGTAACTGTTGTCTATATTGGTGCGGGTGTAAGCACCTACATCATTGATTTGTCCGGTAAGTACCAATTGGTTTTGATAAGCCATCAGGTAATAGGTAATACCGAAACGGAAATTTTTTCCGTTCAGTTTGTAGCCTGCTTCTATATTATTCAGTGTTTCGTGTTTCGGACGACTGTCGGGTGTTGATTGCGTAAAATCATCGCGCACCGGTTCGCGGTTGCCGCGACTGTAGGAGGCATAAATATGCTGGCTTCCGGTTATCTCATAAACCAGTCCCGCTTTAGGATTAAAGAAGTTAAACATTGCCTGTTGTTCTACATTTTGCAACAGGTTGTTAAAGCCTATGAATGAATACTGAATGCTGCGGTATTGTAAATCAATAAATGCATTCAGTTTTTTACCGATGCGGTAGTTGGCTTTGAAGTAGGCATTCACATCGGTTTTGTTGGCATTGTCATCATAATATTTATGATTGATAGCTGCGTTGGAGGCATACTGCGCCCAGATGATAGTGCCGAAATGACCACCTTCATATTTATTGGCTGCTCCGCCCAATATTGCCGAAAAGCGTTTACCGCTGTTGTATTCAAACGAATAGGTAACACCGTAAAAATTATTGTCTAGCCAGCGCTGACGGATAAAGTCAGATGATGTAATGGTGTCATTCCCGATTATAACATTCTGTAATCCGTAATCAGAAAAGGCATCACCTGCACGGTATTGTTCGTAGTAGCCGCTCCCTTTGGTGTAATGCAAAGCTGCATTCATTCTCCACGCACGACTGAATTCCTGCGAAAATAAAAGCTGATAATGGTCCTGCTGATAGTTGTCGGTTTCGTTATCGTAGGTATAATAATTATAGGTGCGGTTGGTGGCTAATGAATCCTGAGGAACACCATACCAGCTCTGGTAGGTTTTTTCTTTTCCTGAGAAATTAACAAAACGTAACATGGTGTTTTTACCATAATATGCTGCAGATAAGTAATAGGATTTCAAGTCAGAACTTGCCCTGTCCATATAACCGTCTGAACTTATTTTTGATAAACGGGCATCTACTGTAAAGTGGTCGGCAAGTAAACCTGAACCGGCTTTAATAGTATGTTTCCAGGTATTGAACGAGCCGTAAGAATTACTGATTTCTGCATACGGTTTTACATTCAGTTGAGCGGTTTGTACATTTATACTCGCACCAAAAGCTGCAGCACCGTTGGTGGAAGTTCCCACCCCACGCTGCACCTGTATATTCTCTACCGATGAAGCTAAGTCCGGTGTATTTACCCACCATGTTCCATGTGATTCAGAATCATTAACAGGAATTCCGTTTACGGTAACGTTAATACGTGTTGCATCACTGCCACGAATATTAATACTGGTATACCCAACCCCTGCACCTGCATCAGAGGTTACAATTACCGAAGGTGTTTGCTGCAGAAGAAAAGGAATATCCTGACCCAAATTATTTTTTGCAATTTCTTCTTTGCTTACTTCTGAGTAAGTAGTGGCTGTGGTTTTTGCAGCACGTGTTGCTGAAACAACTACTTCATCAGATACAACAGTGCGTTTGTTTAGTGTTATATTTTGTTCAAAATTGGCAGTTAATTGAATGGTAATTTCCTTTGCTTCATAGCCGATAAAGCTGACTATAATAGTGTATTCGCCAGGTTTGAGGTTATTTAAAATGTAATTGCCGTTTGCATTGGTAGTAGTTGCTTTATAGGTGTTTTTGATAGCCACATTAGCACCAGCAAGGGTTTGTGATTCATCCGATACTGTTCCGCTTATTTTGAATTGCGCGGAGGCAGAAAAAGAAGCAAGAGCTAAGAAGCAAGAAACAAGAATTGAGTTTAGGAAAAATGATTTCATGTCCCGGTTTTAAATGGTTTAAACATTTAAGAAAACCAGGAGCAGGCCTTCCTTTTAATAAAATTGTTGGTTACTCTTTCCCTTCGCAGGCATTATCCTGAGCAGGTTATTCGGGTATAATCTCAGCCCTTCGGTAATCTGAAGAACACCCCTTGAGACGCTGCAAATGTAGAAAAAATATTTATGTCACTTCTAGCGCATGTATTGTCACTTCGAGCGTAGTCGAGAAGCGATTTAAACCTCGTTAATTTTTTTAAGTGTTCTCTACTACGCTCGAACTGACAGCAGGTGTATTAATTCGAGCGTAGTCTTTTTGTTACTTAGAGCATAATTATTTGTCACTTCGAGCGTAGTCATTGTCACTTCGAGCGTAGTCGAGAAGCCCTTACTTTACTGTTTAGTATGCAATGTATAATTTGTTTTAACTTATTTGGTTAGCCGGATGTGCTGTTCATCAGAATTGTTAGTTGTTTGTCGTTAATTTGTAGACAAAAACTTGTTTTCTGTCTACGAATACCTTATTATTGTAGTCAAATTATTTTTTTCATTTCATTTTAATTGTCAAGAAGTATGAGAATTCTGAATATTAGTGAAACACAGCAAACACCCAAAGTTGAGTTTAATGCTGTCGATAACACCCTTACATTTATGGGTAGAATTATGTGCGAAGATGCACCTGATTTTTTTGAACCTATTAATAATTGGTTGAAAGAATACGAATTGGAAGCTCCCGATAAAACTTCACTTAACATAAGTCTTGAGTATATTAATACCAGTTCTTCAAAGTGTCTTCTCAATATGATGAAGAGGTTTGAAACGCTTAATCACAGCGGAAAAGGCGTAGAGGTGAATTGGATTTTCGAATCGGATGATGAAGATATGGAAGAGGCAGGGCATGATTTTCACCTGATGGTAGATATGCCATTCAATTTTGTGCGGAAGGAATAATCTTTCCCGTCAAAACATTACACAAACTTTTCCTTCACCGGAAGCACATCAATTTTACGGTTGTCTATATTAAACCTATCGCCATTCGCGAGAATGTGTGTTACCAGATTTGACATAGACATAGGCGTTCCTTCTCTCAATATGGCGTGGGTGTTATGTGTTAAATGACTGGGATCAAACAGCACCACCATTCCCGAACCTATTACTTTAAACTCGTTGCAGTGTTTGATGATTAAACCGGTGTCGTCTGCCAAACCAACACCAATCAGGTTGGGAAACATTGCAACGGCTTCTGCCATTCTTCCAAATCTTCCGCGCTTTACAAAGTGTGTATCAATTATCAGTTCGGGAATAAAGCCCATTCCTTTCTTCATAATCACAGCACCTTTCTGCAAAGCCTCTGAACTGCTTCCGCCACCTATCATTTCACTGGCCATGGCCATAGCTCCTGCGCTGGTGCCGGCAACCACAAAACCTTCTTCATTTTCAAAACGCTCCTGAATTATTTTGTGCATTGTAGAATCGCCAATGTAGGTAACAATGCGGCTTTGGTCGCCACCCGAAAACATAATGCAGTGGGCTTCGCGGATGTGTTGTAAATATTCAGGATCTTCTGCCTGGCTGCGTTCAAGTATGTTTAACACCACCACTTCTTTGCAGCCAAGTGTAGTAAAAGCGTTGCGGTAAATTTCGCCTACTTCAACCGGAATGCTAGAGGCGGTGGGTATCACCACTATCTTTGCTTCGTTGCCTCCGCTCTCTCTTACAACGTGCGCCAGTATTCCTTTTTCAATGAAGTCAATACCCTTATACTCGTTCTCCCCCTTATCTTCATGCCCCCCGATTGGAATCAATGTTCCTTTAATTTCCGTTTTGCCAAGCATAATTACTTTTACTTTAGGCGGCAA
>CANKAM010000071.1 GCA_947479755.1 Bacteroidota bacterium
TATTGAACTGGATGGCGAAGTTCATAACAATCCTGATCAACAGGATAAAGATATTTCAAGAGATAAAAAACTGAAAGAAGCCGGATTTAAGGTATTAAGATTTGAAAATAAATTTGTTTTTGAGCATAGGGAACAACTGTTGAATGATATTAAGGCTTGTTTTAAAGATAAACTAAAAACCACCCCGTCCGCCTGAGGCGAACACCCCTCCTTTGTAAGGAGGGGAGCGGTAACTTCCTATTCATTCAACGCGATTGTAAGTTCCTTCCCTTTGCAAGATGGACAATGTCCAGTGGACATTGGGCCAGGTAGTGCTGATGCTGCCCAAAGGGCGGAAGGGTTTAAAACCACCCCGTCCTGCGGACACCCCTCCTTGAAAAAAGGAGGGGAGCGGTAACCGCCCAGCACAGCAGCTGCCTTAATGTAAACTGCCCACCCATTAAAGTTTTAAGACTTTAACAGGTGGGCAGTTTTGCTAATTGGCTATTTGGCTAATTACTAGTTGCCTGCCTCTTACAACACAAACGAATCCAGATCAGTCCACGGCCCCGCTGCATCGTAGATGTTTTTCCAGCGGGCATAGAACCATACGGTTTGACCGTTGTACATCAGCGGCAGCTCAACACGGATAGGTCCGCGGGTGGCTACTGATTTATTAGCACACATTTCGGGGCTGCCGGGCTGCATATTGAGTGAATATGCAAACTCAATCTTTGCCACCTTATCAGGCTTTCCTCTGCGTATGGCCCCTGTTTCGTCATCAAGGCGGAAGAAACGCACCACAAAAAAGTTTCCGGGCGCTTTTTGCAGGTTTACAATTGGCTGAACAGTTGGCTGCGGTATAGGAGTGCGCGTACGGTCGTATGGGCGCAGGCCGCATGCAATGATATCACCATCAGTAAGTGAAGTATTAGCGTAAATATTACTTTTGATGAACAGGCGCAGCGCAGCTTTATAACTGGCGCGGGCTGTGTTTTTTGCCCCTATGTTGGCTATGGAGCGGTTGGCCTTTACCTTGGCAACGGCATAGGCAGCTGCCCATGCTGCCTGCAGCGGAACCAGAGCGGCCAGTGCGGCAGCCACTATGTTCCAGGCAAGTGCGTTGGTAGTTACCACGGTTATAAAATTGCCCTGAAAGGCATCGAATACCGCATCTGGTGCGGGTAAGTTATCTTTTTTCATTGTTTTAGTTTTTTTAGTTAATTGATAATTAATAATTGACAATTGACAATTGTTCATTGTCCATTATTTCAGCCATCCGGGCTCCTCGCCTTTGTTGAATTTTTCATCTGAAAGCCATGTACTGTAAGGATTTCAGGCAAAAACAGCACCGTGTCTTTTACCCGTGCATGCCTTTGTAAATTACTTGCATTCCTTTCTTCATCACCTGAATGCCTTTTTTCAAGGTCTGTAAACCCATTCAGCGCTGCCGCAAGCCTTTTCACACTACCTGTTAGCCTTTCTTTACGTGATAAATGCCCTGCTGCATCTGACCTGTGCCCTGCTGCAAGCATCGCCTGCCATCCTGCGAAGGCATTAAACCCTTCGCCACGGTGTGCAGGAAGGTATTCAGCCAGTGGCAGCCATTGTTCAAGGTGTGCAGAAGAATAAGCAAGGGCCGCAAGTGCTTTTGCAAAAGCTGCATGCCTTCCTCTTCCGGGGCTTTGCCCTGCTGCGGGGCTTGAAAAAAAGAATGAATGGTTCATACCTTGTTATTTTTGGGGGCAATGCCGCTTTTAACAGCATTGCGGGAACAAGTGTAGTAAACCACAAAGCCTATTATAACACTATATCATATCCGGAAGGGATAAATCTCATATACCGTAGCTTTTTACATATCCTGCAGGGTGCAGCACATATCCGGCAGCTATGCCGCGTGGCAGAAATTGTCTTTTCGGGCCCGCGCAACGGGTATTTCATGGTCAACGCCCTTTACGGTAATAATAAAGCGGGTCTTTTTTTCGTTCAGCTTGCTATGGAGCGGGTTAACAAAAAAGCTCTGGTGGGTAAAATAAAAGCCATCTTCAGTTACCAGCGCACTATACTTTTTAAGGGCCTTACCGCAGTTCAGGTGCAGCATAGCTCCGCGGGCATCCAGGTAATAGATTACTACCGAGTGGCCAGAGCCCTTGAGATAAACAATGTCTTTTATATTGAGCTTTACCCATCCTCTGTTGGTCTTTACCGGTATAGTTTTAACCACCGGCTGCGGGGCGGTGCTGTGCTCGGCCTCTACCTTTTTCAATATTTTGTTAAGAAGGCCGGTGTCCTGCACCAAACGCTGCAATGCAAGCATCTCGAGGTTATCTACCTCTGCAACTAAAAGTATTTTCATGGTCCGCAGTTTTTGGTTAAACATATCTGCCAGCACTAAATCTCCGTTACGCAAATTATAAGCGAGGCGCTAAGATAATAATTTTTTGAAATCTCTGACAAGGGGATATTAACCGGGGAGGGGAAGAAATGAACAATGCGGGAATAGCTTACCGCTTATTTTAAAAGGAAATGAGCGTTGGTAAAATTTAATTTGACAGTATTAACAAAATTATGAAATTTGGATATTAAAATGTATTGCCATGCAACAGCCTCAGCGAAAATCCATACGCCTGAAAGGATACGATTATTCAACAGCAGGACTGTATTTTATAACACTATGTGTTCACGACAGAGAATGTTGTTTCGGAACAATTGAAAACGGTGAAATGATTTTAAATGCTATTGGAAAAATTGCAAACATATATTTAAACGAAATACCCAAACATTACCCACATGTTGAAATGGGTGAATTTATTGTGATGCCCAATCATGTACATTGTATTTTGAAATTAAATGATAATGATAATGTTGGGACACGCCATGGCGTGTCCGATAACAATAACGATGCGGGTAATAACGATGTGCGGCCACGCCATGGCGTGGCCCTACCGAATAACATGGACAACCCCGTAGGGACATGCCATGGCATGTCCCCACAACAACCGCCCCCACAACAACCGTCCCTGCCATCTGTTAACCAATTTGGAAAACCCGTTTCCGGTTCGGTGTCGGTTATTATTAATCAATATAAATCATCAGTAAAAAGATGGTGCAATAAAAACGGACATGAATATTTTAAATGGCAATCACGTTTTCACGACCACATCATCCGCAACCACCAATCCTATGTAAACATTTCGGAATACATTATTAATAACCCTGCAAAATGGGGTGATGATAAATTTTACACTCCAACAAGGGGTTATTAACCGGAGGGGGGAAGAAATGAACAATATTTATAACAGGTATATACAAGTTAAGCACAACCGCGATAAACCGCAGGACGACAGTTCGCCACAACTGAAACTAACATTTCGGGCGGACTATTTAGCGACTATGACTTTCTCTTAATTTAAAAAAATGCTTTAGATTTGTTAAAGCTAATCCAACAAATAAATAACCAAAAATGAAAAACAAAATTCTTCTATTTCTATTAATGCTTGGTGGTCTTATTGGTTGTAATCCTGAGGATGATAATACTCCACCGCCAAACCCTACAAGTTTACCAACTTGGTCTTCTATAGCTGATTTAACAGGTCCTGCATTTGGCAGTGTGTCTTGTATGGAAATATATAATGGAGATCTATATGTTGGTGGCGATTTTTATACAGTAGATGGGGTTGTGGCAAAAAATATCGTGAAATGGGACGGAACTAATTGGAGTCCAGTTCCCGGAAGTAAAGCAGATTTGGGATATGCTGTTAAATCTATGAAAATATATAATGGCTCTCTTTATGTATTGTTTGTAAACTATAATAATTTGTTTCAAAAATGGGATGGCACTAATTGGTCAACTATTACACCTTCAAATACAAATTATTCAATTGGAAGTGCCATGATTTCATTTAACGGATTACTATATTTAGGAGCCAATCAAGTTTTTGATGGTATATCATTAAGTAATATTGTTCCATCTGATGCTAATCCCTGGCAATTTTCAGATACGGTATGTTCAGATGCATCTTCATACTGTATTTACAATAATGAACTTTACTGTTCTGGAGAATTTACTATGAGCAATAATGGTTTTGGTATATTTAAATTGATTAACAATGAGTGGAAAGATGTTGCTGGTGTGACAGTTTCAGGTCCTATAGCTAATAATATGATAGTTTATAATAATCAAATGTATGCTATTGGTAATTTTCAAGGGTTAAGTGGGTTGGCTTCAAATAATTTTGCAAGTTGGAATGGTAATTTGTGGACATCTTACCTAGGTATTGACCAACCGTATTTAGGTGAAACAACAACTCAAAATCCCAGAATCATTATAAATAATGGCAGTCTATATGTTTCATGCCGAAGTAATTCTGGCTTTGGAGAGTTATGCTTAGGCGAAACCTATTTTAATCCTGATACTTGTTTTAGTAACATAATATCGTTTGACGGCACTAATTGGGATTATATTGCAGAAAATGATTCTGCACAAGTAGCAGCGCCTATCATAATGTATAATTCATATTTATATGCATACGCTTTTTTTAATGGACCCCCTGGTCATGAAAGCCGTATTGTAAGAGTTCAACCGCAGTAATATAGATTTTACGCTATCAAAAAAGCATGATTTCTTTTCCCGTTATGCGCAACACCGTGATGACACTACAACTTGAAACATTCAGCAAAATAATACCTTTTACAAACCCTTAATAATTTATTTATGCTACGCTTAATCTTAATTATACTTATTGGCATTTTTATCATTCTATTTATTTTAGAGCATTCTAAACTTACTGGTAAAATTTTATGCACACCTCAGTTTTCAAAAGAAGAACTGGAAATAATTAAATCCCATGGCGGTAAAGAATTCAGTTTTGATGGCCAAAATACTCCTTACCGATATTCTTTTATTTCATTGTTTGGTAATAGTATTGACAATCGTGATAAAGCTTATAATGAAATCAATTGGAGAGGTAGGGACTGTTATTCATTTTGGTCAAAAGAAGGAATATTTTTAGAGGCAGCTCTTGCAGATATGAAAACTGCAATTGTGAAGACAGTTCTTTTGGGTTTTTTATTTGATTATAAATGTAAATATTGTCTTCTTCTTTGTCCTGCCAATTCTATTGGTTTTATTGTTTGATTATTAATATAAAAAACAAACTTATGTCTGGTGCATATTTAACTCTTGACCAAATAAACGCAATTAAGGATTTCATTAAAGTAAATCCTAAATGTAGTTACACTATTTTACCAAATAATCCTGATGATGGCTCATTGGCAATTCAGATAAAGAATCGCGAGCAGTTCGGAAGTTTGCTACTCAATATTGCTACAACTACTGGTAGGCCAATTAATAATTTAGAGAAAATTATTAATGATGAAAAATATTTTGGTCAATTCGTAATTCTAAGCGAAGTCGGGTGATGCGCATAACAGCGGACTCTTTGGCGACACCGACTCGACCATTCATTAGGTCTTGCCCTCGCACTTGCCCGCCCGCGACTTATTTAGCGACTATGACTTTCTCTTAATTTAAAAAAATGCTTTAGGTTTGTTAAAGCTAATCCAACAAATAAATAACCAAAAATGAAAAACAAAATTCTTCCATTTTTATTAGCACTTGGTGGTCTTACTGGTTGTAGCCCAAACGATGTAAACGACATTCAGAATATGAATTCAACAGAACAACTGCTGGTTGGGCAGTGGAAATTAAAAAGGTCTGAATGGAGACCAGGCTATAATTATATGACCCTTGGTGATTCGTTAGAATGTTTTAATCGATACTTTAACTACAGTAACGCAAGATTAGATCTATCTTCAACTTCAGATGGATTGGAATATGTAATAGACTATTATGGATGGAATGATTTCAGTAGCCCAGATGTAGGGGATTCATGGTATGTTGACGAGAACATTAATTCTATTTTTATTAGGCATGACGCTTATATAATCAAATATTTATCAACAGATTCCTTAATATTAGAATATAATGGAGGAGATAGATTTTTTTATAGCAAGAATTCTATACAACCCACACTTACTAATATAGAAACGTTACTATTGGGAACATGGCTATGGACGAATAACCCATTATCTTCTGTTCAACAGTATTTTAATTTTACTGATTTCAGGGATGTTAGCACAAGCGGATCGTGTTTAACTTACTATGCAACAGATTCAGTTACTTATTCAGGAGGTTATTCGAGTGATTCATTTGAATATAAGGTGCTTTTTCCCGAACGCCCTGTTCCTATATTAAATTATCTATTGGGGGGTCCTTGCAAGATAACAAATCTTACTGCAAATTCCCTAACATTAGAACATTATGACGACTATTTTCAATCAACAGATATTTTATATTTTGAGAAACAATAAAGAATGTCCCCGTTGAGCCTAGCCTGTGTGTTAAGCGGTTGTGCGCAGCGCCCCACTGCACTCAACAACCCTACACCGGCACCCTAAACTCCGAATTCACCACCACCTTCACCGGCCTCACTCCTGCCCTTTCGGCAGCCTGTGCATCGGTATCTTTATCGCCCATAAAAAAGCTTTGAGTAGCATCAATGTTATAACGAGCCATTGCTTTTTCAAGCATAATGGAACCCGGCTTGCGGCAAAGGCATTTACCCGAAACATCGTGGTGCGGGCAAAAATAAATAGCGGTAATAGTAATGCCCTGCTTTAGCAGTTCGGCACACATCCAGGTGTGGAGCGTGTCCACATCTTCTTTGGTGTACAGGCCTTTGGCAATGCCGCCCTGGTTGGTAATAACAATAAGCAGATAACCTTTTTCCTGTAACGTTTTCAGCCCTTCAACAACACCGGGCAAAAATGTAAAGTCCCTGATTTTGGAGGTGTAGTCCAGCACATCTACATTGATAACACCATCGCGGTCAAGAAAGGCAGCCTTATTCATAACCAGTTCATGATTTTATGAATAAACTCTAAACCCGTGGAAGGGCGCAGCATCAGCGTAAAAGCAATGCCAAACAATGCACCATACAAATGGGCTTCGTGGTTAATGTTATCCATTCCCTTTTTACCCTGATAATAGGAATACACCACATAGGCCACAGCCCATATAAAACCGGGAAAACACAAAAAGGGAATTCCGTAAAGGCAGAGATTGGTAAGCGGCTGAAACAGCACACTGCTGAAGAGCACCGCAGAAACAGCACCCGAAGCCCCTACCCCGTTATACCAGATATCGTGCTTGTGTTTGTGCAGCGTAGAAATAACCGAAACCATAATGGCCCCGAAATACATGAGCGTTAAATACAGAATGGCTTTCTCACGAAAGTAGGCCCTGAAATATTCTTCTACCGCACCGCCAAACATAAAGAGTACAAACATGTTTACAAACAGGTGCATATAATCGGCATGTAAAAAGCCGTGCGTTAGTACGCGAAACCACTCGCCCCTGTGAATAACCGAATACGGGTTCAACTGAAAACGCGTCATCATTTCACGGTTATTGAACGCCATGATGGAGATGATGCAGGTAAAAATAATGAGGAGGAGTGTGAAAGACATGTGTTAAAATTTCGTTTCAAAGATAGAAAGCAAATCGGGTTAACTATCCGTCATGCTGAACTTCTCTTCGTCATGCTGAACTTCTATTCGTCATGCTGAACTTGTTTCAGCATCTCTACATAAGACCCTGAAACCAGTTCAGGGTGACGGGTCTATTCAATCACAAACTCAAAACTTACCGTTTTGTTTTCTTTCAAAGGATTATACGTGCGCTCAAAAAACTGAACACGGTTATCAGTATCAATCAGCACAACGGTAGAACAAACCGTTCCGTACGTTTCACTTTTAATAAACATAGAAGAAATCAGTTTCTCAATTTCATAAGGCACACCGGTTTGCGGAAGCTCGCTGTCATCAGCCTTTTGCTCGTTATGCAACGCAGAAAACAACTCTTCAGCATTGAAGTTTTTCTGCTTAATAATTGTTTCTACGGCATTTTTACCCGTCACTAATTTCTTCCAGGGTGTATCTAACAATGCATTGCTAACCGCATAAAAACCGGCATCCAGTTTTCTGATTTTGTTTTCAACGTTGGAGAAATAACACAGTTCTGTTAAGTCGCCCACAACAAGGTTAAAGCTGTTGTAGTGCTGTGTTTCACCAAGGCTTTTCAAATAGGCTTCGGGGCTGGCAGAACCGTTTAAATAATTACTCACCAATGCCCCGCGCGAGGGTGCATCTTTGTTAAATGATTTCGGGTCGCGGTAATTGGTGATGAAAGAGAACTTACCTGTTTTGGTTATCCCCAGCCAGGTAGCACCCTGCTCTAAATCTTTGCCTGCAAGTAATTCAGGATGATCATTTCTGAAATCTGCTGCCTCTGTTTTGCGAACATAAAACTCATCGCGGTTGGCAGCGATAATTAGTTTGTAGTCGGGATGAGCTTTATAAGAGAAGATATTCAGACACACGTTAGTAATGTAATAGGTAATAATTAAGATTTAATATTTATCATCATAATGCCCGCAATCTTACCTGTTAAAATGATTTCGGGGTAAGGATTTCCGTTTCTTTATAATAGATTCCTCGCTAATCGCTCGGAATGACAAGTTATTTAGATTATAGTGGAGGTGAAAGGAGAGGCGCGCTTCGCGCGCCTCTCCTTTCACCTCTTTTTTTTGCGAGCCCAAACCTGTCATTGAAGCGCAGCGAGGAATCTCATTGTTTCTTATCCCGAACTCCGGTTATTAAATAAGTCTACTTCTTCTCAAAATCCAATGCAGCTGAGTTAATGCAATAGCGCAAGCCTGTTGGGTTGGGACCATCTTCAAACACATGCCCAAGGTGTGCACCACACTTAGCGCATTTCACTTCCGTGCGCGGGTAACCGATTTCATTGTCGGTTGATTTACTCACCTTGCTTCCGGGCACCACATCATAAAAGCTTGGCCATCCCGAACCTGAATCATATTTGGTGTCGGATGAAAAAAGCTGATACCCGCAACGCACACATTTATACATTCCGTCTTCGTGGTTATCCCAGTATTTGCCGGTAAAAGCACGCTCGGTGCTGCCTTCGCAGGTAACGGCATACTGCTCGGGAGTAAGCACTTTTTTCCAGTCTTCTTTGGTACTTGCAGTTGGATTTTTAACTGCAGGTGCAGGTGTTTGCGAGCAGGCACTCAGACTAAAACATAAAACTATAATCGCACTGTTTAGTTTCCTTTTCATTTGTTACTTTTTTGTGAACTGATAAATTTTAGACAACCCTCCACAATCAAGTATTGCGCCAAAAGGTAAGTCACCATGATAACAATCCGGGCATAAGGAAGTTCTCCGTTGTACAAAAATTTATTCAGCGCTATGGTTGAATCCGAAAGCATAAAAATAACAGCACCCGAAAGCACGAGCCAGAAACTCTCTTTATTTACCGTGCCAAAACGCAGTGCTGCCGAAATACCCATTACCGTAATTACGGAAGTATAAACCGCAACCGGCAGCATCATTTCGCCCAACGAGGGAAACAATATCCTGAAAAGCGCTCCTGTTGAAATAAGAAACGGCAAGGCATATAACAAGGTGTTACCAATAGGCCGTTTCTCTTTTGCACTGTTGATGTTTTCAAAAAAGGCAAGAATATAAAACACATGCGCTATCAGGAAAGAAATCAAACCGGGAAGAAATAAACCGGGGAACATCAGAAACACATCACCTCCCCACGAAAATACCAGCGCAGCAAGTATCTTCTTAGCAAACGAAGAAATATCCGGCTTTGATTCCTGATAGAAATAGAATGCCAATACTATCATCAGCGTTGGCTTTACAAGGTAGCGCAATAGTTGCAATTCAAAGAATTCAGCAGCAAGTTCTGCAATGCAGAGAACTAGATAAACGAAGGATAATTTATTTTTCATGGAATATAGTTTTGTTAGTTTTTCTTAGTGCTCTTTGTGCCCTTAGTGGTAAAAATCAAAATTTAAAATAGAACGAAGGTTTAACCATAAAATACCAGATTGATTCGCCCGGCTTATCAAGGTAATTCAATCGCCAGGTAAAATCAATACGTGATATTTTGAAAATATTCTCAATACCAAAACCCACTTCATAATAAGGCTGGTTCATGGTCTTGGTAATTTCAGGAAAGTTATAAATCTTCTGATTATTGGCAGCAGTCAGCGTTCCATAATACATTTTCCCGAAGATAAACTCGCGCCATTTTAATTTATTAATCAGCGGCAGGCGGTTAAACAGCAAGCCTTCAAAATGGTGCTCAGCCTGCAACGAAATACTCTGGTCGGCAACGAACTCCTGATAGTTCATCAGGTTAAAACCTACATCATCATTCAGCACCAGCTGATTGGCAACAGGTGTTTGCAGAAAGGGATAAGGCAATGTACCCCATGTTTTACCGGCTTCAATCCGATAAAGAAAAAAGCCAAGCTTATTCATCCGCACGGTATGTTCAACCCTTAAGTTTAGCTGATGTACATCAAAGTCGCTGTCGCCAAAACCTTTTATCCCAAAGGTATATTCAGCCGAAAACACAGGGTGTTCAGGCACACGCACACCTTTTAGTCCATAGCCGTAGTTAGACGAAAGATTTTTATCCCCTTTGGAAAAACGAACAGCAATTTTCACTCCTCCCAATGTGTAATCATTAGCAATTAAAGTGGTTGCATTATTCTGAAACGTGAATTCAAAACTACCGGAGGTTGCAACATTCTTTCTAAAAACACCCGCACGAGTTGCAAAACCGGTGAACCACTGCCGCTCCAGAAACAGGTTCTGCTCATCAACATACAGGCGGTTATTTAATTGCTGTGTTCGTATGATGGACGACAACACATGGTCGAGCGGTATAACATTGGTGCTGCGGCCAGGCTGCTCAATATCGTGTTTCCACGATGCGCCAATTGTATTACGCTTATTGGCTTTGCGGTCAAATGAGTACTCGGCATCCACCAGGTATTTCCAGCGCTGATCTTTTAATCCGTATGCAGCGTAGGTTTTAAATTTCAATGCTCCATCCAACGCACGGATATTCCGAAAACCTAATTTAAAGCGCGAACCTTCCAGATTGTTATAACTATAGAACGAATAAATATCACCGATGTCAAAACTCTTAAAGGGAAGCCAGCCCGAGGCAATAGTAATCACAGAGTTTTTCAACGCACGGAATTTTGGCAATGATTCCAAGGTGTCAATCATGGTAAAAATTCCTTTTTCCTCTTTCGTCAGTTTTTGTCTTCGGGCAAGGTCCCAGAATTTTTCGGATTGCTCTGCTGCATCTTCGGCAATCAATATGCGGTCTATTCCTTTATAGAATTTTTCTTCCTTTGGTCTGTTTACAGCAATTTTCCGGAAGTCGGAAGTATTGCGACCAAAGAAGCCGGCAAGGTCTTCCTGATTTTCAACCACCGTAAAATCAGCAAACACCTGGCTTTTGTTAATCATCCAATGCTTGTCGTCCGCAGGTGCAAAGTTCTGGCGTATCCAATAGTTGCGGACATAATTCACGTTGGCCTCAATGCTGAATTCTAAGTCTATCTGCTTCACCGCAAAAGTGGTATCGTGAATAAACATCTCGCCCCTGAAAGCAATATCACTCTTCACCTTGGGCACAAAACGGATTTTGTAACATCGCATTCCATCCACAAACAAACTGTCCTCCAGGTAAAAGCGGTAATTGGTTTTGTAGCGATCATTAATCGGACTTGGGAAACTCTTACCAAGAATTACAACAAAGTTTTCGTACACATTGGGGTGGATATACATATCTTCCACAAAGCGCACTATTTTCGGGCCTTTCAGCCCGACTGCTCTGCGCCCTTTTACAAACTCTTTAGAGGCTTCCGGTGATTTGCGGTGATAATAATCAGAGATGGATTCAGTAAAAAGCAAGGGTAAATACGTTACGCCTTTATCCGTTGTATCGGCATTTTCCCAGATAAACTCAAAAGGTTTGAGTAACAGGTTTTGCTTGGTCTTCTCCGTAAAATGATTGAGATCAAACTGTACTTTGTGATACACCTCGTATTCATAAGCATCGTATTCCTGCGGATTATTCTTAGGCTTGGCAGCAATCACCTTTCTGAGAATTTCAAAGGCAGGATTTTCGCCCGGAAGAATTACTACTTCATCCAGATCATAATCATAAGAAGTAAGCTGAATAGTTACCTGTTGCGTTTGAAAAGGCTTGATGGCAATGGTTTTTGACAGATAACCAATCATGGAAACCGATACCGTGTTATAGTCTTCATTGGTTTCGATTTTAAAAAAACCTGCTGCATCAGAAACGGTTCCTGTCTTTGAACTGGTAAAAACAACGCTGGCAAACGGCAGCGGCTCACCCGAAGCACTATCGCGCACAAAACCTGTAACAAGCGTTTGCTGGGCAAATGCCTGAAGGCTTATTAAAAGAAGCAATACTATTTTGAGGATATTTTTCAAGAAGCGCAAATTTAGAGAAACACTTCGACTACGCTCAGTGTGACATACAGGTTATTACCTTTGCCATGCATGAATTTAAAATTCACCACATCCGATTACCTGAAAATCAATTCGCATGCGGCTTTCGGCAGCAGCCTGCGCAACTGGTATCGCCTGCACCGTGACAATAAATTTGACATTGACCCGCGCTTTATACCCAAGGCGCTGTTTATTACCTTCAACATTCTTTCATCTGCACCGGTAAGAATTTATGAGCGTTTGAAATATGACAAAAAGATAAAAGAAGTAAAGGTTAAGCAGCCTTTATTTATTCTGGGCTACTACCGCAGCGGCACTACTTTTCTGCATTACCTGTTAAGCAAAGACCCGCGCTTTGCCTTTTGCGCCACATATGAGGTAATGATGCCGCATATTTTTCTTAGCAGCGGAAAGTTTTCAAAATCAATTCTTACTGCTGCCTTGCCAGCAAACCGTCCTATGGATAATCTTAAAATGGGAGCTGATTTGCCCAAGGAAGAAGAGTTTGCACTGGCATCCATTGGCGTTGAATCACTGGCTGCCGGCTATTTTTTCCCGAAACGTTTACAAGAGTTTTTTGACAAATACGTTTTATTCAACAACCTAAAATCAGAGGCAAACTGGAAAAATAATCTGGATTATTTCCTAAAGAAAGTCAGCTACAAATATGGCGACAAGCCGCTGGTAATTAAAAGTCCGGCCAACACAGGACGCATTAAGCAGATACTGGACTTATATCCCGATGCTAAGTTTATTCACATTCACCGCAATCCTTATCAGGTTTACCTTTCCAACGAAAGGCTGTATGAGAAAATTCTACCCATGCTGGCTTTTCACAAGGTGGATAATAAAACAGTGGAAGAGTTTATTTTCAATTCCTATGCTGCCACCTACCGGAACTATTTTGAGCAGAAATCACTGATAAAGCCTGAGAATTTATACGAATTCTCCTACGCTGATTTTACTTCCAACCCTGTTGACAATCTCAGAAATGCTTACCGGCATTTAGGTTATGAAGGTTTTGAAAACACAGAGAACCTTTTCCGTGAAGAACTGGCTAACTACAAAAACTACGAAACCAATAAGTTCAATCTTTCGCCCGAACTTAAGCAGACTATTTACAAAAGATGGAAGCCGGTTTTTGATGGTCTTGGCTACAGTCAAGACTAAATTCTCAACTTTTTTCTTCAAAACTTTAAACATTACATCCATTCAGATGTTACAACATCTATTAATCCAATTAAACCAATTATAACATGAACAAAACAATCACCCTATTTTCAAGCATTGCACTTGCTGTAGTAATAGCATCGTGCGGAAACGAACAGAAACCTGCAGAAGAAGCAACGTCTTCAACCGAGGCTACAGGCGAAGAAACAGCCTACACTATCAGCACCGACAGCACCAGCCACGTAATTTGGAAAGGTGTTATGTTGGGTGTAAAAGAACACACCGGCTTAATAAATTTCACAGAAGGCAAACTTACAGCAAAGGGAAATCAACTTACAGGCGGAACATTTACAGTTGACATGAAATCAATTAAAGTAACCGATAAA
>CANKAM010000072.1 GCA_947479755.1 Bacteroidota bacterium
TCTACGAAATTCTACAGATTTTGAGCATCTCAATTTTTGAGAAAACGCCCATAAACCAACTGTTTCAAGAAACTCAATTAC
The DNA here is from genome assembly GCA_947479755.1 of Bacteroidota bacterium. Taxonomy (GTDB): domain Bacteria; phylum Bacteroidota; class Bacteroidia; order SXHM01; family SXHM01; genus SXHM01. Next base: position 82 of record CANKAM010000072.1, read on the forward strand.
AATATTTCAAAGAACAAAATCCTAATCAATTGAAAATGTGGGACTAATATCAAAACGCTAATGAAAATCCATAAATAATAAATAAGTAGATATATGAAATTCGTTTTTAAAATAAATAATATTGAAGGAAAAGAAGAAGACAAAATAATTGAAGCTTTATCTATTGCATTTAAAGAATTAGGGGTCTTGCACGAAGCAAACATGAAAGATGCGACTGTGAAGGGTGAATTGCAAACCAGTAGAAACTGGAGTACGATGGAATACCTCAATACACAGGTTTTAGCAAAATATTTTAAACTAACTAATTCAATTGAGTTTACTGCTTTAACAAACGTTACTGCTACTAACTTCAAAAGAGTTGTTTTTAATTTAACCTACCTGCTATACAAAAACGACAAAATTGAATTAGATCCAATTAAATTACCTGAAGATATTGTAAAAGAGCCATTGAATACAACAGAAGATGAAAGCAACATAGAAAGAAGTAACTATAAACCTTTTTCAGATCTAGGCTTTTATCAACAAGCAAAATTAATGCTTATGTGTTATAGTGGTTTAGCAATACTTATGTCCCCATTTTTTATTTATCCATTTGTCAGTTCCTCAGAAAATAGTAAATTGAAAAGCATAGATGTTAAGGAAGTAGCAGCTAAAAAATATACATATTCTGATGCGCAAAACTACATGGTAGGTGTTTGCAAAAATATTAATCAAGAATTATTACAAGGTAAAACAATAAAATACGGGGAAAACGTAGTTTTCATTTTTCTTTCTCAAAAGGGATATGGAGATTTTTGTATTAGTACTGTTACAGAATATAAACTTGAAGTAATATCAGCGGATTGTGGTAAGGCAGAAAAAGTTCTTGAGTTTGAAAATCTTCCCGAGTTCAAAGCAAAATAACATGGAAGTCACCACCCCCAGCTACAAATACCCTTAACTAAACAACAAAGCGAAGCGTTCTCTTTGATACAATTAAAAAACAAATAATTCAAGCAAAAAACCAGTTACAAAACCAATAAAACCCAATCATCATGGCATCAACATCAGAAACCGGGCATGCAGTTAATTACAATAACTTCAATACCCTTATAGCTCGGGTTACGGGTTATGGCGTTCGCTACAATCCTACTAATACGCTTATTCAAATCCTTAATCTGCAAGCTGTTTACACGGCTGCGGGCAATGGTTTGCAGCATATTGTGCAAAATAAGCCGGGGTGGGATAATGCTATTAATGCAAGGCAGCAGGTGTTTCTGGATATGGAGAAGCTGGCTACGCGTGTTGTTAATGCTTATGATGCTACGCAGGCGGTAACGGATGCGCAGGTAAAAGATGCAAAAGCTATTATAAGGAAGATAAGGGGTGAGCGTAAGAGCAAAAAGAATTTGAACCCGCAGCCGGGTGATCCTGTTCAGATTTCGGCTTCGCAACAGAGTTTTGCTAATCAGGTGATGCACTTTGGGGCGTTGGTGGGCTTAGTTTCGGCTGAGCCTACGTATGTGCCTAACGAGGTGGAGTTGCAAGGGGCTAGTCTGGTTATTGTGCTTAACGGGCTTAACACGGCTAACCAAACGGTGGCAACAGCACAACAGCCTTATTTGGATGCGCTTGCGGAACGGAATACGGCTATGTACACTGCTAAAACGGGTTTGGTTGATTTGGCACTGGAGGTTAAGAAGTATGTGAAGTCGGTTTCTACTATTACTAAGGAGGAGTTTGGGCAGATTTCGGGGTTGAAGTTTAGGAGGCCAACGAAGTAGTAATCGGTTACCCCACCAAAAAAATCCTGAAATTGTCTGTTTTTGCACGGTAACGTCCCGTTTTTTGGCGGTAATTCCCTGTTTTTGCCCCGTAATCTTCTGTTTTCGGGCAGTAATTCCTAAATCTCCCACGGTTATTCCCCGTTTTCAGATAGTAAACTTCTCTTTTTAGGTGGTTATTCCCCGTTTTAGGGCAGTCATTTCCTGTTTTCAGCCAGTAATTCCCCGTTCTCTTAAAATTTCTCAGTGTAACTCCAATCCATCTCCGTATCCTCTGTGTTAAAGCCCTTCGACTACGCTCAGGGTGACAACAACCTTAGTGACCTTGTGTCCTTCGTGGTGAAAAATCTATTGAATAACCCTGAACTCAACCCTGCGGTTTTTCTCCCTCCCCAGTTCGGTATCGTTGTTAAAGAGGGGGCGGGTGCTGCCGAAGCCTTTGCAGGTCATGCGCGAGGCATCAATTTCTAGCAACTGCATAAAGTTGGAGACGGCCTGGGAGCGTGCCATCGAAAGTATTTTGTTCATTTCTTCGTCACCGCTTTCATCGGTGTGGCCTGCAATTTCAATGCGCAAATCGGGGCTGCTGAGCATCAGGTCTTGCAGCATAATCAGCTCATCTTCTGATTCGGGGAGTATGGTAGCCGAATTTTTTTCAAAGAAAAGCTGACGCAGAATAGTGGGCTTTGATTTGGTTTGCGATTGTGGCTGTATCTGCGGTTTTGCCTCGGGTTGCTTTACGGTTTCTTTTTCGGCCAACATACGCTCAACCTGTTCCTCCGGAGTTTCGGTGTCAAGGGCTGCTAACTTTTCTTCTACCGTTTGTTCGGTTTGGGCTTTTTCTTTTTCGGCTAATTGTTTTTCAATCGCAGCCTCCATGTCGGCAGCTTGTTGCTGCTTTTGTTTTTCGGCAGCAGCTTGTTTTTCCTGAGCCAGTTGTTTTTCTTCAGCAGATTTTTTCTCAGCCGATAGTTGTTTTTCGGTTGGCTGGGTTGGGGCAGGAGCGGGCTTGATTTCGGCAACTGTTTCTTTTTTTGCAGGAAGCGAGTTTTCTTTTTTCAGCGATTCCTTTTTTATACGCGTATCCACCACCTGACCGCTCCGGGTAATGCCCTCTGCGGGAATAAAACCGGCACTGGGAAAAGGTTCGGGCTTTGTTCCACTCTGATATACGGCAACATCATCAATATAATAATAGGCGTTGGGGTTTTTGCCGTCAACATCCAGAGCTTTTGTTCCATCACTGGCATAAAAATTTCCGATGATGATGTATTTTTCGCCACCGCGTGCTTTAAAACTTCCTGAAATAGTTGTCCAGTCATAGACATCGCTGATAAAACTTGCGGATGGGTTGCGAATTTGTGGTTTGCAAAGTCCCGCAATAATTTCTTTGCTGCCGCGGTCTTCAAATGTTTCAAAACATTCGAGTACGCCATCTGTTTTGCTTTCGAATTTGGCAGCAGTAAAATAAGCGCCAATATTTCCGATTGCGAATTTTGATTTTTCGCTGAGCGAAACCGAAAACTCAACGTTGTAGGTGTTGCCCTCAACAAGAGGATTTTTTAATTCAATTTGTGCGTAAGAGCGGTGCTTGTCGTGAAAGAGAAGAAGTCCGATACAGGCATCACCGTTTTTTGGTTCCTGCCTGCCCATTGGATTTTCGGGGACACCACAGGTAGCACTGCACCGGTTGAAATAGTCCATGGCACCGGAAGTGGGCTGTGTCCAGCCAATAATATTTACCTGACGTTTTCCGATTTCTTTTGGGCAGGTTATGTATTCTTCAAATCCTGGGTTCGGCACAAGGTTTTGTGCCTGAACACTTGCGCAGGCAAGCAGGCAGATACAAAACGTTGTGTTGTTTTTTAACATGATTTCAGGCGATTACTTTTTTGTAACCGTGAACTCAACGCGTCTGTTGAGTTTCCTGCCCTCCTCTGTATCGTTTTTAGCTAATGGCTTGCTGCTTCCAAATCCGTTGTAGGTCATGCGGGTTGGATCCACATCAAACATGGCCAGGAAATTTACAACTGCCTGGGCGCGCTGCAGCGAAAGTTTCTTGTTACTGTCTTCTGTTCCGCTTTCATCGGTGTGTCCGTCAATGCGTATCTGCATGGTGGGATTGTTATTCATCAAATTCACCAATGTTATGAGCTCACCCTCGCTCTTAGGTAAAATTTCTGCGCTGTTTTTGCCAAAATACAAGTGCACCATAACGGTGGGTTTTGCATCGGGCTGGGCCTTTGCCTGCACCATTGCTTTTTGCTGGGTAAGCGCCTCGTTAATGGCTTTAAGTTCGTTCAGCTTCTGACGCACTTCCTGAATTTTTTTGTCAATCTCGCTCTCATCCAGCATTTGTTTGATTGAAAGCGGGTCAATCAAAGGTTCGGCAACGGCAAGGGGTTTAGGCGCTTCGGCTTCTTTCCATGCGGGATTTTTCTGTGCCTGATTTAAGCCGGCTACAGGGCTTATATTGGTTGCTGTAAAAAAGGGTTCGGGTGTTTTTCCTGATTCGTAAACCGCCACATCGTCAACAAAATAATAAGCGTATAAACCCTTGCCAATGGAAGGGGAAGCTGTAGTAGGCGTTTTGGTATTGCCCGCAAAATTTCCGATGGTTATGTATTTTTCACCGCCTTTGGCTGTAAAGGTTCCTGAAAGTTTTTTCCACATTTTATTGTCTTTCAGAAAACTTTCGGCAGGGTTGTTTACCTGCGGGCGGCATGGGCCGGGAACTAATTTGAAATCGCCTTCGGGAGATTTTACACTTTCATAACACTCAAAAACAGTTTCAACCAGGCCAGTTATTTTATCTACTGAAAAGTAGGCGCTGATATTACCGATTGCATATTTTGAGTTTTCGGCAAGACATAAGTTGTATTCTACGGTATAGGTTTTGCCAGCAACCAAGGGGCTTTTTAATGGAGCCTGGGCATATACCCGGTAACGCTCGTGATACACCGTAAGTCCTATATAGGCATCACCACTAAGAGCTTCCTGATAACCCACCACATTGTCGGGAACTCCGCAGGTATTGCTGCAGCGGTGGAAATAGTCAATAGAACCGGCAGTAGGCTGTATCCAGTTCTCGATATAGAGCTGGCGTTTGCCTAGTTCTTTAGGACAAACCGTATGTGCTTCAAAGCTTGGGTTGGGTACAAGGTTTTGAGCTTGTGCTGCGGTAAAGCTGAGGGTAAGTGCAGCTATAAGTATGTAGTTTTTTGCCATTTGATTTTAAAAAGCAAAGGCTCTTACGTAGTTCGACTAAATAAGGTTATTGGGCTTTAAACTTAGCCTAACGCTACATCAAGCACCATCATTACAATAAAGCCGAGAATAAAGCCGATCGTAGATGAATCGGTAAAGCGGTCGCGCTGGGTTTCAGGCACCACTTCTTCAATAACTACATAAATCATGGCACCTGCGGCAAAGGCAAGTGCATAAGGCAAAACAGGCATTGCGTAAACAACTGCTAATGCGCCCAGAACACCTGCAATCGGCTCAACTACAGCAGAAAGTTGTCCGTACCAGAAACTTTTCAAACGGCTTACCCCGCTTCTGCGCAAAGGCATGGCAACAGCAATACCTTCAGGGAAATTCTGCAAACCGATACCGATGGCCAATGCAATGGCAGCTCCCAGATTTGCACCTTCCACACCGTGTGCCACGGCACCAAAAGCAACACCCACAGCCAACCCCTCCGGAATATTGTGCAGCGTTATAGCAAGCACCAATAATATTGTGCGGTTCCAGTTGGTTTTAATTCCTTCCTGTTCTTCCTTTTCAAAATTGATGTGCAGGTGAGGCATTACTTTGTCTAAGCCATAAAGAAATAAGGCACCCGAAAGAAAACCCACAGCCGCAGGAAACCAATTAGGCACTCCCGGATTGGAGATGGGGCTGATTTCAATAGCCGGTGCAAGCAGGCTCCAGTAGCTTGCTGCAATCATTACACCGCCCGTAAAGCCAAGCATACCGTCAAAAAACTGGCGGTTCATGGTTTTAAAGAAAAAGACAAACGATGCACCCAATGCAGTTAAAAACCAGGTAAAGGTTGTGGCAGCTAAAGCCTGTTGAATGGGTGTGTATTGGCTGATGAAGATTTCTATATCGTGTAAATTCATGCGTAGATTATTTAAGTGATACTAAGATGTTTTTTGCCACTTCGTTGCTGATGAAAAATGGTTTTGCCTTTCCCGCTGTTATCTGCAGCGAGCGGTCGAAATCGTTGATGTCGTTTATTTTTATGGTGCTACCTAAAGTCAGTTCTGTTTTGGCGAGGTATTGCAGAAAAGTTGGACTATGGTCAACAACGCCTGTCATCATGCACACTTCATTTTTCTTAAACGTAGATAACAATGCTGATTTTTGAATTTGCAGTTTTCCGTTTGAATCGGGAATAGGGTCGCCATGCGGATCAACTTTTGGATAGTTCAGAAACTTATCAATCTGCGCCACTAATTTTTCTGAATTAATGTGCTCCAGTTGTTCTGCAAGGTCATGCACTTCGTCCCATCCGAACTCTAATTTTTCCACCAAAAACATTTCCCAGAGACGATGTTTACGGATGATATTGAGCGCGATTTTCTCACCTTTTGCAGTCAGTTTTACACCGTAATATTTCTCGTAATTAATCAGCTTTTTATCAGAAAGTTTTTTCAGCATATCGGTTACAGAAGCCGCTTTGGTATTCATTTTTTCGGCAATAGCATTGGTGGTTACTGCAACCTTTTCTCCGTCCACTAATTTGTAGATGGCTTTGAGGTAGTTTTCTTCCGTGAGTGAATTCATGGTATTGATATTTTCAGTGCAAATGTAAAATATATTTTTATTAAAATAAAAATAAAATTTAGATTAGTCTAAAAATTAGTTATGTTTGTGCCGAAAATATGTTTCAATTGAAAAGTATAATTACGTTTTTATTGTTTGTTGCTTTTGTTTCGCTCAGCGCTTTTGCGCAGGTTGGAACAATAAAAGGAAATGTCATGGATGGCAGGTCTGGTGTGCCTTTTGCCAACATCGGCATAAAGGATAATAAGGGAGGAACAACTTCAGATATAGACGGTAATTTTATTTTAAACAATGTACCTATTGGAGAGCAAGAGATTATTGTTTCGGTGCTTGGTTTTGAAAAATTCAGGCAGAAAGTGAATGTTATAAATGGACAAGAAACAAACGTTTCATTGGTAATTAAGCATTCTTCTCTTGCATTAGATCAAGTTGTGGTTACAGGCACTATGAAGGAAACGTTTATCTCTGCTTCTCCTGTTAAAGTTGAAGTAATCACGCAAAAGTTTTTGCAGACCAACCCCACCAACAATATAATAGAAGCGGTGCAAACTGTAAATGGTGTGCAGGAACAAATTAATTGCGGTGTGTGCGGCACCAATGATATTCATATCAACGGAATGGAAGGTCCCTACACGTTAGTTTTGATTGACGGAATGCCGATTATGAGCGCGTTGGCAACGGTTTATGGTTTCAATGGAATACCCACTTCGCTGGTTGACAGGGTTGAAATTATCAAAGGTCCGTCTTCAACTTTGTATGGTAGTGAAGCGGTGGGTGGTGTAATCAATATCATTACCACTAAGCCGGAGAAAATGCCAATCATTGGTTTCAATACTTATTACACTTCGCACCGCGAGTTGAATGTTGATTTTGCAGTTACACCTAAATTCGGGAAAAAGCTGACCACAACTTTGAGCGGAAATTATTACCGCAATCAATACCGCATGGATTTTAACGAAGATAATTTTACAGACATTCCTCTTAATAACCGATTTACTTTGTTTAACAAGTGGAGTATTGCACGCAAGGAACATCGCATTGCCAACATTGCTTTGCGTTACTACACAGAAAACCGTTTTGGCGGTGTATTGCAATGGCAGCCCAAACACCGAGGCAGTGATAGTATTTACGGGGAATCTATTTACACCAACAGGCTGGAAGTAATTGGTTCGTATCAGTTGCCGGTGAGCAATCATCATTTGCGGATTGACTATTCGTACAATTTTCACGACCAGGACAGCTATTACGGCAAAACACTTTACCGAGCGCATCAACAGATTTTTTACTCCAACCTTTTGTGGAACCGTAAACTCGGAAAGCATGATGTGCTGACGGGTTTAACATTGCGTTACCAGCTTTATTCAGATAACGCTGCTGCCAATACGGACGAGAATAAATTTATCCCGGGTATATTTGTGCAGGATGAATATACCATTGGCAAAACATCTGTTTTATTGGCAGGCGTGAGGCTTGATCATCACGAAAATCACGGACTTATTTTTTCTCCTCGTCTTAGCTTTAAGCAAAAGATAGGAACCTATACTTCGGTTCGACTGAACAGCGGAACGGGTTTTCGTCTGGTACATTTATTTACAGAAGATCATGCTGCATTGACGGGAGCACGACAGGTAGTGATAAAAAGCAATCTTGAACCTGAGCGTTCTTTCAATGTAAACCTGAATATAAATCATGTTTACAGTTTTGCCAACGGAACGGGAACACTGGATGTTGATGCCTTTTATACCTATTTTACCAATAAAATTATTCCTGATTATAGCACAGATCCTAACCTGATTATTTATGATAACCTTGCCGGCTTTGGTGTTACAAGAGGTTTTGCTGCCAGCATTAATCATTCATTTGCTTTTCCATTGAGGGTAAATATTGGCGGGACATTTCAGGATGTTTACCAGGTAACCGAAAATTTAATTGGTGAGAAAGTGAAACAGAAACAATTGTTTACTCCTGCCTTTTCAGGAACATTTGTGGTGGGTTATAAATTCCGCAAACTCAAGTTGTCAATTGATTACACGGGAAGGGTTATGGGACCGCAGAAACTGCCGCATTACGATGCTCCATTTGCCCGTCCCGAAACATCACCCTGGTTTACTATACAGAATGTGCAGATAACAAAAGAAATCAACTCATTCAGCATGTATGTTGGTGTAAAAAATATTTTCAACTGGACTCAAAGTTCTCCATTGATAAATCCTGAGAATCCTTTTGGGAAAGATTTTGATACAGCTTATGCCTGGGGGCCTTTGCAGGTGCGCAGATTTTTTGTGGGTGTGCGTTGGAATCTGGCAAGAAAATAAATCGCATTTTTGCAACATGCTAAAATATGCTTTCATACTTAGTTTCTTTATTTTGTTTTTTGCTGCTCTTTCTTCTTCAGCTCAGGAAAAGAGAAAGACAGAAACAATTACCATTAAAACCCAAATCAATTGCGACCACTGCAAACAATGCGAAAGTTGCGGTGGAAGATTTGACAGAGAAATACCTTTTATAAAAGGTGTAAAAGACTATAGCTTTGATGAAAAGGCAATGACCCTTACGCTTAGATATAACACCAAACAAATTACTCCTGAAAAACTGAGAGAAGCAATCAGCAATATTGGTTTTGATGCTGACGATGTGAAAGCCAATCCGGAAGCTGTTGCAAAACTAGATTATTGCTGCAGAAAGGGTAGCTGATATACTGCTTCTTCTTTTACTATTTAATCTTTCTCTCCTTTCTCTTCTTCTTCTTTTGTTTTGCTCAAAAGATTTCCATCAGCTGTAAAAAGCACATCAAATTCTTCTTCACCTTTTTCAATTTCGGCTTCGAAAATGTTTCCGTCTTTAGCGCTTTCAATTTTGCTTGCTTCCTCAACTTTGTAACCCTGGAAATCTTTGCTTAATGCAGCCTGCACGGAGGCTGGTAAAGCAGAAGTTTTTATTTCAGTTTCGGTTTCAAGCCACTTGCCTGTATTGTCAAAATTGGCAGAAGTTTTTTCGCCATTCAGTTTAAAACCTACTTCGTACTCGCTTACATTTTCTATTTCCCAGGTTGTTTTTGCAATGCCCGGAAACTTTGTTTTAAATGCAGCAATTACGGCAGCAGGTATATCTATTTCCTGTACTTTTTGTCCGAAGGCAATGGTTGTAATCAAGACGGCTGCCAGAATTGTTGTTAGTTTTTTATTCATGTTTTTAATTTTTAAAAGTTGAATTTGTGAAAGTTCGTATTTAAGACTTGTTAGGTTTGATAATGTCTAGCAAATTTATAAATTTAATCAGCAATGCATGCAACCTAAATGTTAATGTTTGCTGAAGCAATCTTATTTAATACTCCTAATAGCTATGGGTACGAAGTTATAAAGCCATTTCATAATATCTCTTATTTTTGCCGCAAATAAATTTAACCATGAATAAAGTATATTACCTTTTACTGGCAACATTTGCTGTATTGGCAGCATGTAAAACTTCCAAAGAAACAAGCACTGCCACCACCGCACCGGAACCTAAAAAAGCAGATTGCGGAACGGCTGCTTACACTTATGCAGCCAACATTAAACCAATACTGAATGAGAGTTGCAATGGCTGCCACGGTCCTGCTAAGAAGCGCGGAGGGCTTGACTTCACAATCGATGAAGTACTTTACGGTGAAGCAAGAAGCGGTAAATTAGTTTGTGTTGTACAACAGAATAAAGGTTGCGAAGCCATGCCGCAATACAATCCCAAGTTGAGTGATGATAAAATAAAAATGATTGAATGCTGGGTTAACAGCGGAATGAACAAGTAATGTATAAACTACTTATCAGGCCTATTCTTTTTCTCTTTTCGCCTGAGAGTATTCACCATTTTACGTTTCGTTTTATAAAGATTGCCTATGCAATTCCTTATGTAAAAGGCATTGTTACTGCTTTGCATAAGCCCAAAGGAAATAATCTGGAGCGCGAGGTCTTTGAAATTAAATTTCCTAATCCGGTTGGACTTGCTGCTGGTTTTGATAAAGATGCCAAACTGTTTGATGAGCTCTCTGCCTTTGGTTTTGGCTTTATTGAAATAGGAACACTTACACCCAAACCACAGCCGGGCAATGATAAACCTCGTCTGTTTCGCCTGCCCAAGGACAGTGGTTTAATCAACCGCATGGGTTTTAATAATGAGGGGGTGGATGCTGCCGTTGAGCACCTAAAGCAAAATACTAGCAACGTAATTATTGGAGGAAACATTGGTAAAAACAAAGTAACTCCTAACGAAGATGCAATCCACGATTACATCTATTGCTTTAATGCTTTGTTTGACCATGTGCATTATTTTGTGGTGAATGTTAGCTCGCCCAACACACCTGGTCTGCGCGATCTTCAAGAGAAAGAACCACTTACAAAATTGCTTGCCGAGTTGCAGAAACGTAACAACGCCAAGCTAAAACCAAAACCTATTCTTCTCAAGATGGCACCCGATCTTACCAACTCTCAATTAGATGATATTATTGATATTGTGCGCATCACCAAAATTGCCGGAGTTATTGCCACAAATACAACAATCAGTCGTGACAATCTAACTTCTGATCTCCAGCTTCTAACCTCTATTGGCGCAGGAGGACTAAGTGGCTTGCCTCTTCGCGAGCGCAGTACCGAAGTAATCAGATACCTGAGCGAAAAATCAGGAAAATCTTTCCCAATCATTGGAGTAGGAGGGATACATTCACCCGATGATGCTATTGAAAAACTCAATGCAGGCGCAACGCTGGTGCAACTTTATACAGGTTTTATCTACGAGGGGCCGGCTTTGGTGAAGAGGATCTGTGAGAAAATTAACTCTTAGGTTTGGTTGGACGTAAAGCCCACTGATTTCGGGTAAAATTACCGTAAATTTGTTGTTAATATTTATCCTGCTTACGTGAAAAAAAGCTTACTCTTTATTTCGATAATTCTTTTTAATAGTACTTTTCTTTCTGCACAGGTAATTGATTTTTGTACTGCTATTACTAAGGAAGGACATTGTGAAAACCATCCCAAAAAGTTTTATATTCCGGTTGGTGAAACGGCTAATGTCTTTGCTGTAGTTCGTCTGCTGGATGAAGTAGGTGTATCAAAAGTAGAGTACAAAATTTACCGGGAAGTTAGTCCTGATGAAGACGTTTACATGACCAGTTTATTTCAGGATGTGAAGCCGGAAATGAAAACCTTTTGGAAAAAAATTGCTTTCACGCAGGAGCTTGCATACAAAATTTACCTTTATACCGATAGCGGCAAACTGCTTACATCTGCCCGTATTTTTGTGCAGGTTGATTATTGATACTCATTGATTGAGGTCAACTCATTAGTTTTTACATTTGGCAGGTTATTTGGTTTGTGTTTATTCAAACACCTTGCTTTATGAAAAAAATACTACTCTTCACCCTTGTTTTACTTCAATTCCTGAACGGATGTGTAAGCTCTAAAAAGGCTTTAAACAGTGGTAATTATGATCAGGCTATTTATAAATCAGTTAACAAGCTGCGCAAAAATCCTGATAACAGTAAAGAAATACTCGTGCTTGAACGAGCCTTTTCTCGCGCCCAGCAAAATGATTTTGACCGCATAGCCTTTATGCAAAAAGAGGGCAGCCCCGATAAATGGGATGATATTTATAATGTTTATGAACAGATAAAAAATCGTCAGGCGCAGGTAAAAGCATTGCCGGTTTTGGTAATAAAAGATAAAAACAAACAGATACTGCGTAATGCCAACTTTAGTTTTATCAATGTGGATGATGAACTTCTGGAGGCTAAACAAAAAGCAGCACAGTATTTTTATACCCGTGGAAACACCTTGTTGCAAAAAGGCGGACGTTTCAATGCCCGCGATGCCTATGCCGATTTTCAGCAGGTGAAAAACTATTACACAACCTTTCAGGATGTGGATGATAAATTGGCAGCAGCCCAGGAAGCAGGTACAACCAAAGTGTTATTTAAAATGCAGAAAGACAATCCCGGTCAATTGCCTCCATCGTTTGAGCAGGAGTTGATGAAGATAAGCCTGCAGGAGCTTAACCGCCAATGGATGCGCTATTATACATCAGATGTAAAAGGTACAACTTACGATTATAACATTGTAGTAAATTTAAAAGTGATTGATGTATCGCCCGACCTGGTAAAAGAGAAATATTACAGCGAAAGCAAAAAGATAAAAGATGGCTGGGAATACATGTTGGATGCTAAAGGCAATGTAATGGAAGACAGCCTTGGCAATGATATTAAACAACCCAAATATAAAACCATAAAATGTGATGTTGTTGAAACACATTTCTCAAAATCCGCCCGGGTGGCAGGCACACTCGATTATATTGATAATAACAGCAAGCAACTGATGCATACAGATAACATTGCTGCCGACTCGTTTTTTGAAGATGGGGTAGTGGTTGTTCTTGGGGGCGATGTAAATGCTCTAACCCCTGAAACCAAGGCCAGAATTGGCAAAAAGCCAATGCCATATCCTGACCCGTTTGGCATGCTGTTGCAGGCAGGAGGCACCTTAAAAGGAATGGTTAAAAACCTGTTATTTCAGAATACTGCTGTATTTCAATAATAATCTGATAATACCTGATATCAGTCACATTTATTCAATGAAATACTTGTGTATTATTTTGTAAAATCTATTTGCATTTGCCTCAAAATTTTAAAACTATACACTAAAAAAATGAACAAACTAAAATTATTTACAATTGCATTGCTTCTTACTACAGGAGGCTTTATTTTAATTACTGCTTGCAATAAAGCTGATGATCCTGCAAGTATCATTGGAAGCTGGAAAGTTACCGGTGCAGTATTTAACCCTGCTTATGACCCGGGAAGTGGTCTTGCCACAGATGCGTATTCATTAATGTTCAGTCAGGCATGCAGTCAGGATGATCTTATTATCTTTCAAGATAACTGTACTGTAATCAATGATGAGGGTGCTTTGAAATGCGACAGTTTAAGTCCACAGCAATCAACAGATAATTATACTTTATCTGGCACAAATCTTAGCATAATTAGCACAACTGATACAACAACTCTTACTAATGTTTCAATTGGTACATCAACAATGAGCTGTAAATCGTCAGCGTAAAGTGGACTAAATTAGGTGTAAATTTAATGTGGGATTTTGGAAAACCAAACTTTAAAAAATCTCACAAAATGGAAACACAAAACAATCAA
>CANKAM010000073.1 GCA_947479755.1 Bacteroidota bacterium
ATATGTTCCATCACATCCACTGACAAAACCAAATCATAACTATCGGGTTTTACAAATTTAGTAAGGTCAGCAACTTCAAACTGTACATTGTTTTTTCCGATGCTTTTGAAAAAATTATTGCAGTCGGCAACCTGTTCTTCTTTTACATCAACAGCCAGAATTTCGCAAGCAGGCAGAAGATTTGAAAGATAGTAAGAGTATTGTCCGAAACCTGAACCTGCATCCAGAACAGATACTTTTCCGGGTGCTGTTTTTTTCCATGCTTTCAGTTCTTTGTGCACGTGCCATGAGCGTAATAAGAGTAAATCAAGGAGATTGTAAAATGTTTTTCGGAGGAAAGGACTTTGGTTAAAAAAACTGCCGAGTCTTCGTTTTATCGGATCGTATTGCATAATTATTTCTTCAACAGTTTGTCAATGTTTTCAGCGTAGTCCATAGAGTCGTCAATAAAAAACTCGAAGTTGGGCACAATGCGCACCTGCTTTCCTATTTTGTTCCCGATGCGTTTACGAATTTCTTTTTTAAGTTCAATTACTTTGTCCAGCACGGCTTGTTTGTCTTTTGCGATAAATATGCTGAGATGCACCCGCGCCATTGAAAGGTCAGGTGTTATACGCACAGCAGTTACTGTTATAAAAGTGCCGCCAAAAAAGGTGCGGCTTTCGCGCTGAAAAAATTCGCCAAGTTCTTTTTGCAACAACCTGTTTACTTTATTTTGTCTCGTTGAATCCATTTTATTTCTCGTAAAGTCGCTTAATTATTAGCGTAATTGGTGTTGAAAAACTCTAAGTATTTGTCAATGTTTTTATCCTTGTAATAGATGTTGAAGTTGCCTGCCGAAATGATAAAGTGACGGTATTCTTCCGTTGCAAGACCTTCAAAAATTTCAGGTTTTTGTTTCATGGCTTCAAAGTAAGCTTTGGCTTTGGCAGCATTTTCAAATTTCTCAACATACACTAATTGTGAAAGAGGGTTGAGCATAATATTTTTAATCGTAAGCCCATCAAGACTGAAAAACTCCGTGTTAAAGTCTGAAATTTTTGCTTTCAGCAGACTGTTGTTGTAGCCCATTTTGCCGACAACCGTAACGTAATAGTGAACAGTATCTTTATTGAGGCGATACAGACTTTGGTCAACAATTGCTGGAAGGTTTAAAATCTTGTCGTCAGGCATTCTTTCATCAGCACCACCACGAATTCCCTCAATGTATTTCAGAATATTTTCGGCTTCCTTGCGTTCTTCGCCCTGCGGATATTTTGCAATCAGTTCTTTCAGCGAAGCTTCAAATTCATTTAGCTTTTGTGTTTTGCCGATTGCCATTGCTTTCAATAAATCAAAGCGAGGCAGCTGGTCGCTTTTCTCAAAACGGATGTGCGCCTGGTTTGCATTTTGAATTACCACATCGTAATCCTGTGCTTCGTAAGCGGCAAATGTTTCGCCATAAAACTCAGCAGCTCGACCTTTAAATGCTTCCAGTTCTTTCAGGTAATTTGGGTTTTGCAGAATGTTGGCGTATTCGCTCTCAGGGTATTCTTTTATAATCAGGTTGCGGTAATAATCTGCGCGTGGTTTGTTCGCCATTGCAAGATTAAGTCTGTAAAGCTGATAATAAGAAGCAAGCGTGTATTTGTTCTTAGGATAACGTTTCAGCAGTGTTTCAAAGGCATCAACGGAGCGCGGTTTGTCATCCAACTGTTCACGGTAAATCATGCCGAGGCTATAATAGGCTTCAATAACTTTGCCGTTTGAGCTATCCATTGCAGCTTGTGTGGTGGGTATGCTTCTGAGGTAATAAGCTTTTGACTTTACATCAAACGTATCTTTTTTTGCAGCTAAAGAATCCTCCAACGCATTTTCTGCTATTGTTGGTGCAACGCTTTCTTTGTTTTTTCTGCGCCAGTTATCTTCCAGTTTCCGGTTGCCCCAGATGCGTGCAAACTCACCGTAACCAAAACTGATTGTTGTTGGATTATCAAAATACCATTTGCCGCCTGTGGTAGCATTAGTATTGTTGTTGGTATTTGTATTGGTGTTGAGCGGGTTGAGCGCTGCATTCTCTTCTTCAAAACGTTTGCGTTCTTCTTCTTCAATGATTTTTGCAATCATATCGTCAATGTAAATATCCAGTTCGGTTGAACTCATTTTTGCCAGTTTCTGAACACTGTCTTCAAAGGCAATGATGTGCAGATTTTTTACCAGATCTTCAAGGCTGTTGCGCTTTGCTTCCGCACGCGGAAACTCTGCATGCTCTTTCGGAAGTGCAGTTAGGGTGCTGTCGTAATACAGTTTTGAGTTTTCGTATTCTGGTTTATCGAAATACAAATCGGCAAGACCGAGATAAGAGAGCCCTTTTTGTTTGGTGTTGGAAGTGCTGGCGAGAGCGGATTGCTTGAGCAGTTTAATGGCTTCATCGTATTCGCTTTCGTTAATGGCAATCCCGGCAAGCGCATAATAAATACGGTCTAAGTATTCGATGTTTTTATCGTCACGCGACATTTTACGCAGTATTTTTTTCAGGTCGGCACTGCTGCTACCCGATGCCACATCAAACATCAATGCCTGATTGATTTGTGCATTGAAAGCCATATCATAGGTGGGGTTCTTTTTCAGCACCTGTGCGTAGTAAAATGAGGCTTTTGCTTTGTCGTTTACCTTCTCGTAAAGTTGAGCAAGAATGTAGGTGTAGCGCGTTATAAGGCGTTTGTTTTTGGTGTTGGCAATAGCTTTTTCCAACTGAGGAATTGCGTTGGCGTATTCCTCTTTTTTAATCAGGAAATCGGCATAGGCAGCGGCATAATGACCCACCTGTTTTTCGGGAAGCACTTCAATGTCTGCTTCAATGTTATCTATAACGCCCTGTGCACTGGAAAGACGGCTCATGGCCGTGTAATTGCGCAGCAGCCAGATGCGGCCGTCAGCAATGGTAGCCGGTTTGTCTTTGTATTGCTTGATGACGTAATTAAATATTTCAGCCGCCTGATAAAAATCTTTTTTGTAGTGGTTTGATTTTCCTATGAGCATGTAGCAATCGTCAATCCAGCGGCAATATTCTTTGCCTTTGATAAGCATGGAATGGTTGGCTATCATGGTTCCTGCTTTTTTTATGGCTTTGTCGGCATTGGGGTTAATAGCGCTTGCCTGTTCGGGAGCGCCTGTCTGAAAGACTTCCAATATCTTATCGTAATCATCGGTATGACTGGTCTCAAGGGTGGCAACACCTTCCTTCAGGGCTTCGCGGCCATTGAAATAGCCGTTGTAATGTGAGGTGGTGTTGTGCCAGGCGCGGTTAAGGAAACTGTTTTTCTTGCGCGAGCAGCCGTAAAAACTGAACACGAAAACAGCTATGGTTAAAAACCATACTAACGAACTTTTGCTTGAAAGGCGGAACTTCACAGAATTCAAAATAGCTGAAAATGAAAATCTAAAATAGTAGAAATTTCCCGATGTGAAGTGTTTTTGTTGAGGTGTTGTTTATTTAAAGCAGGGCAAATTTAGGATTTTCCTGCTTAAATCAAACCGCTATATATTTGAAATGCTAAGCTTTAGTTCACAAACGAACTCCTAACCTCCTCAGTTTTTGCAACCAATTCTTTATATTGAGCTTCGTTAATTACAAAGTCATCGTCTTTTGGTGTTGCAATTTCGCCTTTTTCCATAATTGCTTTAAGGCTTTGGAACTGGGGAATAAGTGCAGCCACATTTTCATCAGTTTTAAACTCGTTCATGGTTGAAAGAAGTTTGGCGAGTGTAATTTTTTGTTCAGCAACGCGGGCTGCAATCTGCGGATTTATTTTTCCGTTGCTGCTGAGGCGGGTGGCAATATACATGCACTCAACCCACGCGCCCGAAACCATAAGAACCGATGTACTCATGCGGTTGTTGTCTTTCAAAAATTTGTTGCCAACCTGATAGGCTTGTGTGATGATTCCAATAAGAGAATCGCGGTTTTCTACATTGCTTTCCACACGGTCGAACATGGTTTGGTCAAAGGCGCTTGACAAGCCGATTTCATCAGAAAGTTTGCGGATGTTGTTGAAGTAAAAATAGGTTTCCTGTGTTTGCTTGAAGAGGGTGGTATAACCTACATCGGCACTGTAAACACCAATGTTGATTGCTTTTTTTGCGTTGGTTGTGTATTTTGAAATGTTCTTGACATCGTTCAGTAATTCCTTGTTGTATTTGGCGCCTTCGGCTTTTATGAGGATTGCTAATTCAATGGGCGAAGGCATGTTATTCATCATGGCTTCGGAATTGGTAAGGTCAACAGGTTCTTCGGCTACAAAAGGTTTTTCTTCGGTGCTTTCTTTTTTAGGTTCGTTGCTGCAGGCAGCAAGAAACAGGGTGGAAATTAAAGCGGCAGAAATTATTTTGATGGTGTTCATGTTCTCGGGTTTGGTTTTTATGAGTTCAAAGAAAAGGAATTATTTCGTGATTAATAGAACGCAGATTTTTATGATGGTTAAGATTAATTAAGATTTAAATCAGCGCAAATCATAAAAATCATAATCTGTCTGTGTTCTATCACAAAATATCAATGCGCCTCCAGCCAGTTCTTGCCTGTATTCATATCCACTTCAATGGGAACTTTCATTGGAATTGCATTCACCATTCCCTCACGGATTAACGGTTTTAATACATCCACTTCATCTTTGTGGGCATCAAAAACCAATTCGTCATGCACCTGAAGAAGCAGACGCGATTTCAGATTTTGTTTTTTCAGTTCGCGATGAATATTGATCATGGCAATCTTAATCATGTCGGCAGCGGAGCCTTGAATGGGAGCATTGATGGCGTTGCGTTCAGCACCTGAACGCACGTTGGCATTGCTGTCGTTAATATCACGTAGGTATCTTCTGCGTCCCATAATGGTTTCTACATAGCCGTGCTCACGCGCGAAGTTGATGTTCTTGTCCATCAGTCCGCGCACATTGGGATATTGCGCGAAATAATTTTCAATGATATCCTGCGCTTCTTTGCGGGGAATGTTGAGCGTTTGCGATAATCCGAAAGCAGTTTGTCCATAAGAGATACCAAAGTTCACCGCCTTTGCTTTTCTGCGCATTTCTTTGTCCACCGCTTCTAACGGAACATTAAAAACCTTTGAAGCAGTTGCGGAGTGAATGTCTACACCTTGGCGAAATGCTTCCATCATTCCAGGGTCTTCGCTGAGTTCCGCAATGATGCGCAATTCAATTTGCGAATAATCGGCAGAAAGAATAGTGAACTCATCGTTGCGAGCAATAAATGCTTTGCGCACCTCACGACCTTTTTCTGTTCTGATGGGAATGTTTTGCAGATTAGGTTTGTCAGAACTCAGTCTTCCTGTTGCTGCCACCACCTGATTATAGGAAGTATGAATTTTTCCGGTTTTTGGATTGAGCATAGTTGGCAGTGGATCAACATAGGTGTTTTTCAACTTCTGCAACTCGCGAAAAATGAGAATTTTTTCAACGATGGGATTTGCTGCAGCTAATTTTTCCAAAATGTCTTCACCTGTTGCATACTGACCTGTCTTGGTCTTCTTCACCTTGTCCGAAATCTTCATATGGTCGAACAAAATCTTACCCAACTGTTGTGGTGATGCAATGTTAAAAGTAGTGCCCGCCATCTGGTAGATCTCGCTTTGCACTTTTAATAACTCGTCCTGCAACTCAATTGAAAAGGAGGCAAGCGCAGCGGTGTCGAGATTGATTCCTTCGTTTTCCATGTCAGCCAAAACAGCAACCAACGGCATTTCAATGGCATCAAACACTTTATTGGTGCCGTCTTTTTGCAGCATCGGTTCAAAGACCTCTCGCAGTTGCAAAGTAATGTCGGCATCTTCACCAGCATACTCCACTAGTTTTTCAACGGGAGCATCGCGCATGCTGAGTTGGTTTTTTCCTTTCGCGCCAATCAGTGTAGTAATGGAAACAGGTGAATATCCTAAATATGTTTCCGCCAATACATCCATATTGTGGCGCATATCGGGTTGTATCAGGTAATGCGCAATCATGGTGTCGAACTTATTTCCAAGCACCTCAACGCCATAATTCCGGAGAACAGAAATATCATATTTCATGTTCTGCCCGATTTTTTCTATCGCTTCATTTTCAAGTAAAGCCTTGAATTCAGTAATGATTTCTTTCGCCTCGGTTTGGTTTTCGGGAATGGTAACGTAATAGGCTTCTGCTTTTTTGAAGGAGAAAGAAAGTCCTACAATCTCTGCTTCAAAAACATCAAGATTGGTTGTTTCCGAGTCAAAGCAAAAACTTTTCTGCGAAGAAAGAAGTTGAATTAGTTCTGCTCTTTTTTCTTTGGTATCAACTAAATGATAGGTGTGCGGAACATCTGCAATTGTTTTAAAAATCTCGTGCGGTTGTTCGGTGTTATTTTCTGCTGCAGTTTCATCATCACCGCCAAACATATCAAACTGACCGGTTTCCTGCTTGGTGGCAGCAATCGCTTTTTTCTCTTTCTTTTGTTCTGCAACTTCAGCAGAAATTTCTTCTCCCAATACTCTCTTCGCAATCTGACGAAACTCTAATTCAGTAAAAAGCTCTTTTAATTTTTCTTTGTCAGGGGCTTCCATGATCAGCTTGTCTTCCTCAAATTCCACAGGTGCATCCAATAAAATAGTAGCCAGTTTTTTTGACAGAATAGCTTTATCTTTATTGTTCATCACCTTCTCTTTCAGCGAGCCAGTCAGCTTCTCCGCATTCTCTAAAAGATTTTCAACACTATGATATTCGGTGATTAATTTGATGGCGGTTTTTTCGCCCACACCCGGAATACCGGGAATGTTATCAGCTGTGTCACCCATCAAGCCAAGGATGTCAATCACCTGTTCGGGTCGCTGAATGTTATACTTCGCACAGATTTCTTTCGGACCAAGAATTTCAGCAGGATTGCCAAACTTGGCGGGCTTATACATAAAGATATTATCGCTTACCAGTTGTCCGTAATCCTTGTCAGGTGTCATCATGTAGGTAACGTAACCGGCTTTCTCGGCTTTCTTTGCAAGGGTTCCGATTACATCATCGGCTTCATAACCATCACTGAACAAAACAGGAATATTAAAACCTTCAATCAGTCGCTTTACATAAGGAATAGCAACCACAATATCATCAGGCATGGCATCGCGGTGAGCTTTGTATTCGGCAAACTCAATGTGGCGGGCAGTAGGGGCAGCGGTATCAAAAACAACAGCAATGTGGGTTGGTTTTTCTTTCTGTAAAATTTCAAGCAAGGTATTAGTAAAACCAAATACTGCAGAAGTGTTCAACCCGGTTGAAGTTACGCGTTGGTTGGTGCCGAAAGCAAAATAGGCACGGTAAATAAGGGCAAAGGCATCAAGCAGGAATAATCGTTTATCGTTATTGTCGGACATCAGTAAAAATTTGTGAAAGGGTAAAAGTAGAATTTTTGGTTTTATAAGGTTGCGCAAAGTTCTAACCAAGAGATGCGAAGAGAGCATAAACAAGATCGAAAGCAAGTCGAAACCTTATAAAGACAAAACCTAGAAGTGCGAAGACGTAATCAAGCCGGGGGAAGCCATTTCGCAGAACAAATTTGCTTCTTCGCACTTATAAAGTGCAGGTTCCGTCTGATAATTTATACCATCAGTCGATGAAACATTCTACAACCCTTACTGGATAAGGGTTTCGGAAGATTAGGATTTACTTTCCGGTGAAGTTTGCCTTGCGTTTTTCAAGAAAAGCAGAGGTTCCTTCTTTGAAATCTTCGGTTTCGCAGCAGGCGCCAAACTGGTCGTATTCAAAACGGAAGCCATCGTTGCCCGGCTCAAAGTATTTGTTTACGCAATCAATTACCCGTGAAATGGCAAAAGGCGATTTGCTCATTATTTTTTTTAGCAATTCTATTGTTTTCGGCAATAAATCATCTGAAGTTGTAACATAGTTTACTAACCCTAATTGCAGGGCTTCCTGTGCACCAATCATGTCGGCAGTCATCATCAGTTCCATTGCTTTGCCTTTGCCTATGAGTTGTATCAGGCGTTGCGTACCACCATAGCCGGGTATTAAACCAAGGTTTACTTCGGGCTGACCAAACTTTGCATTTTCAGATGCCAATCGAAAATGGCAAGCCATTGCCAACTCACTTCCACCGCCCAATGCAAAACCATTTACGGCAGCCACAATGGGTTTAGGGCAATTCTCAATCTGGAACAAAACATTCTGTCCAACGGAAGCAAGTTTACTACCCGATATTTTATCCATTCCTTGGAAACCGCTGATGTCTGCGCCCGCCACAAACGCCTTGTTTCCCGAGCCGGTGATGATGGCGGCTTTAACCGAATCGTCCTTCACTAAATCGTGCATCACATCCTGAATTTCGCTTAGCGTTTGTCCGTTAAGTGCGTTCAGCTTGTCTGGGCGGTTGATGGTAATGATTAGAATTCCTTCTCTGTTTTCGGTAAGTAAGTTTTGGTATGCCATGATTTGGTGTAAGTGTTATTAATGGTGGTCAACCCTTTTCAGGTGAATGTCTTTAGGTGCTGCAATAATAAGCGGAGCTTTTTCTACCAGCACCGAACTGGTGTCGAGCCCGAATGCTTTTTCTTCGCTCATGCTCAGCTCTTTCAGCACAAAATAAATGTCAAGAACTATTTTAGTATAAAAAGGAATTTCGTTGTCATACGAAAGGAATTTTTCAATCACCACAAACTTAAAATCGCCAATCACATTGTTTTTATTTAGTGATTCATAACGGCTGGTTATATCCACTTCATGATTTTTCACCATATCCGCCACCACCTGACGAAACATCAGGTTAATCCGCGGCTCTACCCTGAAACCGATGATAAAATCAACACGAATAGCATCATTCTCAACCATCTGTTTTACCGAATATTCCATGCGGTACGGTTCGTCAATTACATCTACGTGCACAAACCAATAGATGTCTGCCCGCTTGGGTTGCTTCTGCAAAATGGAATACATCACCTTTGATTCTATTTCGCTTTTGCGGTCGGCACTGGTAAGGTAAACCAAGTGGGTGGCAAACTTTGGAACGCTTAAATCATTACTCAAATCCTTAAGCAGTGTAAAATACTTGTCGATTTTTACAAACTCAACATAGCGGTTTTTAATTTTTCGCGCCTGATACCAGGTAAACATTACTGCCACCAGCAACGAAGCAATCAGCAATGTTACCCAACCGCCATGCTCAAACTTGCGCAGGTTGGCAACCAGAAAAGCTACCTCAACAATAACAAATACTGAAATAATAAGCGTTCGTGGTATAACATGCAAATGGCGCAAACGCATATAGAAAGCAAGCAAAGTGGTGGTCATCAGCATGGTCATAACAATCGCTAAACCATAAGCAGCCTCCATGTTTGCTGATTCTTTAAAATAAAGAACAACACCGATACAGCCTGCCAGCAATAACCAGTTTACAGAGGGAATATAAATCTGCCCGCGCAAATCTGTAGGAAATTTCACTTTCACTTTAGGCCAGAAGTTAAGACGGATGGCTTCGTTGATTAATGTAAACGAACCACTTATTAATGCCTGACTGGCAACAATGGCAGCTCCGGTTGAAATAACAATACCTGTGATAAGAAACCATTGCGGCATAATGGCAAAGAACGGGTTTGTGCCATCGAGCAATACGCCTTCGTGTGAAAGCAACCATGCACCCTGCCCGAAATAATTAAGCAACAGAGCAATTTTAACAAAAGACCAGGTAATGCGAATGTTCTCTCTTCCGCAATGTCCTAGATCTGAATAAAGTGCTTCGGCTCCTGTAGTACAAAGAAAAACAGCACCCAAAATCCAGAAACCTTCGGGGCGGTTTACCAACAGATTATAACCATAATAAGGGTTAATGGCTTTTAATACTGCCGGACTTCCTATCAGCTGACTTAGACCTAAAACTGCCAGCATCGAAAACCAGATTAACATCACAGGCCCAAAAAATTTGCCTACAAAACCGGTTCCGAACTGCTGTATAAAAAACAACAGCGACAGAATAAAAATAACAATAGGTATTGTAGGAATATCTGCATTCAATACCCGCAAACCTTCAACAGCAGAGGCCACCGAAATGGGAGGAGTAATAATTCCATCGGCAAGCAAGGTACTGCCACCCAGTATAGCAGGAATATAAAGCCACTTGGATTTCATTCTGCGCACTAATGCGAAGAGTGAAAAAATTCCGCCCTCACCTTTGTTGTCGGCTCGCAGTGTTATAATAACATATTTAAGGGTGGTCTGCAGCGTAAGTGTCCAGAAGATACACGACAGTCCGCCCAATACCAAATCAGGAGCAATAGGACTTTTATCAATAATTGCTTTAAAAACGTACAGCGGAGAAGTTCCGATGTCGCCAAAAATAATACCAAGCGTAACAATTAGTCCGCCTGCGGTAACAGCCTGATGCCGCGTTAATGACATGAATGGAAATTTGAAGAGCGGGGCAAAAGTATGTAATTAAGAAACCGCATCCACAACATTTTTATTTTTAAATCGCCTGATATAATAAATGGAAATAGAAACAGCTCCGGCAACAAACCCAATTGCAGCAAAATCTTTGTATTGCAGGTAGTCAAAAAACTCGCAGCACATCCAAAATGCATTGGCACTAATCCATGCAAGAATAGCAAGATTTACAAAAAACTCATCGTCATCTCTGGTACGCCAGGCAAGCAATGCAGCTACATAAATGGTAGGAATAATCATTATTACGCCTAGCGTTTTCCATTCCATCATCCAGCAGGTATCTTTCAACAGCCAGAGTGGAATGTGAATGTTTTCGTATTTGCGGAGAGGGTGCATCATGTCTGGAAATTTTGCACGAATATAATGAGGCTTTGAATTTGAATGTAATTATTACCTTCGCAGCATTAACATATAACCATTAAACTAAAAAATCATGAAAAAACATTTACACGTGTCGGCTTTATTACTGATGCTGACAACTGCATTTTATTCTTTCGGGCAGCAACGCTACCTGGATGAAGTATTTACCGAAGTTCAGGTAACAACTGACGTAAAATACGGAGCGAATTATTCAACCCTTCCGGGAACGCCCACACTTATTGACCTTTTTATGGATGTTTATCAACCTGCAAATGATGATGCAACTGTTTGTCGTCCTGTTGTTATTGTTCTTCATACAGGAAGTTTTTTACCTCCTCCTGTAAACGGACAGTGCACAGGTACCCGCAAAGACAGTGTAATTAAAGAAACATGTACACGTTTTGCTAAAAGAGGTTATATAGCAGCAGCCGTATCTTACCGCCAAGGCTGGAACGCTGTTAGCACCGATCAGGATACCCGCACAAGCACATTATTACAAGCTGTTTATCGCGCCCTTATTGATGCTAAAACCGCAGTACGTTATTTCCGCAACGATGCTAATACAATGGGCTACTGGAATAGTGACCCTGGTAAAGTAATTGTTGGCGGTTACGGATCAGGTGGTTATGTTGCATTGGCTTATGGCGCACTCAATAAGCCTGATGAAATTTATTTAGACAAATTTCAGAATGCAAATACAGGAGAGCCTTATGTTGACACCTTAATTTACGGAAACTATGATGGCTTTGGCGGAACCATTCCTAATAACATCGCAAACTACCCCGGATTAAGCTCAGAAGCACAAATGATTTTTAACATGGGAGGAGCGTTAGGCGATTCATCATGGATGGAAGCAGGAGAAGCTCCCGTTGTAGCATTCCATTGCCCAAGTGATCCATTTGCTCCCTATGGTTTCGGACAAGTTATTGTGCCTACTACAGGAGATTTTGTGGTAGAAGTTAGTGGTTCTTATGATGCTGTGCGCAGAGCAAACATGCTTGGGAACAATGATATTTTTACAAATGCAAATTTTAACGATGTATACACACAACGTGCTGATTTGATAAATGATGGCTTTGAAGGATTATTTCCTTTTGAAGTTCCAGGTCAGCAAGCCGGTCCTTGGGATTGGTGGGATACAACCTGTGTTCGTCATGCAAACGGTTTGTTAACTAATCCTGACATGAGCGAAACAAAAGCAAAAAGCTATATTGATAGTATCATGGGTTATCTTGCTCCCCGCGCTTATGCAGTTCTATCTCCATTGGGCACTTGCAATTTCTCAGCTGTAGAGGAATCCAACATTCAGGAAGTAACTGTTTTCCCTAACCCTGCTGACGGAACATTTACCATCAGCGGTGCAGTTTCAGGAAACAACATCCGCAACATTCGTATGTTTGATGTTACAGGACGAAGCATTTTTGCTTACTCAAACCTGAACCTGAATAAAGTTAATATCGATGGCACTAAATACGCTCCCGGTATTTACACGGTGAATATTGATTTTGAAAAAGGTTCGGCTACTACTAAGGTGGTGATTAAGTAAATCTGGTTTTATAAATCATAAAAAAGCCTCTCGTTTATAACGGGAGGCTTTTTTTATTTCTATATTTACAAAACAATAATAATCCATTATGAAAAAATCAGTACTCATTATTTTATTTAGCATCAGTATTAATTCGGTTTTTGCACAATATGTTTTTCCAAATTTCAGTTTTGAAAACTGGACAGATGCGGAAGCTGATGGTTGGAACAGCAACAATGTTGTAAGTCTTACCACCCCAATAACACAATCGCCTGATGCGCATTCCGGGCTTTCTGCCGTGAAAGGAGAAGTTACCAACTTCAACACCTGGACAGCGCCTAATTTTGGTTCTTATTCTGGAAGCCTTTTTCAGATTAATCAAAACTATGCAACCCTAAACTTTTACTATAAATTTAACAAGCTGAATAACGATGTAATTGTGGTGACTGCTCAATTGAATACTGCAACAGGCTATCCGACAGGTTTTATCCTTGCTAAAATTACTGATGCTGCATCAACTTACACTCCCATAGCGCTTCCTATTACTTATCTTCCGGGTGACAGCGCTTCTGCTGAAATTGCTATTCTCATTGGCATACAGGATACAGTGCTCAACACTGCAACTGCAGGTTCCTATTTTATTTTTGATGATTTTTCTTTGGGATGGTTTACCGCTTTGGGTGTAGAAGAAAATAATTTCTCAAATGAAAAAGTAGTTGTCTTTTCAAATCCTGCATCTGATTTTATTTCATTTTCAGTACCTGAGAAAAATCCAAGCAACACTATTTCTGTTTTTGATATAACTGGAAAACAAGTAGTGAAATCTTTTGTTTCTAAAAGTTCAAGAACAGATATTCCTTCAGCAGATTTATCCGATGGAATTTATTTCTTAAACATTCAGAACGGAGAAAATACTCGTGTTAAGAAGATAGCCATAAGGCGCTAGTTAATGAAGCGATTTCTGTTTCTTCTTGCTTTTATTCCGGTTTCTGTTTTACTCAAAGCACAAACAGCAACATTACCAGATTCAGTCATTATCAAAAAAATAAGTGACGAGATTTTTGTAAGCGGTGAAGTTTACCGCAATGAAGAATACCTCTGCAAAAAAATTGGTGCACGCCTGTCAGGTTCAGAAGGTGCTGAAAAAGCAGTGAAGTGGACAAAGCAATTGATGGAGCAATATAGTTTTGATACGGTTTATTTACAGGAGGTGATGGTGCCGCATTGGGTGAGAGGAGAAAAAGAAACAGGTTATTTTTTCACTCCGGGCGAAAAAAAAGAAAACCCTGTTGACATTGTGGCTCTTGGCGGAAGCATTGCAACACCTGAGAAGGGACTGACCGCTGAGATAATAGAAGTAAAAGATTTTGACGAGTTGAAAAAACTCGGCACAGAAAAAATTAAAGGCAAAATAGTTTTTTACAATCACCCGTTTGATGTAAAAAT
>CANKAM010000074.1 GCA_947479755.1 Bacteroidota bacterium
AATTTACAAGCACCTTAAATTCAATTTCCTTATCTTTTGCAATTGGATTAAATAAAGATTGAATATCGCCTGCAAATATATTTTCATTCTAAGTTTCGGCATTAACGTCCATTTTTCCGGACTCAATTTTAGATAAATCTAAAATATCATTAATCAATTCTAATAAACTATTTCCTGCTTTATTAATAACAGCTGAATATTCTATTTGATCTTCACTTAAATTATCCTCTAAATTATCTCGTAATAATTTACTTAACAATAGTATTGAATTAAGCGGTGTTCTTAATTCGTGGCTCATATTAGCCAAAAACTCCGATTTATATTTACTGCTTAATGTAAGCTGATCAGCTTTTCTTTTTAAATCGGTTGTAGCGGCAACTAATAGGTTGTTTTTTTCGTTAAAGGCATGATTTTTTTCCTCAACTAACTTCGTTTTTTCTTCTAGTTCTTTATTACTCTGCAACAACTCTTCTTGCTGCCCACGCAATTCTTCGTCAGATGCTTGTAATTTTTGCGTTTGAGCTTCTAATTCGGTGTTGGACTCTTCTAATTCTCTTTGCGAAGCAAGTAATAATTTTGTACGTTCATTAACCTTTTCCTCTAGCGTTGAGTTTACTTTAATTAAAGAGCTTTTCGAAAATTCGAGAAGTTTGTTTTTTCCCTTTAAATTATCAGCCAACTGTCTAGCATCCTCTAATCCCTTTGTCGCAGCCTGCTGTAAAAACAAGTATTCGGCTATATAATCTTGTTTCGGAAAACTATTTATATTTAAATTATAATTTGCAATTGGTTGCAGTGAATTAATAACTGGAGTTGAAAACAAAATGATTTTATCTTCATAATATTTCTTAATCGAACACTTATATCGCTGCCTACCATCTATCGTTTTATAAAATAATAATTTATTTTCGTAAAAATTAGATGCTAAAAGTTTTTCAGTATTAAACTCAGATTCCCAAATAAAATAGTCACTTAATAATTTTCCTTTTCTAATTTCAGTAATTGATATAGAGTAGTTATGCCCAAATTCTATAATGGTACTATTAAAATCAATCATTAAAAAAAAAGGGGATGAATAATTAATAGCCTCCAATAAAAATGTTTTTTCATTACTTAATTCTAAACTCTTTTTTTTAGAACGTAACAATGAAACTACATTTCGGGCTAATAATTGTAAGGCTTTTTTTTGATTTTCGGTGAGTGTTTTGGGGCTTGAATCGATTACACAAAGAGTTCCTAAAGCAAAACTGTTCTCATCAATTAGGGGCACTCCAGCATAAAAAACAATATTAGGATCTCCTGTTACTAAGGGGTTGTCAGAAAAACGTTCGTCCAGTCGAGCGTCAGCCACAACAAAAATATCGTTGGGTTGATTTATGGTATGTCCGCAAAACGAAATATCACGGCTTGTCTCTTTTATATTTAAGCCAATGGTTGATTTAAACCATTGTCTTTTTTCATCAACAAAACTAATAACTGCAATTTTTGTTTGGCAAATTTCATGAGCAACTGCAACAATATCGTCATATTCTGATTCACTTAATGAATCTAATATATCATACGATTCCAAGGCCTTTAATCTGCTTTGTTCGTTGTCTGGAGTATCAGGTTGTTTCATTTCACTCTTACCATTCTAATCTAAATACATGACAATCGCTTGTTTCATTTTTTTGTTGAATATGCTCAATTTTCATGTTTTCTTTGTTAAATCGGTTACCCAAACCTCTTAATAGCCCTATTACCATTGGAGTCAAGCCTTCTCTACTTGATCTGTACTCTAATTCTATTGAATTAGCGGTTTGATTCCTTGTTGAGAATTGAGGTGGTACCAAATTTGGCATTATATTATTTACTCGAGTGTGCAACAAGTCTAAATTATTTAAAAAATCAGGTAAATTATCGCCTGCTAAATCTAGCATTTCAGAATAACCTTCTTGGGCGGTATACAAAATCCAATACTCTCCAAAAGCTTCCATTACAACAGAGGCCTCTGCCCCTAATACTTTTGCTGCATTCTTTACCAATGAATACGTTAATGCATCAGGATAGGACTGCATACCAATAAAAAAATCATCTTCAAAATTTGACATTTTTTTTATCTCTTGCCATTTGTCTTCTCCGAACTTTTCGCATACTAAATCCTGAATTGCTTTGTTTACTAATCCGTACATTTTGTATTTTTTTTAAGTTTATAAATATGGATATAATTATACCCCAAAGTGGGGTAGGAAGTAAATTTACAAAAAAACTTATGCTATTACAAATAAATTTAACTTCTGTAAATCTTTTTTTCTCATCTTAAAATTTCATTCAGGCGTTCTTTGCCAGTTTGCATCCAACTATTTTCATTATGCTGCTCTGTTAAATGAGCCAAATTTTCATGCATTTCATGAATAGCCTTTCCTACCGAATTTGTTTTTGACATGATACTGTTTTTTAATTATTTATAAATGCAAATGTATATTATTAGAGAATATATCGATTAAGGGTTTATGAAGAATTTAGATTTCAATTTGAGATTATGGATAGCACAAGCAATAACCATTGCATTATCTTCTTTCCCATACAGCCGAGAGCGGTACACATCACTTACTACCCGATAAGACTTCACACTTGCTAAAACATGTTCAATTCTTACTCGTATTTTAGAAATCCATTTGTTTGCAATCTCTTCTTGTTCAGAGATTGGGCGGTACTTGCTTTTCTTTTTAGGCATGATAATCCTCGCTGTAGGCGAAGTGTAGCCCAAAAATCCCAAATCCGTCAATACCGTCAGTTCTTTTTCAAATACCAGTTCTTCTTCTTTGCATATGGTGCGATCATGCACGCTTCCCGGATATGTATTACTCAAATAAAGAATTTGTCCCTGCATGTTGATGACCAAATTGTTTTTTACCGTGTGCCTCTTTTTTTTCCACTGAAAAATTCTTTCTGGTCATACTTTGGGCGTCTTACCGGACGCTCACTTCCATCCAATATCACCGTAACAGATTCAACCAGTTCATGGTTTAATGCAGCGCTATCTCTTACTGGGACCAGATTTAGCTTCTTCAAACTTTGCATCAGTATTGGCTCTAAGGTGCTAATCCATAGTGAAGCTTTGGGTTGTGTCAGATTAAAAGTTACACCTAAAAGTTCTTGTGTTGGTTTTGCTTTATAATGGTATAAAATGAAAATCATCATGTCTTCTATGCTCTGGAAAGAATTATTCTCTCTGAATTTGAAGTTTCTCTGTCGGGTTTTTCCTTCCAGTGTCCATTTTCTGTTATGTATTTCCCAGGCATTAGAAAAAGGGGTAATAAGTAGTGCAAACTCCTTTAATCCTATGCCTGTGACGGCTTTGAGTACTCGTGGCCGTGGTTTCAGATTTGAATATGTTAGTTTCATGACCGAAAATTATATCAGCCATGTGCTTAAAAAACCGTAACACTAAATTGAATTTTAACATTGCCCTCTTAATATCTTAATCGGTATACTATCTAATATATTAATTAATATAATTATCAACAAATTAATTTATAGAACTCCCCTTAACTACATCACACACCGCTCCAACACCCGTTCACACCCATCTTACACCCGCGCAAACCTCGCTGTTCGTTTCCCAAACCCTGCAATCAGTCACGCAAACCTCCCTTACAGTAAATCACACCTGCTCGCACCCGCGCAAACCTCGCTTACAGTAACTCAAACCTCGCTCACACCCGTGCAAACCCTGCTAACGGTAACGCAAATGTCGCTTACACCCGCGCAAACCTCCCTTACACTAAATCCCACATGCTCACACCCGCGCAAACCCTGCTTACAGTAAAACAAATGCATCTTACACCCGCGCAAACCACATTGTCACCAAATCCGGAAACGTTTTCTCTCAATCAAATCAAGGCTGCTGGTATTGTTCTTAAACCCACCTTAAAATTAACCCTCCCCCCACAAAACCATTTGCCACATTCACTCCCTTTAATACCTTTACCGCCCGTTATTCAAAAATGGTTATTGGTTAATAGTTAATACGATACAAACTACTTCTAATAACAAATAACGAATAACAAATAACGAATAACTCTTTCCTCAATGTTCAAACGTATTCCTCTTTTACTGCCCCTGCTTCTGATTGTAATTATCAATTGTCAACTATCAATTGTCAATTCCTACGCCCAAACCACCTTCCGCATCAGCTACGATGTAGCCAGTTTTGATATTGCAGCAGGCATGGTACAAAGTCCCGCAGGCGATTATTTAATTGCAGGAACCAACGCCACCTTCATCCCCCTCTACGGAAACGTGATTAAGATGGATGCCAACGCCAACTTCCAGTGGGCAAAATCATTTGTGGGAGGTGTTGCCACCGACTTTTCCGACATAAAAAACGTAAGCTCCGGAGGCTTCATCATCTCCGGCTCCTCATCAGCGGGAGGTGCCATCCTTATAAAAATTGACAACAGCGGAAACGTAGTATGGGCAAACCGTTATCAGTGCCCCGATATTCCAAGTGGCAATAACTCCGAAGAATCAGCCTATGCCGTTACCGAAACCTCTGACGGTGGTTTTCTGGTGGGCGGAAGCGTTAGCTATTTCTGGGATGGCGTTAGTGGAACCACTGTTGATACCTCCAGCGCCTTTGGCTTTAAAGTAGATGCCAGCGGTAATCTGCAATGGAGCCGCGTTTGGGTAATACCAACTGCAAACCCTGATGAGCATTTTATTAACGATGTGGTTGAATCGGCCGATGGTTATTATTTTGTTGGCGAATCAGCAGACGGAAGCCAAACCATGGATGCAGATGGCGATTATCCCCGCGCTGCGCTGATGATTAAAACCACCACCTCAGGTGCACTAACCTACATCAGGCGATGGGGCACAGGCAACACCTCCTCGCAGGGAATAAACTGCGCCATAAAACTCACAGGCGGTGCCAATGCCGGAAAAATACTCATGGGCGGCTACGATGGTTCTGATGCATTCCTCATCACCGAAAGTGGCGTAGGCTCAACACCAACCATGGGCGCCTTCAACCGCAAAATAAACGGATCAGGTTTTCCGCCTTCCACCTTTGTTATTCAGGATATCATGGAAAACAGCGATGGTAACTTTTCAGCCATCGGAATGAATGTTCAACTGTTCTCCTTCTACTCTGCCATTCTTAAAATCAACAGCAGCAGCGGAGCATTAATGTTCGGAAGAGGCTACCTTCCCATCGGTCCACTTGCAGCCATATTGCCCGAAGGAGGCTTGGCAAACGATGGTGGCTACATGATGGCCATGACCGATCAGCAGACAGGCGGCTTTAACTACAACATCATCAAAACCGATAACCTTGGTAATATGGGTACAGGCTCTACAGGTTCTTCCTGCGGACAAACAACCCTAACTCCCACAACAGGCTCATACAGCGTAACGTTGTCAACACCCACAAGCTCTACTTACACCACTGCATCAGCATCAACATTTACTCCGGTGATTACTACGCTCAACCCTGTCCTTATTATGGATTGCAGCAACATACCCTGCACAGCTCCGCCTAACCCTACATCAACATCTTCTTCCACCATTTGTCAGGGACAAAGCGCAACCATCAATGCCAGCGGAAGCGGTTCGGTTACCTATAACGTTTGGACTGCTTCAACAGGTGGAACCAATCTGGGTTCAACACCGCTTTCGGTTACACCTTCTGCTACCACTACCTATTATGTAGAAGCGTTGGTTGAGGCTACTGCCTGCCCGAGTGCACAGCGCACTGCCGTTACCATCACCGTGATACCTACCCAAAACCCCGCATGGACAAGCCCCGGAAACGTATGTCTGGCAGGAAGTGCCATCAACCTCAGTACCACCGTTACAGGTACTGCAGGCGGAACGTTCTCAGGACCGGGTGTAAGCAGCAATACCTTTACACCAAGTACAGCAGGCGCGGGAATACACACCATTACCTATAGCGTTGGCGCATCTCCTTGCACCGTTACCGAGCAACATACCATCACCGTGGAACCAACCGTTACAGCAACTTGGAATGCGCCAACCACAGTTTGTCAATCCGCTGGAAACGTAAATCTTTCTACCTTAATTACAGGAACCACAGGCGGAACATTCTCAGGAACGGGAGTGAGCAGCAACACATTTAACCCAACCACTGCCGGAGTAGGAACACACAGCATTACCTACACCGTTGGCAACTCACCTTGTCAGGCTACCTCAACACAAAGCGTTACCGTAGTTACCGATGTTGACCCGGCATGGAACTCACCGGGTGCCATTTGCGAATCTTCAGGTACTATTAACCTCAATACATTAATTACTGGCACCGCAGGCGGAACATGGAGCGGAACAGGCGTTACAGGAAACACATTTAACCCATTGGGTTTATCGGGAACAAATGCTGTTACCTATGCTGTTGGTGCTTCGCCTTGTTCGGAAGTATTAACACAGAATATCTCGGTTACCACTTCCGTTTCGGCTGCATGGACAACCCCCGGAACTATCTGCGAAGCCGCAGGTAACGTTACCCTTTCAGCACTTGTAACCGGAACTCCCGGAGGAACATGGAGCGGAACGGGTGTCAGCAGTTCTTCTTTCAACCCAACGGGCTTGAGCGGACCAATTGCCATTACCTACAGCGTAGGTGTTACTCCTTGCAGCGATCTACAAACCTTTAACATTACTGTTACTCCCGATGTAAACCCTGCATGGTCATCACCGGGTGCGGTATGCGAAGCAGCAGGAACTATTAACCTCACCACTCTTTTAACAGGCACAGCAGGGGGAACATGGAGCGGAACAGGCGTTAGCGGAAACATCTTTACCCCATCAGGATTATCAGGAAACATCTCTGTTACCTACACCGTTGGAACTTCACCTTGCGTGGAAACCTCTACTCAAACTATTGCCGTTACCTCAACTGTATCCGCTGAGTGGACAACACCAGGAACTATTTGCGAAGCAGCAGGAAACATCAACCTTAATCCTTTAGTAACTGGCAATCCGGGCGGAACATGGAGCGGAACAGGTGTTACCGGAACAACTTTTAATCCTACCGGCTTAACGGGTCCTGTTGCATTGACGTATAGCGTAGGCGTTACTCCTTGCAGCGACATAAAAACCTACAACATCACAGTAGTAGCCAACGTTGACCCGGCTTGGGATGCACCAACCAACATTTGTGAGGTTCAGGGCGTAACAGACCTGACAACTTTTATAACAGGAACCTCAGGTGGAAGCTGGAGCGGAACCGGAGTTACCGGCAACAACTTTGACCCCACGGGCTTAACCGGACAATCGGTTTCTATTACCTATACTGTTGGAACTACACCTTGTGTGGAAACAGAGGTTCACAGCATTTCCATCACCAACGTTTCGGCTGCATGGGCTGCTCCCGATTCTATCTGCGAAAGCGATGGAGTTCTTTCATTAACACCTCTTGTAAGCGGAACTTCAGGTGGTACTTGGAGCGGAACAGGTGTTACAGGCAACAACTTTAACCCTGTTGGTCTGGCAGGTTTGGTTGAGGTTACTTACACAGTTGGAACTGCTCCTTGCATTGACTCATTATCTATTGAAATTGCCGTTAAAGCCTCCCCTGACGACCCAACGGTTACAGCTACCCAGGAAGAAATCTGCTTTGGTGAAGAAACTACTATTAATGCTTCTGGCGCAGGCGCTATCGGCTACAATGTTTATTCAGCAGCTACTGGCGGAAACCTGTTGGGCACAACTCCTTTAACGGTTTCGCCTACGCAAACCACTACTTATTATATAGAATCAGAAAGCGTAAGCGGTTGCATTAACTTGGGTGGCAGAGAACCGATGACCATTACCGTTAATGAACTACCCGATGCCAACGCAGGCACAGACCAAACCATTTGCAGCGGTTCTTCAACCCAACTTACCGCAAGCGGTGGAGTTATTTATGTATGGAACACGGGTGCAAACATCGAAACCATTTTTATTACTCCCCAAAACGGCACCTGGCACAGCGTTTCGGTTACGGATGATAACGGTTGTGTGCAAGCCGACAGCGCTTTTATTGATGTTTTCTTCCCTACTGCTATTACAGCAGTTAACGACAGCGCAACGGGCGAGAACGAAACCGCCATCTCCATTGATGTGGTGGATAACGACAGTCAATCTGGCGGTATGGTTCACGTTATTACCCAACCCGAACACGGTACTGCCGATGTAGATTCTGATAACATGGTTACCTACACACCTGATGGCACTTACGATGGTCTGGACTCCATTCAATACGCCATTTGCGACTCCTTCTGCGGTGATTTTTGCGATACGGCATGGGTTTACATTGATGTATTAACCTTCTTTATCCCTTCGGGTATTTCGCCTAACGATGATGGCATCAACGATGAGTTTGAAATAGTGGGATTATTCAAATTCCCATCGCATCATTTGCAGATTTTCAATCGCTGGGGCGATTTGATTTACGATGCCGAGCCATATCTAAACGATTGGCACGGACAAACCAACAAAGGAATGGTGTTGGGTGGTGATGCCGTGGTAGAAGGCACTTATTTCTACATCTTTTATCCCAACGATGGCGAAACCGAAACCAAGAAAGGAACTATTGAATTAAGAAAACAATAAAATGAAAGAATTTTCAACACAGAGAGCACAGGGTTTATGGAGTTACACAGAGTCTCTGTGTAACCCTGTTTACTCCGTGAACTCTGTGTTAAAACAAAAATGAACATGAAAAAACTAATATTCTTATTTTTTGTAGCAGGCATTTATACTGCTTCTGCCCAAAGTCAACTCCACCTCTCGCAATACATGCTGTATCAGCCTATGCTGAACCCGGCATCGGTGGCAAGCTATAATAGCTTCAACGGTGCCTTGCTTTACCGCAAACAATGGGTTGGTTTTACAGGTGCGCCCACCGTTCAGGGTCTTAGTTTTAACGCTCCGCTAAAAGGCAAGAAACATTTTGTGGGTTTCACCCTTTTTAACGACAAAATAAGCGTTAACAAACGCCTTGACTTTGTGGCTACCTACGCTTATCGCCTTCCTTTGAACGACCGTAGCTCGCTTTCTTTTGGGCTTAGTGCCGGAATTGGAACGCTGCAAAGTAATCTCTCAGATGTGGCTTTGGTAACGCAGGGTGACCCTGCCTTTGCTACCAACACCCAAACATTTGTTGCTCCCCAATTCAAGTTTGGTATCTATTATTTCACCAAAAAGTTTTATGCAGGCTTTGCGCTTCCGCGTTTGCTCGACAACAAACTTATTTACGAGGGCGATTTCAAGAACAAAACCAACTTCAACTTTAAAACCATGCACTATCACCTGCATGTGGGGCGCGTGTTTAAGCTGAGCGACAAGTTTGACCTCAATACTTCCTTATTGATGAAACAGGTAAGCGGCTCGCCTATGCAGCTCGACATTAATGTGCAGGCGGTTTACAGCAACCTGATTGGGCTGGGCGTAAGTTACCGCACCGCACAGATTATGGTGGCCATGATGAACGTGCGCATTACCAAACACTTTAAACTGGCCTATGCCTATGATATTGATATGAGCCCTATGAAAAATGTTTCGTCAAACAGTCACGAAATCATGCTCATTTTTCACCTCTTTCAGGAAAAAGCACCTGTTAAAATTGATGCACCACGTTTTTAACATGAGTAAATTTCTATCAAACTTCGCAACAGCTTTGCCAAACTTCGCAGGTTCTCAGCCAAACTTAGATGGATCTTTGCCGGGCTTCGTTAAGGCTCTGCCTTGTTTAGTTAAGGTTCTGCCAAACTACGGAGGTATTCAGCCAAGCTTAGCAGTTGTTTTGCCGAACTTCAGAGAGTCTCAGCCAAACTTAGCTAAGGGTTTGCCAAACTACGAAGGTTCTCAGCCAAACTACGTTAGGCTTAAGCCGCACTTAGTAAACTCTCAGCCGAACTACGCAGTTTTATGAGACGCACATATAATAGTATAAAATGTATAATATAATCGCTAAATGGTAACTTTTACAAAAATTCATCGAAATTTATTTTTTTTCATTTTTAGCTTACTTTCACTACAGGTTTATGCCCAAACAGAAGGCAATCTGGCAAAAGCCGACCTGAGTTTTAGCACAGGTCACTATAAAGAAGCGCTTGTACTTTATGGAACGGTAACCGATCAAAGCCTTCCCGTATTGGAAAAAACAGCTTTGTCGTACTATTTCATCAATGACTATGCAAATGCCGAAAAAGCCTTTGCCAAAATCATAGACCAAAAGGTGGATGTAGAAACAGTGCGCTATTATGCGGAGGTATTGCTGAACAATGGCAAACACAAAGAAGCCGCTGTCCTATATAAAAAGTACAAAGATGCAGGCGGAAAGACAGACGTTGCCAACCGCGAGAAAATTCCCGCATGGGCGCCTGAAAATGCAAAGGTGCGCCCCGAGTATGGCGTGCAGGCCCTGAATATTGAAACCGGAGGCCGCAGCCTTGGCCTTAGTCTTTACAAAGACGGTATCATCTTCGCCACGCCACAGGAACTGAATGTGAATGACCGCACAGTTTTCTACGACCTTGCCTATGCCGCAAAAACCGATTCGGTAAATTTTGCTGCCCCTCAGGTGCTCACCGAAAAAGACCTGAACAGCTTGTTCTACGAAGGCAGCCCATCCATAGGTGGTGAGTGGATGTACTTCACCAAAAACGCATCTGAAAAAGATGAAGTAAATATCAAACGCAAAACTCAGAATAAAATAAGCAAAGAAGGTGTAAACGTCTTACAGATTTTTGTGGCACAAAATGTAAACGGAGTATGGAGTAACATAAAACCTCTGCCCGTAAACAGCATTGAATACAGTTGCACACACCCCAGCATTTCTTCTGATGGCAAAACCCTGTATTTTGTGTCCAACATGCCCGGAGGATTTGGCGGCTACGATATTTACAAAATGGAACGCAATAACATAGTGGTAGGCGGCTTCGGAAAACCCGAAAACATGGGCAAGAATATCAACTCAGCGGGCAACGAAATGTTCCCACACGAAAACAAGGGAACACTTTACTTCGCATCCAACGGTTTTACCGGCTTTGGTGGCTATGACCTTTACTCAACCGACCTTACCGGCAAACTGTCCGGCATGGTAAACATGGGCATAGGCATGAACTCCGGCAAAGACGATTTTGCTGCCGTGTTCAATGCCGATGGCGAAACAGGATACCTCAGCAGCAACCGCGAAGGCGAGCATGGCTACGATAAAATCTATTCGTTCAAAAAGATTTGGTATCCCTTTACCGTAAATGCAAATGTAAAAGACAAAGTAAGCCTAAAAGCCATACCCAATGCAGGCGTTGTAAGCATAGCATCCAACGGCAAGGAAATAAAAACAACTACGGATGCTAAAGGAAATTTGACATTGGAATTTTATCCTAACCTGTCTTACAGCATCACCTTCTCTAAAGAAGGCTATGTACCCAAAACACTGGAGATACCTGCCTTCACCGATCCGAAAGATATCCTCGCTCTGCTTGAAATAAGTCTGGAAGTGGAAGCCAAAAAAGATGTGGTTATGAATTTGGATAACATCTATTTCGCATTTGGTAAAGCCGAGCCGCTGCCCGAAAGCCTTCCTATCCTTGACAGGTTAACGGAGTTCATGAACGATCACCCCGAAATAAGAATTGAGCTCAGCGCTCATACAGATTGCCGCGGAAGTGATGCCGCCAACAGCGACCTGAGCGGAAGACGCGCACAAGCATGTTATGATTATTTAGTTACCAAGAAAGTTGATCCTAAACGCATGGTTCCCAAAGGCTATGGCGAAAGCAAATTGCTTAACCAATGCAAAGACGGAATAGAGTGCAGCGAAGATTTGCATCAAAAGAACCGCAGAGTGGAAATAAAGATTTTGTAGTTTTACAAAATGACGCGCACAGAAATTCTAAAAACATATAAAATCTTCATTGGTGGTCAGTTTCCCCGCACCGAGAGCGGAAGATATTATCAACCTGCTGAATTGAAAGCAAACATTTGTCTGTCATCAAAAAAAGATTTCCGTAATGCAGCGGTTGCTGCACGCAATGCTTTTGCAGGCTGGAGTGGAAAATTAGCGTTCAACCGTTCGCAAATACTCTACCGCATTGCCGAAATGCTTGAAGGTAGAAAAGCGCAGTTTGTTGATGAGCTAATTCAGCAAGGAATCACAAAAAAGCAGGCGGATCAGGAAGTAGTGTTGTCCATTGACCGTTTGGTTTATTATGCAGGTTGGTGTGATAAATACATGCAGGTATTTTCTTCTGTAAATCCGGTTGCATCATCACATTTTAATTTCTCAGTTCCCGAAGCCACAGGCGTTGTGTCGGTAATTGCACCGGAAGAAACATCGTTACTCGGATTAGTGTCTGTAATTGCTCCAATTATAGCAGGCGGCAACACCTGTGTGGTTCTTGCCTCCGAAACAAAGCCGCTGTGCGCTGTTACCTTGGCAGAAGTCATCAACACATCAGATGTTCCTGGCGGAGTAGTAAATATTCTGACAGGAAATACAAAAGAACTGCTGCAACATTTCTCATCGCACATGGATGTGAATGCAATTGTTTATTGCCGCAACAACAAAGACGAAATAAAGCTGCTTAGTGAGAATGCTTCACTGAATGTAAAGCGTGTTTTTATCTATAACAACAAAGACTGGAGCAAGTCAGAGAACGAAAATCCTTACCTGATTTTAGACACTCAGGAACTAAAAACCACCTGGCACCCGATTGAAAACATCGGGAGCGCAAAAACGGGGTATTAGTATTGCGAAATGCGAATTTTAAATTGCGGATTATTGGTAATTCGCAATTTAAAATCCGAAATCCGCAATGTTTAAAACGTGTAATAAGGCGAAATCATCAGGTAAACGATTACCCCTGTTGTTGTAACGTACAACCAGATAGGATAACTAAAGCGGGTTAGTTTACGATGCTTTTGAATGTAGGCTTGCCCGTCTGCTTCCTGACTTCTTAAACCATAATAAAATGATAGCAACACCATTGGCAATACCAAAGCAGCCAGAATAATGTGTGAAATAAGAATAGTTAAGTAAACGGGGCGTAAATTAGAGTCAGCAGGATAAGAAGTTTCCTGCGCCATCCAGTGATAGGTAATGTATGACAACAAGAAAACTGCAGACAGCAAAAAAGTAAGAATATTTATCTTTTTATGCAGCGCAATATTTCCTTGTTTAATAAAATAAAGAGAAAGTAAAAGTAAAATAGTGCAGGTTCCGTTTATAAAAGCATTCAAAGTTGTCAGCTTGTAAACAAATGCCGGAATAACTTCAGGTACAGGAAGTATTTTGCGGTTAAGAATTACTACTGCAACAAATACCACAATGGATACTGCCATTACCAACCTGAAAACAAATTTATCACTCATTGTTCTTTGTAATTTTTGGAGAAGCGTTGTTATTCTTCTTGAGTTGCAGATTGTACTCCGCAATCAGGATTTTAATATCGTCTATTAGCTTGCGCATATCTGCTTCGCTGGTGCCGTCATACACTGCTTTAACGTTTCCGTCATCTTCTTTGCGACAGCGCACTTTCCCTTCTTTATCTACCAGAATAAAAAATTCGGAATGCAAAAATCCGCCC
>CANKAM010000075.1 GCA_947479755.1 Bacteroidota bacterium
CTCTACGAAATTCTACAGATTTTGAGCATCTCAATTTTTGAGAAAACGCCCATAAACCAACTGTTTCAAGAAACTCAATTACAATATTTCAAAGAACAAAATCCTAATCAATTGAAAATGTGGGACTAATATCAAAACGCTAATGATTTAATTTAACTATCCAAGAATCACTACCTCCATGATTTCCTGTAATATCACCATCATTTGTATTTGAATACCCCGCAACAACAAACCCGCCATCATTAGTTTCTTCAATGGCAAAAGCTGCGTCATGACTTGTTCCTCCCAAGGATTTTTGCCATTCAATTGCAGGGGCTTGGGCATATGTATTCTGAAAAAATGTTTTAAGTATGAGAAAGGAAAATAGTGTTATTTTTTTCATGAAAATGACAAGTTAGTGAACAGTAGCAACTCCTTTTACAATACAATATTCTACAATCTTTTCTATCGTCCATGCCTCATCACTAAAATTAATATGCTTGTCTTCCTTGAATTCCATGTCTTCAGGGAAACCCGCTTCTCCTCTCTTGTGCTTTTTAAAAACACTAATTAATAAATTTGGCGAATCTAAATGTGACAAATAATGAATTTGAACAAGTGTTCCGTGAAAGAATATTTTATACAAATCCTTATCAGTGCTAACTATTCTATTAGATGATTTTTCAAAATCATTACCTGGTCGTTTATCTAATTCAATATTTAAACAAGTAATAATTTCTTCAAATATTTTTCTATTTTGTTCCTTAATTTCGTTTGTAATAATCATTGCGTTTATAATTTTTCACAAACCTAATACAATAAAATACTTAAAATTCAAACTGGCTAAAAAATGCTGATATATGCCATAATAGAAATGCACTAAATTCCCCCCGTTCAGCCTAGATTCCCGTACGCTGTTATTAACAAGGCATCCTGCCTTTAAACATTTCTTAGCCATCAACCCAATCTCGCGTCCATCGCCTGTGGGCGGCTGAGTACGTGCACATTTCCCCATCCTTATTTCAAGGAGGGGGTCAGGGGGTGGTCGCTTATGGTTGGTCAGCGTGGTGCCTTTTTTGTTTTACTTTTTGGGCAAGCAAAAAGTAATAAAAGAAAACTTCCCCCGTTATTATCTAAAAACGGGACCCCATACTCCCCCCTGACGAATTTTTCTCATGGAAAGTAAAAGAGGTACAAAACCTCTGCATACAGCCAACTATGCGCAAAGCCAGCTAAAGCGGCTTACAGAATTGCTTTGCAAAAACGCACCCCTTCACCAGACATTTCCCTTAGCTATTATAGTAAGTTCACTCATTGAAAAGCTAACTTATCAACAGATTGAAATAGACTTTCGCAACAACATTTGCCAGCGCAGCAAAGCCATTCTGGAAAGCGAAAACTTAACACCCGCTCATCGCGAAACCCTTGAAAATATAATAGAGATAGCAAACACCTGTGAGAATAAGAACCTCATCGGTTTCCATTTTTTGCTTGAACACATCGAGAACTTAGCAAACCGCTAAAAATTCCCTGCCTGTTCATAACTTCATTTGACCGCTTCTTGACATACTCCCCCTCGACCAATAAACATTTGTCCCGCTATTTCACCCCATCCTTATTTCAAGGAGGGGGCTGGGGGTGGTAAAGTGCTAAAACACACAAAATCAATAATTTAACAAAATTCATGGAAAAAGAATTGCCCCTCATGGAAAAAGAAACCCCGTCCTTGGAAAAAGAATTCGCACTCATGGAAAAAGAAATCCCATTAATGGAAAAAGAAAACCCATCGTTGGAAAAAGAATTGCCACTCATGGAAAAAGAAATCCCATTAATGGAAAAAGAAACACCTCCTCCGGAAAAATTAATCCCCCTCATGGTAAAATAAATGCCACCAAAATCAATCACTAAATCACCAATTCACTAAATCACTAAATCTCAATCAAAATGCAAAACACAATCTCCAACCGCGTAAACATGATCCGTGCAACATTAACATGGTGCACCAACAATCCAACCCCTACTATGGGCATTCCCGAGTTCGCCAATGCAAAAGCCGTTGCCGACAACAAGTTAATCCTCATCGACAACCTCAACATGATTGCCGGAGGCACATCCGTGGGCGTTACTCTTGACACAAATGCCCTACGCAAAGCAATGTCCGATATTGGTTTTCGCTGTGGCCGCTCACTCAACGCCTATGCAGTAACCGTTGGTAACAACACATTAAAATTGAAAGTCGATTTCAAAAAAACCGATTTCAAGGAAATGAAAAAAGACGAAGTAGATGATGTTTGTCAAGTCATCCACGATGAAGCAAATACCAATTTCGCAGTTGCTGCCGGCTATGGATATACAATGGCAGACGTAACCGATTTGCAGACCGCCATAAGCCTCTATCGCACCGCCATGCAAAATCCTCGTCAGGCAATCATCTCTAAATCACAAGCCATAGTTCAGATTAAATCCATCTCTCGCAATATCATTGATATCAGCTTCAAAGAAATCATGGACGGCATGGTGCAAACATTAGAAGTAGTTAACCCAAATTTTGTCAGCAGCTATTTTCAGGCACGCGAAATAATCAACATCGGTTCAACTACAGCTAAAGTGCGTGGCGTAATCCGCAACGAAGCAGGAACATTCCTGGTAGGTGCTCAATTTTACCTCACCATCACAGGACAAAATCAAAAGGTAGATGAAACAACCGCGGGCGTTGGTGGAAAATTCGGTATTGCTAACCTCCTTCCCAACGATTACGACTTCTATTGGGAACACCCTTTCTATCAAACAAAAACCGAGATCAATGTCCACATTGCCGCAGGTAAAGAAATTAAACGCAATGTAACATTGCTCAATCTTCCGCCCTTCACTGGCACTATTAATTCCGGTCAGCAGGCAAACATCTTAAACAATACTAATCCCGCTTGGATTCCCGGTGTAACCATTAAAATCAAAAACACAACCACCGGCTCTAATGTTGTAAGCATAGCATTCTATGTAGCCGACAATGCAGGCGATGGTTATTCAGG
The DNA here is from genome assembly GCA_947479755.1 of Bacteroidota bacterium. Taxonomy (GTDB): domain Bacteria; phylum Bacteroidota; class Bacteroidia; order SXHM01; family SXHM01; genus SXHM01. The sequence goes on from CANKAM010000075.1 coordinate 3,009, forward strand.
CAGCAACGGTTCAGTATTAACCAACGGTCAGGAAGAAACCCACACCCTCACAGCAGCTGAATTCAAAGCCTTCCTGAATATACAAAATCAAAGTCCGTATCCAGGAACATACGAGATAACCATTTTATAGAAAACTGCACAAATGCCCCTCTCCTAAAAACTAATTTGCCGCTGTCCTTCTCCTTTTTTTAGGAGAAGGTGCCCGAAGGGCGGATGAGGTCAAGGAGAGGGGTTGGGGGTGAGGTCGTCCAAAACCAGGGTCCTTACAATGGTACTTACGAAATAACAATTTTGTAAATCTTAATGCACCCCAAACCCCTCTCCCACCGAGAGGGGTTTAGGAGTGTAGCACTACAAATAACTCAGCCACCACTGCGAGTGGTTTGAAGAATAGACCTATTTTAGCGCACCCTAATCCAATTCTTATGCGCTTCCCTTTGTTTATTGTCTATAGCATTTTGTTTATTTCTTCTCTTTCCGCACAAACCATCAATACCCAAAACATTGAAATTGTGCGCGACAGTTTTGGAGTGCCGCATATTTTCGGGAAGACAGATGCCGAAGCAGCTTTTGGTCTGGCATGGGCTACAGCCGAGGATGATAGCAGCAACTCGCAATATCTGCTTAGCGCCATAAAAGGTTTGCTGGGTAAGCGCTTAGGCATGGAGGGTGCTAAAATAGATTTTGCCGTTCAGTTTCTGGGAACATCAACTTATGTAGAAGAACATTATGAAAAAGAAATACCCGAAGACTTTAAACGGGTGCTGGAAGGCTATGCAGCGGGCGCGAATGCTTATTTAACAAAGCACCCTGAAAAGTTGTGGGACAAAAAGTTACTGCCTATTCGTCCGCAGGATATCGTGCAGGGCTACATGCTGGGCATGGCGCTGATGGGCGGTGTGCAGGGGACAGTAACTAAAATGGTGGATGGCCGCATCATTAAAGATATGCCCAAACCCGAAGACGGAATTGGCTCCAATGCTTTTGCTTTTAACTCTACCAAAACAGAAACCGGAAATACTTTTCTGGCAGTGAATGCGCATCAACCGATTGAGGGTTTGCTCTCGTGGTACGAGGCGCATGTGTGCAGCGAAGAGGGATGGAATATTGTAGGTGCATTGTTTCATGGCTCGGCAACCATTTTTTTGGGCACGAATGAAAACTTAGGATGGGGACACACTACCGGACAACTGGATGAAATTGATGTTTACAAACTAAACATGCACCCGAAGAAAAAGAACCTGTATAAGTTTGATGGCGAATGGAAAAAGTTAGAAACGCATCACGCGAAACTGATTGTGGCATTGGGCAAAAAGAAAAACTTCAAGCTGCATGTGCGCAAAAAATACTGGACCAGTGTGTATGGCCCCACCATGAAAAACGATAACGGAGTTTTTTCACTGCGCATGCCGGCATTGCTGGAATTAAAGCCATCGGTGCAATGGTTTCGCATGAACAAGGCACGCAACTTTACCGAATTCAAAAAGGCACTGGATGTGCAGGGATTATCGCGCCAGAACATTACCTACGCTGATAAAAACGATACCATCTTTTTTATCGCTAACGGTTTAATACCCCACCGCGACAGGCATTACAACTGGAAAAAAGTTTTGCCGGGCGATACCTCTGCAACGCTGTGGGATAAAAAATACTTACCTATAGACAGCCTTGCGCATTTTCTGAATCCTGATTGCGGTTATGTATTCAACACCAACAATGCAGGTTATGAAGCTACCTGCGATGAAGGTAATTGTTTGCTTCCGCAATTCAATTCGGGTATTGGTTATTATGAAACTTACAATAACCGCAGTCTGCGTTTTGAAGAAATCATGAATGAGAAATACGCCAACTCAACGTTAAGTTTTCGGAATTTTAAAGATTTGAAATACGACCATACCTTCCCAAAACGTGTAACATTTAAAGGAGATTTCTGGATGGATAAATTCTTTCAGCTGGATACGGCAAAGTATCCCGACATAGCGGATGCCATTATCCGGATTAAAAAATTTGACCGCACAGCCGATACGCTTGACCGCAATTTTCCGGTTTTTCTTTTTGCTATTTACCGTTTGCTGCAAGGCCCGGGCGAACGCAGACAGGGAGTTGAGGAAGATGACACCAAAATGGAAGAGTTGATGGTTGCCTGCGTGCGTGAATCAAAAGAACATTTAATCAAACACTTCGGAACGATTGATGTACCGCTTGGCAAAGTGCAGGTGCTGGAACGTGCCGGAAAATTTTACGGAGTAAACGGAGGACCTGATGCCATCCGCGCAGTATTCGGAGATATTTTACCCGATGGCCGCATCCGCATGAAGGCGGGTGACGGTTATGTGCAGCTGGTGCAGTTTACCAAAGAAGGCCCCCAGATAGAATCCATTAATGCCTTTGGAGCATCGAGCATGCCCGGCAGCAAACACTATACCGATCAGATGCCTTTATTCTCAGAACACCGAATGAAAAAAATGTCGCTCAAAAAAGAGGATGTTTACAAAAGCGCGGAGAGGATTTATCATCCGGAATAAACTTAATTCGGCTTAATTGCTCTTACCCTCTTTAACGGATTAATGTTGTTAAAATTAATTGTGAAGCGGATGCGCTGCCAGTAGTTTTTGGTCATCAGGTCAAGGTTATCATTAATGTCAGATGAACTCAACAAAGGAAAATAAATCTCAAACACATTAGGCACCACCGGCACCGAAAGCCCTGCGTTAAACATCAGGAACTTTGAACCCGGATAGGCATTCTTCGCATCTTTATACGTTCCGAAGTCGGCATAAATATTCAACGGAATTTTTTTGTGAATGGAGGTTTTCAAATTCAAAGCAATCAGCCAGTCCGATGTTTGTCCCACTGCCGTAGGTACTTTAAAATTACCATCTGTTTCTGTAAATTGTTGGGAGAAAATACCTTTGTTATCAGTTCTTCCCAGAAAAACATCATCATATAAATAATCTTGGGAACCACTTTTCTCGTTATCTATACGTCCTCGCTGACCGCTCATTCTGAAGCGATAATCTTCTGAAATGTTTTTGACAAAGAATTGTCCGGCAAACAAACGGATGTCAAAGCCTTTGTTCTTTCCTTTATAACTGATGCGGTATTTTGCTTCCACCGATGCTTTTACAACACCTTTTCCTTGCTGCACATTTATTTTTCCAGACCAAGGGTTGATTTTACGATTGTTTACCAAATACTGTGTGTAATCATTGAAATAATAATAGGAGTTAGTCGCAACATATTTATCCTGCACATCGCTGAAAACTCTATTATCTCTGGAAACACTGATATGCCTGAAACGAAAACTCATGGTAACGGGACTACGCGGGTCTTTCTTAATACTGAAACTGATTTCTGGCTTCAGGACATTATAATTAAGGTATCCAACATCGGGACGATAGAAATATCCGTAGCGTTGACCCGAAACACCAATTCTCAAGTCCTGTAAAAACGAGCCCGCAGGGCGGAAGGTATAACCTACATTAAAGTAACCTGCAAAATCATTATTGCCTGTTCCATATAAAGGCATAAGGGTATAATCCAATTTATTGGCAGGGAAAAAGCTGTTGTAGAAGACAGCGCCCAGCAAGGTCTTGTTATAATTATTCCAACCAATAACGGGCGACCAGAATAATTGTGTGCGGTCAGCACGTTCCAGTGTTCCGAGGAATTTAATCTGCAAAGGTTCAACAGTTCTCATCAAACCTTTTGTGCGGATAGTATTATTGTTCTTATCAATCTCAGGGGCATGCTCGTTGATAATAAACTTATCGTAATTGCCTTCCGGAAATTCCAATGTGCGTGAATCGGTGAAACCATCAAACCATTCGGTCTTCATCACCGAGTCCTTATTATAGGCAGTAATGGAAACAGGACCGTTAATCTTTCCGCAGTTGTGAATTTTCAGTTTCCATGTCTTGCGCTCTTCATCTTTTTTCACCGAGCAAACGGTGTAGTCTAATTTTTTGCTGCTGTTTACCATGTCATCAAAAAACCAATTTAATTTTCCGCCACGCTCTTCTGCTACCTTTTTAAAATCTTCAGGTTGGGGATGTTTGAATTTCCATTGGTCAAAATAGTTGTGCATGATGGCATCCATCTTTTCTTCGCCCAAATAACCCATCAGGTAATCCATAACAAGTGCAGTTTTCATATACACAATGGTTCCGTAGTTTATTTTCATGTACTGCGCTGAATGCAGTTCAACCGGCTGGTCAAGATTATGACGTGCAGAAAAAAGATAACCCAATTCACCCATCATCTCTTGCGGAAATTTATCTGCACCCAAAAATTTTGAAATAGGTGCAGGCAGATTACCACCGAGCACATCGGCAAAAGTGCCGTTCGGGTATTTATTTTCCATGTAGCGAGCTTCAATAAAAGAGTTGAACCCTTCATCCATCCAAGGATGAACACGCTCATTGCTTCCCAGAATTCCGTAAAACCAATTGTGTCCTACTTCGTGCATAATGGTTTCTTCCAGCGTTCTTTTATTACCCGAGGTTCCGATAACCGTAATGTTAGGATACTCCATCCCGCCTCCTGCGCTCAGCGCTCCGTCAACTGCGGTAACATGGTTATAAGGATACTCACCCACTTTCTGTGAATAGAATAAAGTAGCATCATTCAGGTATTCAATTGAATTGGCCCAAAGGTCGGCTTCTCCGTCTGTAAACATTGCCCATGTTGTTACCTTTCGTTTTGATTCAGGCATTTCCACTTCGCCTTTCAACACATTGTAGCGCTTGTCGGCAAACCATGCAAAGTCATGCACCTTGCTCTGCTTGAAACGCAATGTTTTCATTTCGTCTGATGATTTAGGGAATGTTTTTCCGTCACCGAAAGAAGTTTTGTATTTGGTTTGCTCTGCAATTTCGTTCAGCCATTTCAGTTCAGCTTCACCATCAACCATGTCGCCTGTTGCACCCAACACATAATTTTTAGGCAGTGTAATGCTCACATCAAAACTTCCAAACTCTGAATAAAACTCTCCCTGGTCTAAATACGGCATCGGATTCCAACCGTTGCGGTCATATACTGCCGGCTTGGGATACCACTGTGTTATCTGGTAGCTCTGTCCCAAATGCCCCAGGCGCGAATATTCGCCCAAAGGTATTTTTACATGAAAAGGAGTGGTGATGGTTAGCTTTCCTTTAGGCTTCAACGGCTCAGCCAAAACCAATTTACAGATGTCGATATTCTTTGAATCATAATCCCATTTCACAGCAACACCGTTCACTTTAAAATCAAGGCTATCTATATAACCACGGTTTTCTTCTTTGGCATAATAGAGTTTGGTTTCACCGTTCTCTACCTGTTGCTTCGCCAATGCGGTAGTGTGATTTTTATATGCGTTGGGCCACAGGTGAATGTAAATTACATCCAGCCAATCGGGCGAATTATTGATGTATTCCATGCTGATGTCGGCATTCAGTTCGTGCTTTGCATCATCCAGTTTTACATGAATGGTGTAGTTTACTTCCTGCTGGAAGTAGGGAATTTCTTCCTGTGCAGAAAGAACAAACGGAAGCGCGAGAAAAAGAATTGAGAATATTTTTTTCATAAAAGAGTTTTAAATTTTAGTTCAGCACTTCCGCCAGTTTCTGTTCAAGTTGCGCACCTCGCAAATCTTTGGCAATGATAATTCCGTTTTTATCCACCAAAACAGTTTTAGGAATACCATCAATACTATAGGTTTTCACAAAAGATGAATTCCAGAAAGCAAGTTCACTGCCATGTTTCCAAGTGAGTTTATCTGCTGCAATTGCCTGCAACCATGCCCCTTTTTCTTTATCCAATGAAACCCCGAAAATCTCAAAACCTTTGTCTTTGTACTTCTGATACACCTTTACCACATTTGGATTTTCCTTGCGGCATGGTCCGCACCACGAAGCCCAGAAGTCAATCAGAACTACTTTTCCGCGAAAAGAAGAAAGCGCAATCTGTTTGCCTTCGGGATCACTCACCATAATTTCAGGAGCTTCAGAACCAACAGACAGGCGTTTCATCTCATTTACCCTTGCCACAAGAGGTTTTACATAATCCGAATTAGGGAAATTAGCATTTAAGGATTCTACAATTTTGGCTATTTCAAGCACATCTTCCTGCGGGTTCAGGTACTCAACTGCCAGCAAAGGAAGTAATGTGCTGTTGTTTTCTTTTGCAAATTTTAGAACATACTCACGATTAACATCATTAATAGAAAGAAACTGAGAGGTAAGCGAAGCGGCAGTTATAGAATCAAGTTTACCTTCCTGCGCCAACATATTATATAGCTTACTTAATGAGTCGCGAGTTGCAAAGGTTTGTTTCATACCATTAAATAGATTCGCGATTTTTTCTGATTCGGCCGATCCTTTAATAGTATAACCATCCTGCATATTCAATGCATTAGCAGTCAATTCAACGCTGGATGTTGAATCAAGCAACAAGGTGATAAAATTGTTGTCGCTCAGGCGCACACGGTAAAATCCGTATTCCGGAATTTTAACATTCAGTTTAAAATCTCCGTTCTTCTCAATCTTCACCGAATCAAGTTTATTGACTTTGGTTGCTGTCAGTTGTTCAAAAAACAGGGTTTCGTTCTTAGCATTTTCAATGTTGCCGCTAATTTTTGACTTGCCGTTTGAGCAGGAAATTATCAATACCGACAAGCTTAACAGAAAAGAGAAATACTTAATTAATGTCATTTTCATTTTTATCGTTTTTACGTTGGGCAGGCAAAAATACATTTATTCGGCATTTAGCTATCGCTATGCAACTAACGTCACCCTGAACTTGTTTCAGGGTCTCAACAACATGATGCTGAAACAAGTTCAGCATGACGGAAACACACTATATTTGCCGCTTCACTTGCAGCATTGAAAAAGTTTCTCGGCATATTATCCTACCTCGGCAATTACAAATCACTGATTGCTGCCAACTCATTTTTCAATCTGCTCAGTACATTGTTTTCGCTTGTTTCGTTTGCGGCAATTATTCCTTTTCTTAAAATTCTTTTCAGCAGCGCTGAAAAGAAAAACACTTCACCTGTCGCTTTTTCATTATCGCCTGAGGCTCTGATGAACTATATTGACTACCGCCTGAACACATACATTTCAGTTCACGGTGCAAAAAATGCACTCCTTATTATATGTATAGCTGTGGTGGTTTTATTTCTGCTGAAAAACATTACCCGTTACCTTGCGTTCTATTTTATAGCTCCGGTTCGTGCAGGCGTAGTTCGCGACCTTCGCAAAAAACTTTACTCGAAAATTCTGGTGTTGCCTCTCTCCTATTATTCTAATGAACGGAAAGGCGACATTATTTCAAGAAGCACCAGCGACATTTCAGAAATTGAATGGTCCATACTTGGCTCCATTGAAATGCTTTTTAAAGAACCGGTAACGTTTATCGTCTTCCTCACTACCTTGTTTATTATGAGCCCTGAGCTCACCGTTTTTGTTCTGGTGCTCTTGCCCCTGAGCGGCTATTTAATAAGTAAGATAGGAAGCAAACTGCGCAGCTCTGCCAAAAAAGGACAAAGCCGGCTGGGCGAAATTATATCAACATTGGAAGAAACCATTTCAGGAATGCGCATCATCAAAGCATTCAATGCACAACAGTTTATGGAAAATCGTTTCAGCAGCAGCAACGAGATGTTCTATAAAATAATGGTACGCGTTCACCGGCTGCTAAACCTTGCTTCACCGGTTAGTGAGTTTATGGGCGCCATTGTAATTGTTACCATTTTATGGTTCGGAGGAAATCTGATACTGGACCAAAATTCAACACTTACGGGCGAATTCTTTATCGCCTATATTGCCATCTTCTCACAACTGATGCCACCTGCAAAAGCATTTAGTGAAGGATTTTTCAGACTTCAAAAGGGGATTGCCTCCATGGATAGGGTAAATGAAATTCTGAATGCCGAGGAAAAAATCCGTGAACCCGAAAATCCCGTTCCAGTTAAAAGATTTACCGACTGCATTGAATTCCGCAATGTGAGTTTCAGCTACGGGAAAGGCCCTGTGCTAAAAAACATAAACCTTAAAATCAGCAAAGGGCAAACCATTGCGCTGGTGGGCCAGTCAGGTGCAGGTAAATCAACACTGGCTGATTTGCTTCCGCGCTTCTATGATATTGATGAAGGTGAAATTCTGATTGATGGTGTAAACATCAAAAATTACAGTCTTCATGATTTAAGAGGATTGATGGGAGTTGTTTCACAGGAATCCATTTTATTCAACGATACAGTTTTTAAAAACATTGCTTTGGCTATGCCCAACGTTCCGCCAACTGCAGTAGAAAAGGCAGCTAAGATTGCCAATGCGCATGATTTCATTTCTCAGTTTCCGGAAGGTTATCAAAGTAATATTGGCGAAAGAGGAAGTAAACTCTCGGGAGGTCAACGTCAGCGGGTGAGCATTGCCCGAGCAGTTTTAAAGAATCCTCCGATATTAATTTTAGATGAAGCCACATCAGCCCTTGACACAGAATCTGAAAAACTGGTGCAGGACGCCCTTAACAACCTGATGAAACACCGCACTTCATTAGTAATTGCACACCGACTTTCTACCATTCAAAAAGCAGACTTAATAATAGTAATGCAGGATGGTGAAATTGCCGAAACCGGAACACACATTGAACTGCTAGGCAAGAACGGCATCTATAAAAAACTCTACGATCTCCAGATTTTTCAATCTCCCGCACAGTGAAAATTTCAGGATTTACAATGGTAAAGAATGCGGATAAACTCTATTATCCGATCAAGCAAAGCATTCTTTCTATCCTGCCGATTGTTGATGAGTTTGTAGTTGCTCTGGGCGATTGCGATACCGATGATAAAACACAAAGCATCATTGAAAGCATTGGCAGCAGCAAGGTGAAAATAGTTCACACCGTTTGGGACACTAAAAAATTTCCTAATGGCATGGAGAATGCTCACCAAACTGATATTGCCAAGAATCACTGTACCGGGGACTGGCTATTTTATCTGCAAGCGGATGAAGTAGTGCATGAGCAATACCTTTCTGAAATAAAAAAGCGCTGCGAAGAATTAGTGGATGATAAGGAAGTGGAGGGATTGTTATTTTCCTACAAACACTTTTGGGGCGATTACAATCATTACGTTGATTCGCATGGATGGTATCCTCATGAAATAAGGATTGTAAGAAATGATAAAGACATTCATTCCTGGGAAAGCGCACAATCATTCAGAAGAATTCCGGACTTTGATGAAAAGAATTACCGTCAGCAAAACGGAACGGCTAAACTTAAAGTAGCAAGCGTAAGCGCAGAAGTATTTCACTACGGCTGGGTTCGCCCACCAGCAATGATGCAAAGCAAAAAGAAATCGCTCGACACGATTCATAAAGGAATTGAAAAAGCTGAACAACTATATAAAAGCAGAACAACCGATTTCAATTACGGTCCTCTGAAAAAAGTACCGGTCTTTAATGGGACACACCCTGTAATTATGAAAAACTGGATAGAGAATTTCAACTGGAGTAAAGAACTGGACTATTCCGGAAATAGCTATCCCGAGAGAGATTTATTTAAACACGAACGTCTGAAATACCGCCTGCTTACCTTTTTAGAAAAAAAATTTTTAGGAGGAAAACATATAGGAGGATTCAAAAATCACATTCTCCTCAACAAATAATTTCGCTGATTTTTTATTACCGAAACACAATGTTGAGACCTGCTGACAGGAGAAAATGATGTCAGTAAATTTTCGGGTTTTCAACATTTCAACTGATAACTTTGCAAACAAGATTCGAAATAAATCAGAAAAAAACAGACGCAATTCAAAACTACAATAAACATAACACTCTGTACATATATTGATTTTAAAGGGATTTAAAAAAATGTAACCTTTGCTTTAGTATTCGCGTTATAGTCCCGGTTTTGAATTTCACTAATTAACAATTAATAGTTAAAAACTTATTTGAAACGTTGTTAGCGAAAAAAAATCTCAGCATACATTTGAGATGTTTAAAACCAATAATTATTGTTTAACTAAAAAAAACAAAAAACACCATGGCAAAAGCAAAAAAACCTGCAGCAAAGAAAGCCGCTGCAAAACCAGCCGCTAAGAAAGCTGCTGCAAAAAAACCAGCTGCTAAGAAAAAAGCTGCTGC
>CANKAM010000076.1 GCA_947479755.1 Bacteroidota bacterium
AAGACCGCGGAAATAAATTTAAAACTGCTGTAATGAATTTGAAAAATTCATTGAAAGGATAATTGAAATCTGTTTAACAAAATGACAACAACACTTCTGAAATATCTGAAAGGCGATAAAGTGATTTGGTTCACTGTGTTGTTTCTTTCAGTCGTTTCGGTAATGGCAGTTTACAGTTCTTCCGGTATGCTGGCATTCAGAACAAGAAGTGGCAACACAGAATATTTTTTGTTTAAACATTTTTCGATTCTCGTGCTGGGCCTTGGTTTAATGTATGTAACTCACAGAATGAAATACACCTGGTTCTCTCGCCTGTCACAGGTTGCCATGCTTCTTGCAGTTCCAATGTTAATTTACACATTGGCAATGGGCGTAAATTTAAACTCTGCCAACCGTTGGATAAGCATTCCAATTATTGAAATGACATTCCAGACTTCTGACTTTGCAAAACTTGCACTCATCATGTATCTGGCGCGTTTACTTGCAGTAAAACAAGATGAAATCAAGGACTTAAAATCCGCCTTTTTACCAATGATTGTTCCCATCATTGTTATTTGTGGATTAATTCTTCCTGCAAACTTTTCTACATCAGCTATATTATTCATCACTTGTCTGATATTAATGTTTATCGGAAGAGTGAATGTAAAACACCTGCTCTCCCTGGTTGGCTGTGCAATTCTTGGTTTTGCCCTGTTAGTTGGAATATCATATGTAGTTCCTGTTGAAAAAGTTTTTCCTCGAATGGAAACCTGGAAACAGCGTGTAGAAACCTATTTCACCACAGCAGAAAGCGAGGAAGATGCAGCTGCTATAAGCGATGCAAGCTTTCAGTCTGATCAGGCAAAAATTGCAGTAGCTACAGGAGGTTTATTTGGTAAAGGTCCGGGAAATAGTGACCAGCGAAATTTCCTTCCACACCCCTACTCCGATTTTATTTACGCAATTGTAATTGAAGAATATGGTTTAATCGGTGGTTTTGCTGTTTTGCTTGCTTATCTGATTTTGCTTTTCAGAGGTGTGAAAATTGTGGTGAAAAGTCCGAACACATTTGCTGCATTGCTTGCGCTGGGCTGTTGTTTCATGCTCATTTTTCAAGCAATGATAAACATGGCGGTTGCAGTGAATCTATTTCCCGTTACGGGACAACCATTGCCCTTGGTGAGCATGGGCGGAACATCATTATGGTTCACCAGCATTGCGGTGGGAATTATTTTAAGTGTAAGTCGTGCTATTGAAGAAGGCGAAACTAAAACGGAGGAAGAATATGCAATCGCTTAGAGTAATTATAAGTGGCGGAGGAACGGGCGGGCATATTTTTCCGGCAATTGCAATTGCCAACGCGATAAAAAAAATAAATGCTCAGGCTGAAATACTATTTGTAGGCGCACAAGGAAAAATGGAAATGGAAAAAGTTCCTGCAGCAGGCTATAAAATTGAAGGACTTGACATCAGTGGAATTGACCGCAGTCTTTCACTGAAAAACTTTGCATTTCCCTTGCGATTGCTGAAAAGTGTTTGGCGTTCGATGCAGATTATAAAAGAGTTTAAACCTGATGTAGCTGTGGGTGTAGGCGGGTTTGCCAGTGGTCCGTTGTTGTATGCAGCACAGTTAAAAAAAGTACCAACCTTGATCCAGGAACAAAATTCATATGCAGGTATAACCAACAAAATGCTTGGAAAAAAAGCTAACAGAATTTGTGTTGCCTATAATGAAATGGACAAGTTTTTTCCTGCTGATAAAATAAAAATAACAGGAAATCCGGTGCGTCAGGATATATTGAATTTACAAGGAAAACGTGAACAAGGAATTGAATTTTTCGGATTAGATACAAGCAAAAAAACCTTGCTCATAATTGGAGGAAGTCTTGGCGCAAAAACAATTAACGAAAGCATTGCAGCAAGTATTGAGAAGTTGTCAGGAGAAAGGTTTCAGGTTTTGTGGCAAACAGGAAAACTGTTTTTTCCTACAGCAAAAAAGGCAGTGGAAAACAACAGCAAAATTAAAGCACATGATTTCGTTACTAAAATGGATTTTGCTTATGCAGTTGCTGATGTAGTGGTGTCACGTGCAGGAGCAAGTTCCATTTCCGAGCTGTGCATTGTTAAAAAACCCGCCATCCTTATTCCTTTTCCGTTTGCTGCTGAAGACCATCAGACAAAAAATGCAATGGCCTTAGTTACCAAACAGGCAGCCATTCTTATTAAAGACAGCGAAGCAAAAGAAAAACTGCTGAATGAGATTATGCTCTTGATGAACGATGAAGCAAAACAGGAATTACTGAAAAAAAATATAGGTGAGTTGGCATTGGCAAACGCAGATGAAGTAATTGCAAACGAAGTAATAAAATTAGCAACCGCGCAGAAAAACTAAAATGAATTTAAAGACGATTCAAAATGTTTATTTAGTTGGAATTGGCGGCATCGGGATGAGTGCGCTGGCCCGTTACTTTGTTTCGCAAGGTAAATCTGTTGCGGGATATGACCGCACAGAAACGGAGCTGACTAAAGAATTAATTGCAGAAGGAATGGATATTCATTTTGAAGATAATTTAAAACTGATTCCTTCTTTCTTTTTTAACACGGAGCAAACGTTAGTCATCTATACACCTGCAATTCCATCAGGTCATGAGGAACTAAATTACTTCCGCGAAAACGGCTTTAAAGTAAAAAAGCGTTCAGAAGTTTTGGGCTTACTGACAGAAAATTATTTCACGATTGCTGTTGCCGGCACACATGGAAAAACCACTACATCTTCCATTGCTGCGCACATTTTAAATAATTCAGAAGAAGGGTGCACAGCTTTCCTCGGAGGTATTGCTGTAAACTATCACAGCAATTTACTGCTCTCTTCTACCAGTGATAAAATGGTAGTGGAAGCCGATGAATACGATCGCTCTTTCCTGACATTGAATCCTGATGTAGCTATTGTTACTTCTACCGACCCCGACCATCTTGACATTTACGGAACAAAAGAAAACATGGAGAAAAACTACCATGAGTTTGTTTCAAAAATTAAGGAAACAGGAACATTGATTTACAAAGCAGGATTATCTTTCAGCGAAACAGCAAAAAAATCATTCACCTATTCTCTGAAAGGAAAAAGTGATTTCGGAATTGAAAATCTGAAAGTTGAAAGCGGAGAATATACTTTTGACATCATCAGTCCATTAGAGAATATTGAAAATGTAAAATTTTGTTTTCCCGGGATGCATAATCTGGAGAATGCGCTTGCAGCAAGTGCTGCTGCACAGGTTTCAGGGGTTAACAAAGAGGTGATTAAAAAAGCACTCGCTACTTATAAAGGAGTGAAAAGACGTTTTGAATACATCATCAAAAACGAAAATTTAGTTTTTATTGATGATTACGCACATCATCCGCGTGAACTCAGCGCCTGCATTTCATCAGCAAAAGCCTTGTATCCCGACAAAAAAATAACCGGCATTTTCCAACCACATCTTTTTTCACGCACACGCGATTTCGCAGATGGTTTTGCAAAAAGCCTTGATCTCTTGGACGAAGTAATTCTATTGGAGATTTATCCTGCACGCGAGTTGCCGATTGATGGTGTTGATTCAAAAATGTTACTCGACAAAATCACTGCAAAAAACAAAAGCCTGCTTTCAAAAGAGGATACATTGAAAGAGATTGGCGAGCGAAAATTAGAAGTGCTGCTAACCCTTGGCGCAGGTGATATTGATAAACTGGTTGAGCCGATTAAAAAGAAATTGCTTTCTGTAACTGTATGAACAAAATCCTGCAAATACTGATGTGGTTGATACCGGCACTTGGCTTGCCGGTAATACTTGGCTTTGCAGGTGCGGAACAAAACAATGCACTATGCACTGGCATTGCTGTAAACATTGACAATAGCGATGAGAATTTCTTTGTTGACGAAACCGACATTAAGGAAATTATTTACAGCAAAGGCGACTCATTGGTTGGTAGTCCTGTTTCACAAATAAATTACAACACACTGGAGCAACTGATTTTGAAAAACCCTTCCGTAAAAGATGCACAGGTGTACATCTCGGTTGAAGGAGAAGTAAAAGCCGATATCATTCAACGCAAGCCGGTGGTGCGCATTTACAACATAGCAGGTGAAAGTTTTTACATTGACGAAACCGGAAGCGCCATGCCACTCTCATCAAAATTTGCTTCGCGCATACTGGTTGCTAACGGCAATATCCGTGAGAGTTTTGGCGGACTGAGTTTATTTAACGTAAATAAAATAGAGGCCGATGATTCGCTGGCAGCAAAAACAATACTGGACGACATTTTTGATGTGGTAAACTATATTGAAAAAGACAAATTCTGGAAAGCGCAAATCCAACAGATTTTTGTAAACGAAAAAAATGAAATTGAATTAGTGCCAATGGTGGGTAACCACAAAATAATTCTTGGCGATAAAAAAGACCTTGATTCTAAATTCCGAAAACTGCTCTTGCTTTATAACAAAGGCCTGAGCAAAACTGGGTGGAATCAATATTCTATAATCAATCTGAAATTTAAAAACCAGGTAATCTGCACCAAAAAACAATAACATGGAAAATTCAAAAATTGTAGTCGGCTTAGACATCGGAACAACAAAAATCTGCTGCATCGTGGGGCGAAAAGCCGACCACGGTAAAATTGAAATTCTCGGCATGGGTCGTGCCGACTCATTAGGCGTAAGACGCGGAATGGTATTCAACATTGATCAAACAGTTGAGGCAATCCGTCTGGCGGTTAGTGAAGCCGAAAGCAAAGCCAGCGTTGAGATTGGTGAAGTGAATGTGGGCATTGCAGGCCAGCACATCAAGAGCATGCAGCATCACGGAATCTATACCCGCAAAATTTCAGGTGAAGATATCATCTCGCAGGTGGATATTGATGCGCTCATTGATGATATGTATAAACTCGCCATGCTTCCGGGAGAAGAGATTATTCACGTGCTTCCGCAAGAATATATTTTAGATGGCGAAGTAGGTATCAAGCAACCGATCGGTGCATCAGGTGTAAGATTAGAAGCAAACTTCCATATTATAACCGGTCAGATAGCAGCTGCCAATAACATCAAAAGATCTATTGAAAAAGCAGGACTGACTATGAAGGATATTATTCTTGAACCGCTTGCTTCATCAGAAGCGGTGCTGAGCCAGGAGGAGAAAGATGCAGGTGTTGCGTTGGTGGATATTGGAGGCGGAACTACAGACCTTGCTATTTTCTATAATGGAATTATACGTCATACTGCAGTTATTCCATTGGGCGGAAATATCATTACCGAAGATATCAAGGAAGGATGCAACATCATTGGCAAACAAGCTGAACTGCTGAAAGTGAAATTCGGCTCTGCACTGGCAAGCGAAAGTCAGGAAAACGAGATTGTTTCCATTCCCGGTTTGCGCGGAAAAGACCCGAAAGAGATCTCTGTGAAAAATCTGGCGAGCATTATTCAGGCGCGTTTGGAAGAAATCATAGAATACGTTTACCACGAAATAAAAAATTCAGGTTACGAGAAAAAACTTATCGGTGGAATTGTATTAACCGGTGGTGGTTCGCAAATGAAACACATCACGCAACTGACTGAATTTATTACTGCGATGAATACACGCATCGGTTATCCTAACGAGCACCTTGCGCCAGGAAGTTCTGAAGATATTACCAGTCCAATGTATGCAACCGGTGTAGGACTTTTAATGATGGGAATTCAAAGCGAAGAGAAAGTTAAAACAACAGCAACAGCTAATAACACCAAAAAGATAGTGGAAGTAACCGGACATTCAGATGTTAAGAAAAAAGGCTCTTGGTTCACAGGTTTGTTGAATAAAACAGAGAAGTTTTTTGAAGACGATGCCATAAAATAACCTGCGTAATTAACAATCAAGCGTTAAGAAAAACCTCGAATCAGAAAAAATACCGCAACCATATTGACCTAATATTAACCTGAATTTCTAATACCAAAAACCATGAACAACGACATGATAAAATTCGATCTACCTAAAGAACAGCCTTCCATCATTAAAGTAATTGGAGTTGGCGGTGGCGGCAGCAATGCTGTAAACCATATGTTCAAGCAAGGAATAAAAGGTGTTGACTTTGTAGTCTGCAACACCGACCAGCAAGCACTTGACCGCAGTCCTGTGCCCAAGAAAATTGTACTTGGAGCAACACTTACAGAAGGGCGCGGTGCCGGCTCAATTCCTGATGTAGGAAAAAATGCTGCACTTGAAAATTTAGAAGAGCTGAAAGATATTCTGAATTCAAAAACCAAAATGGTTTTCATCACTGCCGGTATGGGTGGTGGAACCGGAACCGGTGCTGCTCCCATTATCGCAAAAGCTGCGAAAGATCTGGGAATTCTTACGGTTGGTATTGTTACCATCCCTTTTCATTTTGAAGGAAGAAAAAGAAAATCACAAGCTGATTATGGTCTGGAAGAACTAAAACAAAGTGTAGATACGCTGCTTGTTATCAGCAATGAAAAATTGCGTGATATGTATGGCAATTTAAAATTAGGTGAAGCATTTGCTCAGGCCGATAACATCCTGACCATTGCTGCAAAAGGCATTGCCGAAATCATTACCGTTAGCGGATATGTGAACGTAGATTTTGAAGACGTTAGAACAGTAATGAAAGACAGCGGTGTTGCCATCATGGGCTCTGCTTCTGCTTCGGGTCCCGACAGAGCAGTGAAAGCGGTTCAGACTGCGCTTGCCTCTCCCTTGCTGAACGATAACAACATTGAAGGTGCAAGCAATATCCTGCTTTACATCAACTCAGGAAGTGAAGAAGTTACCATGGATGAAGTATCGGAGATAACAGACTACATCCAGAACGAAGCAGGTCTGACTGCCGAGATTATCTGGGGTAATGGTTACGATGAGGATCTGGGTGACAGCATTACCGTTACAGTAATTGCTACCGGATTTAAAACAAAATCGGTGGAAGGATTTACTCCTGCTGCTGCTCCTAAGAAAGTAGTTAAAAATTTAGAAGAAGAAAAGCCAGTTGCAAAATATGAACCGGTTGCTGTGGTAGCTGCTGAGCCTGTTGCTGTGGTTGAAACTCCTGTTGCTATTGTTGTTCCTCCTGTGCAGGAATACAGCCTTGAGCCAACTCTGAAAATAATGGAGCCTGTTGCAAAAATTGAAGAGCCTGTTGTTGCTAAAACAATAGAGCCTTTAATGACTGAGCCTTATCTGAAAACTGTTGAGCCTGTAGCTGAAACATTTGAAGAAACTCCGGAAATTGAAACTTACACAGAGATTGCTGCGGAAGTGGAAGAGACCGTTTTTGCAAAAACTGAAGAAGAACCTGAATTATTTTTCGCAGAGACTGAGTTGAAAAACGAGCAAACGGTACTTACTGAATTTACACTGAATGAAGAAGAGCCTTTCATGATTGTGAAAGATGATAACACAAAACAAACAACATTTGAGTTTGATTTGGGTAAAACTAAAATGCCTCATGTGAAAGAAGAAGCACCGGTAGCTAAAGTAGCAGAACTAGTTGTTGATGTTGCTTCACCGACTTCAAGTGATGACTTGTTAAATCTTACAAGCCGTTTGATTGAAAACAAAGAATCAGATATGGACAGCCTGGAGATGGAGAAAGTTCAGCAGGAGCGAATTGCCCGTTTGAAACAGGTGAACCAGAAATACAAAACACTTACAGGTCTTTCTGAACTGGAAAGTGAGCCTGCTTACAAAAGAAGAAATGTAAACTTAGATAACACCTTACATTCTTCTGAAAACAATATTTCAAGGTTTACACTCAGCGATGAAAAGAATGAAAACAATTTTGAAAAAAAAACTGAATTACGTTCCAACAACACTTTCCTCCACGACAATGTGGACTAACACCGTAGATTAGTGCAGATGTTTTTCGCAGCAGGCGCCCTCAAAAGGGGCGTTTGTTGTTTTAAGGAAGTTGTACGTCACCCTGAACTTGTTTCAGGGTCTCAACATAAAGATGCTGAAACAAGTTCAGCATGACGATTTTTAATAATTCCTACTTTTGTCGTCATTGCGAGCGCAGCGAAGCAATCTCTTAATAATGTGCAGTAATTCATTTCAGGAGATTGCTTCGGGTAAACCCTCGCAATGACGATACAATATGATTCAACAATCCACCCTCAAATTTCTTACAGCGTTAAAGAAAAATAATAACCGCGACTGGTTTCTTGCCAACAAGAAAGAATACGATGCTGCAAAAAAAGATTTCATAGACTATGTACAGAAACTGATTGCAGGCATTTCAACGTTTGATAAAAAAGTAAGCGGACTGGAAGCGAAGAACTGTGTGTTCCGCATTAACCGTGATGTGCGTTTCTCGCATGATAAATCGCCTTACAAAAACAACATGGGTGCGAACATGAGTCCGGGAGGAAAGAAGTCGGCAGCGGCAGGGTATTACTTTCATGTGCAGCCGGGAGGTTCGTTTATTGCAGGCGGAATGTGGCAGCCTGAACCTGATAAACTGAAAGCTTTACGCGAGGATATTCTTTACGACCCTGATGATTTTAAAAAGATAATCGGTAACAAGGAATTTAAAAAGCATTATGGTAAGCTGTCGGATGAAGATAAGCTGAAAACCGCACCCAAAGGCTTTGATAAAGAACATCCGGATATTGATCTGGTGAAATACAAAAGTTACATCGTAGTAAAGAACCTGAGCGATAAAGAGGTGTTGGATAAAAACCTTTTAAAGAATGCGCTGGAGGCTTACAAGGCATTGAAGCCATTGAATGATTATTTGAACAAGAGCGCGGGGATATAGAACCCGATAGTGTCTCTATTTGGAACGTTCTGTCACCCTGAGCTTGTCGAAGGGTTATAGTAAAAGGCTTCGACAGGCTCAGCCTGACCTATTAAGAAAAATGATTAAACGAAAACACTGCTAGAGCCAGCGAACTATATCCAGATTTAATTCCGCTGCGGTAGTTTGCAGCAATTCTTTGCGGTAGTTTACTTTCAGTTCGCTTATTTTTTTGTCGCCACGGATAAACTCATCTATGGAGGCATTGCTGAGGATATAACTTGCTATGCCTGCTCCGTAATTATCGGTGAGGCGCTGCTTGA
Source organism: Bacteroidota bacterium (assembly GCA_947479755.1). Classification (GTDB taxonomy): domain Bacteria; phylum Bacteroidota; class Bacteroidia; order SXHM01; family SXHM01; genus SXHM01. Next base: position 9,060 of record CANKAM010000076.1, read on the forward strand.
GCGGAAGAAATATCTCAGCCTTTGCTTTTTCTTTTTCGGCATTTGAGGTTTTGCGTCTTTCCCATTCTTCGGGGTTTACAAAAGGTTTGTGGCCTAACGTTTTTGAGATGGTGTTGGCATCTGCGGCTTTTATAATTTCAGCGTGCTTACCAATAAAAAAATCGGTGTAATGCGGCTCTTTCAATTTGCGGTAAACACCGGGCAGGGCAACCCAGTTTTTTAAATCGGCTTTGCCGGAAATAATTTCGCGGATAGTTTCGGGGCTGATAACCTGATAGCAAGGTTTGTTGAATTTCGCGGCCAGCTGATCACGGAGTTTAAGCCATTCGTTCATCAGAAACTGATCATAAGGACTGAGTTCTTTTTTATCGGCTGCGGAGAGAAAGTTTTCTTTCACCGTTTCGGTAAATATAACCTGACTGAGGAAAATGTTTTCTTCTTCAATCCAGTGGCTGCGGTTTTTTTCTGCGGCTTCGGCAAGCAATATGTTTTTGAGCTGCGCCAGATGTATCACATCGTTGGAGGCATAGATGATTTGCGCGGGAGTTAAGGGACGAATGAGCCAGTTGGTTTTTTGCTGCGACTTATCGAGGGTTATTTTCAGATGCTGCTCGAGCATGGAGGCAAGTGATGTTTTTTCGTAGCCGAGGAGCTTGGCGGCAATCTCGGTATCAAGCAGATTGGTGGGGTAGCAACCAAGTGAATGCAGCAGGCGCAGGTCTTCGCCATGCGAATGAAGTAAAACCTGTTGAGCAGGATTTTCGAGCAGGCGGTAGAGCGGGGCGCAATCAAGGGGCTGACGGGGGTCTATGATAAAACAGCGGTTGCCGGCACTGGCTTGTATAAGGCAAAGGTTGAAACCATAGGCATGGCGGTCGCGGTCGAACTCAAGGTCTATGGCAAGTTGGGTGGTGGTGCTGAGGTACTGAACGCAATCGCTCAGGAGTTGGGGGGTGGTGATGAACTCAACGGTGTGGCCGTTGTTTTCGGTTTTGAAATTCATTGGTACAAACTTAGGGGATATGAGGAGATGTTTTGGAAAGTGAGGAAATTATTTTGACTGGGTTAGTAAGGCAGAAGAGTAAGAAGTTTTGAATTTTCTTTTGTCTCTTTTAGCATTGCCCGAAAACCCTTCGACTACTCTCTGGATAGAATGGATCAAAAAAATTTGAAAATTTAAAACGCATGTAATTTTGTGGAATTTTGATTTAAAAAAAATTTGCTTGCCCAAAAAAGAACGAAAACATGACCCCACGTTGAACAACCATAAGTTTTTGCTTGTCCCACATGCCTAGGCTGACCTGCCCCAAAACTTATGGTTCGCACTCAGCATGGACACCCGCCCCCAGGCGACAGACGCGAGAATAAGTTGATGTCGAAAATTGCTGCCAAATTTTTGATTAGCCCCTACCCCTCTCAAGATGGAAATTCAGAATTTGTAAATTTGATTTTGTTTTTACCTTTGGGCGCAAACAAAAATTATTTCGCGTATGGGTTCAGCCTCCATGATAGTTTTAATCATCAGTGCAATTATATTTGCTGTTGGCGGAATATTGGTTTCGAAACTTCTTTTTAAAAAACATAACAGCGTAGTAAAAGGCGAGGCTTATGAGTGTGGTGTTCCTACGATTGGAAAATCTTGGGTGCAGTTTAATGTAGGCTATTATTTGTTTGCGCTTATTTTCCTGATTTTTGATGTGGAGTTGGTTTTTCTTTATCCATGGGCGGTGGTTGCAAAAAGTGTTGGCTGGCTTGCCCTGGTTGAAATAATAATATTCATGTTTATTTTGTTTGTCGGCTTTTTGTACGCTCATAAAAAAGGTGCTTTAAAATGGATGTAACAGAAACAAACGTAAAAGGCGATACTTTCCCCGGGCAGATTCATAATGTTGCAGGAGTTGATGTTGTTACCACCAAACTGGATGATATTATTAACTGGGCGCGCTCCAATTCGTTGTGGCCGCTTACGTTTGCAACCAGCTGCTGCGGAATTGAAATGATGTCAGTGGCTTCGGCTAAATATGATTTTTCAAGATTTGGATTTGAGGTTGCGCGTGCTACTCCGCGTCAGGCTGATGTTATTATTATTGCAGGAACCATCGTAAATAAAATGGCTCCTGTTTTAAAAAGATTGTATGACCAGATGGCTGATCCTAAATATGTGATTGCTATGGGAGCCTGCGCCATCAGCGGTGGTCCTTTCTTTTACAATACTTATTCAGTTGTGAAAGGTGCAGACCATATTATTCCGGTTGATGTATATATTGCGGGTTGTCCGCCAAGACCTGAGGCATTATTACATGCATTGATTTCGTTGCAGGAAAAAATAAAAAGCGGGCATACACGCGAACAGATGAAGACCGAAAAACCTTCTCAGCAAGCATTACCAAAAGGTTAATAAAGCGGAATGACAAACGAGGAACTGAAAATAAAACTAACCGAGTTACTGCCTTCTGCAACATTTGAAGAAGGTGGTGAGTGGGTTAATTTATTTATTGCTCCTGCTGAATGGAAAACGTTTGCACAACAACTTCGCTCAACAGAAGGATTAGATTTTGATTTTCTTTTTTGTATTACTTGTGTGGATTGGAAAACACATCTTACCATGGTTTATCATCTCACATCAACAAAGCACCGTCACTCAGTGGTTGTAAAATCAAAACTTGACCGCGCTAAAGCTGAAATAGAAACTGTATGTGACATATGGCGCACCGCAGAATTTCATGAGCGCGAACAATCCGAATTTTTTGGAGTTAATTTCTTAAATCATCCCGATTTGAGAAAATTAATTCTGACTGATGACTTTGAAGGATTTCCGTTGAGAAAAGATTTTGAAGATCCCATCAACATGATTAAACTATAGTATGCTGGAGGAAGTAAGTGCAATAGACCAGGGCGATATGATCATTAACATTGGTCCTCAGCATCCTTCAACACACGGGGTGTTGCAATTGGTTGTTACACTCAATGGCGAAACGATAAAAAAAGTTGAACCTCATCTTGGTTTTATACATCGCTCGATTGAAAAGATGTGTGAAAGCTTGACCTACCGCCAGTTTAT
>CANKAM010000077.1 GCA_947479755.1 Bacteroidota bacterium
ATTCAACAGCCTCAACAAATTACACTGAATAGGGAAACATATAATGGTGAAGTATACAATGCAGGTGTCTTAAAACAGAGTATTCTTTATCCTCAGAAAGCCGGAAAAATTCAGATTGAACCTTTTACTGTTGATGTAGTTATTCGTGAACAGACAAGAGGCGGCAACAGCGTGTTTGATCAGTTCTTTGGTTCCTATCAGGATGTGAAAAAAGCATTGAAAACAAGTCCTACTTCTTTGGATATATTGCCTTATCCTTTATCTGATCAGCCATCTGACTTCAGCGGTTTGACAGGAGATTTTAGTATGAAGGCAGAAATAACCAAATCACAGACTGAGGCTAATGAAGCAGTTAATTTAAAAATCACCATCAGCGGAACCGGTAACATGAAACAGGTCAATCCTCCCGACCTTGAATTCCCGCCAGATATTGAAAGTTATGACCCTAAGACTGCAGATAATATTAAGGTGGGTGCCAATGCTGTTTCGGGCAGCCGAACATTTGATTATTTGCTTATTCCCCGCCATGCCGGTGAATTTAAAATCGGACCTTTTTCATTCAGCTATTTTGATGCTTCAAAAGGAAAATATATTGAACTCAGCCAGCCTGAGTTTACTTTAAAAGTGGGCAAGGGAAGCGGGGAAGAAGATAAAGCTACCGGTGTAACTATTGCCAGCAAAGAAGACCTGAAAGTGCTGGGCAGCGACATCCGTTACATCAAAACCAATGAAGCCGATGTTACTGAAAAAGGAAAATATTTTTTCCGTTCTCCATTGTTCTTTGCATTGAGCGGAGCGCCTTTACTCCTTTACCTGTTTTTCTTTTTGTGGCACCGCAACATGGTAAAACAAAGCGGGAACGTTGCATTGATGAAAAGCCGCAGAGCCAACAAAATAGCAGGAAAACGTTTGGCACTTGCAAAAAAATTCCTTGCAGAGAAAAAGAAAACAGAATACTACGAAGAGATTTTTAAAGCGCTTTGGGGTTATATTGCCGATAAACTTTCTATACCTGTTGCGGAACTGACCAAAGAAAAAATTAAGGAAACCATGTTGGAAAGAAAAGTGGGGGAAGAAACCATACATTCATTTATCAGCCTGTTGGATAAAGCAGAATTTGCAAGGTTTGCACCAGCAGGAGGGGAAAAGGAAATGGATACCATTTATTCAGAATCGGTTGAGGTTATCAGTAAAATTGAAAGCAATGTGTGAGAATGTAGAATGTAGTCCCGATAGCTATCGGGATCAGAATTCAGAATTAGGGGTAATAAGTTGTCACCCCGAGCGTAGTCGAGGGGCTTTAATTATTTTTTTCTTATTCATCTCTTTATTTTCCTTTGCTGATAACTCCGCTCTTTACAACGAAGCCAACGAACGCTATAAAAAAGCGGAATACCAGGCAGCAATTGAAAAATATGAACTGGTATTGAAAAGCAATTTTGTAAGTGGTGAATTGTATTTTAACCTTGGCAACGCGTATTTTAAAACCAATCAAATACCGATGGCGATCTTGTGTTATGAGCGGGCAAAGAAACTGATGCCCGGTGATGAAGATGTTGAGTTTAACCTCAGTATTGCCAACCTTAAAATTGTGGATAAAATTGAAGTGATGCCCCGTTTGTTTTTCTACCGCTGGGCTGATTCGGTGATTAATATTTTTAACTGCGATGGCTGGGCAATAGCAGGAATTTCTTCCTTATTAATTGCTGTTCTTTTGTTTGTGTTGTTCAGGGTTTCTGAACGTGAGGGAATAAGAAAACTGTTTTTCTACCTTGGTTTGGTATTGCTTGTGTTTACAATCAAATCATTTTGGTTTGCCAACATACAATACAAGGCTGCAACCGGTGAAAACACCGCTATTATTTTCACCCCAACGCTTAACGTTAAAAGTTCGCCCGATGCCAACGGTACCAATCTCTTTGTTTTACACGAAGGCACCAAAGTTCAGTTGCTTGATAAAGTAGGCGAGTGGAGCAAAATAAAACTCAGTTCCGGTTTTCAGGGTTGGGTGGAGACTGGGAGTTTTGTGGTGATATAGTTTAATGTTACCGAACAAAGCAAATGATTTATTACTTTTGTATTAGCTAAAAATAATCCAATGATTACATTAGACAAAACATTAGATGATATTATGAAACTTGATTTTTCAACACGTGAAATGTTGCTGGATATACTTCGCAACAGGGTGGTGGAAGAAAAAAGAAAACAGATTGAAGCTGAAGCAAAAAAAGCCCAATCACTCTATCGCAAGGGGAAGTTGAAAAAAGAAAGCGCTGCTGAACTTATCAATCGCCTCAACTCAATCTGATGGGGCTATGGCTGCAAGGAAAATAATAGCTTCTCCTGCGTTTGAGCGTTCCTATAAAAAATTTACCAAACGAAATGAATCTCTCAAAGATTCAATAGCAAAATCATTAAAGCTATTGGAAACAGATGCTTTTTCTGCGCAATTAAAAACCCATAAACTCAGCGGAAACCTTTACGGATTACTTGCCTGTTCCTGTGGTTATGATTGCAGGATAATTTTCTCAGTTGAAAAAGAGAAAAAAGAGGAAATTATTCTTCTCATTGGTATCGGAACGCATGATGAAGTTTATTAAGACCGTATCTGCTTCTCAATCCAGCCGCTGAGGTCAAAGAATTTATTGAAGTGCTTTAAATAACCCGGAGGATGGGTTTTAAGGTTGTTCTTAAAACGGATGAATCTTTGTTTCAGGGCAGCGGCTTTATAGCTTTCATAAGGAGAAATAAAAAACTTAGCAAGCGCTAATTCCAGTTCATAATTATCTTCAAGCTTGCGGTATTTTTCAATCAGTCTTTTAGCTTCTGTTACCAGTGTTTTATAATCGCTTTCAGCAGGTTTCTTTCTCTGCATCAGCATTTCATAATAAATAAAGAGGCTGAAAATTTCTGTAATATCCTGCACAGGAACCATCACATCAGGTTTAGGGTAAAACCGGGAAATACTATTTCTGAGTTTTTTTGAACTGTTGTAATCTTCATTATAAAAGCAGTAAAGCATCAGGCAATAGCTGATGGATATTTTTGAAAGCTTTGAAACATTTTTGTTGTTTGAATTTATTTCATAAAAATGCTGCGCCTCATTATACCATCCGCTATCATCAAAGCTGTTTTTCAACTGCATAAGTTTAAAACGGAAAACCAACCATGTGTTATGATATTCAGGGTTATAGGCAAAGGTGTTTTTAAACAATTCATAGCCTTCATTTAATAAACTTTCAAGACCTTTGGTTTTACCGGCAAAATAACAGGCATCAAGGACATTGTTCCAGTCTTTCATCCGCTCGTTTTCATTGATGCCGTTTTTGCCGCTTTTTATCTGTTCCACTCGCTCTTTCCAGTGGGGCATTTCATAGTTATACATTGCCTCATAATCTCCTTCAATTAAAGATATAGAAGCATTGGCGGCTGTATAGTAGAATTTCTGATCGCTGGGTATTTTATCCGGATTGAGATGACTTAGTCCCGATTTCAGATTTTTAAAGCGTTTTTTATTTTCATCATTTCTTAAAAACAGGTCGTTTTGATGCAGGTAAGTTGATTCGAAATAAATATTATAGGAGATAACCGAATCGGCAATCGAAAAAACATTGCTGATAAGCGTTTCGATATTTTTTTTATGATTGCGGTGAGAGCGCTCATCCGCTACCAGTGGTATAAGATGATTGTTAATCACCTGCGCTTTGGCAAGCATTAAGTTCCCCCCGGTAATGTTATGTTTTGTAATCTCCGCTATCAGCACATTATTCTTTTTATAAGCCTGGGCAAAGCTTTTGCGGTTGAAAAGCATTTCCACTTCTTCCATGTCATGAAACCAGCTGAAGGGTATTTTTTTCCGTTCCTGCTCTATTAGAAACTCCTTGATGCAATGCTTGAGATTTGATTTAAGGGTTTGAAACAATTGTTTCTCGCTCATGCAGGTGCAGGTTGTTTTATCACAAAGGCAGTTGAAAAATTTCTTTACCAGGAACAGGTCATCTTCTGTATCATGCTTTGTTATCAGGCGGTACAGTTCGAGGTTTTGGGGCTGCAGCTTTTTTTTGACTTCTTTTTTAAATAGTTTTAATTCCCTATCGCTCATAGTACGGAGCAACAGAATTATCTCGCCAGGAAGTATAGTGTCCATTGTAAATGCAATAGTCGATAAAAAAACCAATTCACAGCATTTATTTGTATTTAATCGTATTTAGTATTAAGGGGTTGAAATGCCTGAAAAGCCAGACAAAAGGATGAGAAAATTATGCGTTTTCACATTTAGAATGGGCTGAAAATTCCCGCGAATTTTTTCTGTTCGCTTCCCGTCCTGGGGTTCGGCTATTTAAATCATTCCTCACGGTTTCCGGTTACTTAGCCGGTAAGAAACGACAAACCAAAGTAAAAAAAATCTATCAATTTCATTTAGAATTCAGGGGGCTGAAACGCCCTGTTTAGGGAACAAAGTGATAAAAGCCCTTGTGTTTATTCATTTAGTACAGTGTTAAAATTCCCGAAAATGGGGTTTAATAATGCGTTAAACTTGCACCAAAGATTAACATGGCAACTGAAAGTTCATCCTTTATTAGCTTATATAATCGTCCTCATAACACAGGTTTTGCCCATAAGGGTTATCAACCCTTTCGCAGTGATGCAAGTTCAATATTAAGTTGTAAATATTCAATATCCGGCAGTAGAAACCCAATATCGGGCAGTTGGAATCCGATTTCAACTAATGGAAACCCGATCTTGAGCAGTTGGAATTCAATCTCAATTAGTAGAAATCCAATCCCAACTAGTGGAAATCCGATCTCAACCAGTCGAAACCCAATTCCGGGCAGTGGAAATCCAACCTCAATTAGTGGAAATCCGATATCGAGCAGTGGAAATCAAATCTCAACCAGTAGAGATTCAATCACCAGCAGTAGAAATCCAATCTCAACTGTTGGAAATTCAATCTCAACGTGTGAAATTCGTTTAAAAACCCATAAATAAACTAAAATCATTATTTAACATGGCAAAAAAATCATTCACCCCCGAAACTGAAGACCTCAAAGCATCATGGTTCTTAAATTTTGCGACCAAAATACCCGGTTATTCACTGAAGTATAACATAGCGGCTACGGAAATAACCGATGTAGTGGATTCAGAAGCGCATTTCCGCTACTGGAATAATTATTTCAAAGCCGCTAAAGAATATATGCTTAAAGTAACCGCTTATAAAAATGAGGTGCGCGATGGTGTTCCGGCAGGGGCAGAGCCCAGCGTGATGCCTGTATTCCCGCCCTTGGGTCCGCCCCCTGTGGCTACCGCACCGGGAGGTTATGAACGGGCAATAGCTTTAGGTCTCAGCATGAAGAAAAAATCGGTTTACACGGTAGCAGACGGACAAGACCTTAACCTGGAAGGCCCTGTTATCACCCTGCCTCCGGCTTCAACTTATAAACCGGTAATAACTGTGGTGGCAGGTAATAACGGCAAACCGGATGTGAAATGGAAAAAACCTGCCGGTGTTCATGGCATACATTTTTTCCTGAAAATAGAAGGCAAAAACGGAGGTTTGCCGCCCACTCCTCCGGGAGGAATGATTGAAGCCCCCGCAGGTTTTAATTATCTCGGCTCTGATACCCAGCCTCATTATAAAGATAACACCCCGCTGCCCGCGGCTGGACAATCCCAGGTGCGCACCTATGTAGCCATTTATTTTGTTGACGAAGAAAATATAGGGCAATACAGCAATGAAGTGAAATTTACGGTTACAGGTGTGATATAAAACCCCATCCGATGAAAAAATTCATTTTAACATTTTTATCCTTTACCTGCGCAGCACTGGCAGGCGCCCAAAGCATATCCCCACAGGTGATAGCCGCTGCCGGAACCCATTTTACGGGCAGCAACGCCCAACTGAGCTGGACGGTTGGCGAGCCCATTATCGCCACCGTTTCAGACGGCAGCAACATCATCACGCAGGGATTTCACCAAACCCTGCTCATCGGGGTTGCTGTGGAACAACACAACAATGCAGGGATAACAGTGAAGGTATATCCTAATCCCGCTTCCGACAGGGTAAACATCAGCCTGATCAATAATGAGCAGGATTTGCAGGCAGAACTTTTTGATATGACCGGGAAACTCTTGCAGGCGCGCAAAATAAGCGCTTCAGAAAACATAGTCAGCATCAATATTTCAGGCTATGCACGGGCAAATTACCTGCTCCGCATTTACGCTGCTGACCAAAGCCTGAACTGCACTTACAAGATTGAAAAAATGAACGCATATTAATTAAACATAAAAAACCAAAAAATGAAGAAACTTATCATTTTCACGCTCTGCGTAATTCTTAATTCTACATTCTTAATTCTGCATTCCTTCGCCCAGGCTCCCGAAAAAATAAATTACCAGGGCGTGGCGCGAAACACCAACGGAGAAACAATTCCGGACCAAACCATCGGGCTTAAAATCACTTTGCACAGCGCAGCTAATAACGGACCGGTGGTATATGAAGAAACGCATAACGCAACCACCAACCACTTAGGTCTATTCAATATTGAAATTGGTGGGGGAAAGGTGAGCGGCTCTTATGATTTCAGCGCCATCAACTGGGGGGCTAACGCTTATTTTATACAAACCGAAATGGATATTACGGGCGGAACACGCTACCTGAATATGGGCACCCAGCAATTGGTTTCCGTGCCCTTTGCCCTCTATGCCAAAACCAGCGGAAACGCTCTCGCCTCAGGCGAGACCGTTATAAAAGAACATGGAACAGCAACAGCCGGAGTATGGGTGGAGTTCAGCAATGAATTTGCCAGCGCCTTAAAAGGAAACAAACCATTTATAAATATTACCCCTGTTTCCTGCAACGAAGGGTTTTTTATCAGCGAACAAACTGATAAAGGTTTTATGGTTAAGAAGAACATACATGTCAGAACAGAGGAAATATTCACATTTAACTGGCAGGCAGAGGTGGGGCAGGAGCGGAGAAGTGGGCAGTAGTCTCGCCTGAGGCGAGATCATTGCGAGTCCCGCAGTATTGCGGGACGAAGCAATCTCTTATAGTGTTGAGATTGCTTCTCTCGCCTCAGGCAAGATCGCAATGACGGTAAAACTGCAGGCTTGGAAATATATTAGTTCTGACCCCGATTTTTTCGGGGTTTGGAATTTGAAGGAAGGGAGAGTTTGATAATGAAACAAACAAGCTACAGCTAAAGACAGAAATATTGAATAACGAACAATAAAACTCCCGATAGCTATCGGGAGAAGAACAAACAAGCCAACAGCTAAAGGCTAACAGCTAAAAGCTAAAAGGAGAGTTAAATAAATTTCATTAAAAACACAGGCAAGATTACTCATAACAACACAATTTCACCAAATACAAAGGATTGGAAACTTGATTATTTGAAAATTTTTGTTATGAATTGAGTAATAAAGTGTACATACTATGATGCTCCTCATAAAATAATATAAATGACAGCCCTTAATTTGCGATTAAAATATTTCATTCTCAATATTTAAAAATGATTTTTTACAAACCATAAAATCAGTCCTATGAAAAAACAATTACTCACACTCCTGTTTTTATCTGCAATAATACCTGCCTTTGCCCAAACCTATGCCACTCCTGAATTAAAAGAGCAGGAAGAAAAGCATAGAGCAGAAAAAATGGAATGGATTAAAAACAATCCGGAAGCCTATCGTGCCCAATGCATAAACATAGGAGAAAATTTGAAGGATCTTTCGGATGTAGGATTGGAGGGCAATCCTGCTGAAGGTGGTGAAGGACCTGTTTCTGAAATTAAAATGAATGGTTCCGGAAATAAATACAATGAACCACCCTCACCCGAAAGAAAAGAAATTCTAACGATTGATAAAAAAGACACCTCATTATATAAATTAGTTTCGGTAAGGATTGTAGATATCAATAATAAATATACTCAGGAAGAAAAAAATTATTTGGAACTGGAAGCTGAGAACTGGTATTACAATGAAAGTATACTAATTGATTGGAATAAAAATTTATGGTATTCAATACCCCGTGACTCACACTCTTCACCCACCACGAGTATAATTAACAGAGAAAGCAGTAGCCTTGAATCTATTAATTGCATTGGCTGCCAGCCTGTAAAATTTAACATTACAGAGCAAACCCCATCAAAACTTATTTTTCTTATAGAAATGGAAGAGGAAGATTTTAGTTATCAGTTGGAATTTTAAAAATAAAGATCATGAAAAAACAATTACTCACCCTCGTATTTTTATCCGGAATAGTATTAGCGAGTTCTGCACAAAATAAGAAAGAAACTCAATTCTCAGATGCAGTTGGTGGAACTACTAAAAGTGATCATCTCCAATCGGATGAAAACGATTCAGTCCTGCTGCGGCTATACGGTATTGATGGCCCATATAGCGGTTTTAACCCGGCTGACGAAATAATTGAAAAAAGAACCGAAAACACTAAAATCTTTAAAATAAATGATGGCAAGGAAGTAGCGATGATTGGTGCTGGACCAACCCACTACCTGGAAAACGGAGCATATAAAACCTCATGGAATGGATTGGAGTTATGTAATTCAAGACCAGGCTATATTTTAGCTAATACGCATAACAAGCTAAAAACTTATTACGGAATTAATGGAGTTTCTGTGCGAAAATCTCTTGAATCTAACAACGAAATTATTTACAGACGGGGAAATATTAAATGGTTAGATTCTGATTTGAACCCGTTAGCCAAAATAGATGATTATAATATGGTGGCTCCTCAAATAAAACCTGAACCGTTTCAGGTGGAACCTAATAAAGCTTATTATCCCCAAATTTCTCCCGGGATAAGCTATGAGGTAGAGCAACTTGCAGGTAAACTGAAAACCCAATATATAATAGATTCTTCTCAATATGTTACTACCCACCCAGCAGGCTCAGCGTATCTTGCATTTACTGAACAGTTTGATTTTCCTTATGAGATAAATTTAGGTAGAGATGAAAAAACACCAGGTGCTTTAGTGTTTGAGAATAATGAAGGAGAAGGAATATGGGTTAATGAATTTTATATAAAAGCTGGCAATGGGCAAAGAAAGGAATACAGTGCTATATACAAAATGATAGGGAAAAGCAGTGTGCAATTAACCTATCTTATTCCGATTGCATTCTTCAGCGACACCAATTTTACTTATCCATTATATGTTGACCCTACCGTACTCTTTACCCCAACTGCCTCTATTGCAAATACAGGAACCACAAACGAAGACGCAGATGCGGCTAGCACTGACGTAATTGTTGTCGGTTTTTATGATTGTAGTGCATGCGATAATGAGCAATGGCACCCATGGGCAAAGTTTAATTTAAGTGCTTTGGCAAACGATAATTGCATTAGCTATGCAGAACTTCTACTATTCCAAGACAACTGGACCAATGGCAACGGAAATAATGGATTACGATTTGATATTGGGTTTATGAACACTGATCCTCCGGCCTCTACATGGGCACAATGCCGCAATGCCATTCAGGGTATGACTGAACGTTATTTCAGATGGGATGCATGGGCAACGCCCGCTGCCTGTTCAGGCTGTGCCGGTGGAGCAGATTATTATGAAGGGGCTGCTAATAGCTGGTATCATTTTAGATTAAATGAATCTCAGCTTTTAAAAAATCGACTGTCAAGTAATGGTACAACTCAGGATTACGTTGCCATTGGCTTGGATCAGTTGAATGGTGATTTTGATGTATGTTGCGGGAATGAAACGAATGAATTGTATTTTCGCGGTTGGTCATCGGCCCAACGCCCTCAATTGATGGTAGTTTATGAGAGTTTTACTGCCAATGCCGGAGTGGACCAAACTATAACGTGTGGCAGCAGCGCTACAATTACTGCCTCCGTAACTGGTACAGTTCCTAATACTATAGCTGCTACTACCAATGTTAACTTAGTTATTTGGTATGGTTCATCATATAGTAGTGAAAATTCCTGGTCTCTTGTTAGAAACAGGGATGGGGCTACTATTGTTAGTGGCGGATCCTGCAATTGTAACAACACTTTCAGATATAACGGTAATGTTGCCCTTGAACCCGGGGGATATACGCTTAGGTTGAGAGATAGCTATGGAGATGGTTGGAACGGAGGAGGTTATTTCAACTTTAATGGTTCTGGTAATCAGGCTGTAACTGGTTATGGTATTGATTACTCAGTAATTGTACTTCCTACTACCAGCACCGCATTCACTCCTTCTTATACTTGGGATAATGGTCTTGGCTCCGGAGCATCTAAAACGGTAACTCCTGCTGTAACTACAGATTATACTGTAACTATTACAGCTAATGGGTGCAGCAGAACTGATGTGGTCAGGGTGAATGTAAACCCACCTACAGGCAGTACTCTCACTAACTACATTAATGATGCAGGCACAATAGCCTGTGGAGGCTCATACACCAGTACACTTAATACTACCTGCTATGGTGATGAGTGGTGGGGCACAACCGGTAACGATATCTATTACCGGTTTACGGTGGGCGGGTCAAATAATACGGTAGTTAACCTCAGCCATTGCGGCTCTGTTGTTGCTGATACTTATATGGGCCTTTTAGCGAGTAACGGTACTTTAATAACGACTCATGATGATTATGGACCTCTATGCAGCGGTAGTATGAATGCCTCCATGCAGCCAACTCTTGCTCCCGGAACATATTTTGTTGTTTCTGAAGGATATGGCGTTAATGGTAGTGTTACTACCACAATATCTATAGTTGCTCCATCAGGTGGTTCAATGACCACCGGCACTGCAACAGTATGCGCCAATGCAACAGGGGTAGCGTATGCGGTTACGGGAAGTTCCTCTCCTTACACCACCCGTTATGATTGGACAGTGCCATCAGGTACTGTTGCCACAGGACAAGGTACTTCGAGCATTACAGTAAATTTTGGGGCAACCGGTGGTAATGTTAACTGCACTCCCTATAACGGAGATTGTGCCGGAACGGCTATTAATTATGGGGTAACGGTGAATTCAGCCTCCAGTGCAGGTTCCTGGGCAAATACCTTATATAATTGTCAAACTACTACAGGCAATCTTTATACCTCGGGTGGAATGCTTACCTCCCCCTCTATTACCGGTAATAACGGGAGTACTATTACATGGTATTATGGAACAGGTAACCCAGCTACTAATCTTTGGGCTGCTAATAATAGTACCATAGCACCGGGTGCTTGTTGTTTTACCGGTGCGCTCAACTCCGTTTCGGTGTATGTACAAAACGGAGTTTGTCCGGCTGCTACAATTAACCAGATCTTTGCTACCATAGCGCCTGTTGCACCTACCGGTGGTTCGGTAAGTCCCACAAGTGGTTGTGCTTCTGTGGGTAATATCACACTCACGTATTCAGGTGGCAATACAGGGCAGGTGACTGGCGGATCATATCAATGGTTTTCGGGAAGTTGCGGTGGAACTTCAGTTGGAGCAGGGCAAAGTCTTGTGATTGCTGCACCTGCCTCTACTACCAATTATTTTGTTAGAACTACAGATATCTGCGGTGATGTTAGCGGATGCTATGGGCCGATTACGTATACGATAAGCCCTAATGTAACAGCAGGCACGGTAAGCGGCACCACCCCGATCTGCATAGGAGCCACCCCCACCTATACCAGTAGCGGAACGGCAGGCGGAAGCTGGAGCAGCACCGTTCCCGGAGTAGCCACAGTAATAGCAGGCACAGGAGTAGTAACAGCGGTGAGTGCAGGAACTTC
>CANKAM010000078.1 GCA_947479755.1 Bacteroidota bacterium
ACCTTGATTCATAATTACTTATTTATCAAGAAAATAAAAAATATTTTCAACTCATAAATTCAAATCGTTGCAGGCAATAAAATCGCTGAAACTCAATAATAACAATACTTTCAAAGAACTTATATTTGTAACATCAAAACGCTAATGAGATTTTTTAAATAAACTTGGAATAAAATAATCTTAGTGCCCTTAGTGGTAAAAACAACATGGAAGAGTTAAAGAAAGAAGAAGAAAAGTCACTCAACTTCCTCGAGGAAATTGTGGAGGCTGATTTAAAATCAGGAAAATATACAAGCATTCTTACGCGCTTCCCGCCTGAGCCGAATGGGTATCTGCACATCGGGCACAGCAAATCTATTTGCATCAATTTTGGGTTGGCAAAAAAATACGGGGGTAAAACCAATCTGCGTTTTGATGATACCAACCCAACCACCGAAGATGTAGAATATGTGGACAGCATTAAGGCCGACATCAAATGGTTAGGATTCGAATGGGCAAATGAATTTTATGCCAGCGATTATTTTCCACAGATTTATGAATTTGCTTTAACACTTATCCGCAAAGGATTGGCCTATGTGGACGATTCTACTTCCGAAGAAATTGCCGCAATGAAAGGCACACCCACTGAGCCCGGCAAAAACAGTCCTTACCGCGACCGCACACCAGAAGAGAATGAAGAGCTTTTCGTGAAAATGAAAAACGGAGAATTTCCAGAAGGTTCAAAAACATTGCGGGCAAAAATTGACATGGCTTCGCCCAACATGATTTTGCGCGACCCGCTTTTGTATCGCATAAAATTTGCGCATCATCACCGCACCGGCAACACATGGTGCATTTATCCGATGTATGATTTTGCGCACGGACAAAGCGACTCCATTGAAAATATCACACACAGCATTTGCACGTTGGAGTTTGTTCCCCATCGTGCGTTGTATGACTGGTGCATTGAGAAACTGGAAATTTTCCCTTCAAAACAATATGAGTTTGCGCGACTGAACGTGAATTACACGGTGATGAGCAAACGCAAATTTTTGCAGTTGGTAAACGAGAATTTTGTGAACGGCTGGGACGACCCGCGCATGCCCACTATTTCAGGAATGCGCAGAAGAGGTTATACCGCAAAAGCTATCCGCGATTTTGCAGAACGTGTGGGCGTGCAAAAGCGCGAGAACCTGATTGATATTGGGCTGCTTGAATTTTTTGTGCGCGAAGACCTGAACAAAATCGCACAACGCAGAATGGTTGTTTTTGACCCGCTGAAAGTGGTCATCACCAATTATTCCGAAGGACAAACAGAACAGCTTTCAGGAGAAAATAATCCTGAAATTGAAAACTCAGGAACACATGCTATCCCTTTCAGCCGCGAGATTTACATTGAGCGCGATGATTACATGGAAAACGCACCAAGCAAGTTTTTCCGCTTAAGCGTTGGCAAACAAGTGAGACTAAAAAGCGCTTACATCATTACCTGCACCGATGCAGTAAAAGATGCCAGCGGCAACATCACCGAACTGCATTGCACCTACATTCCTGAAAGCCGCAGCGGAAGCGATACCTCGGGATTAAAAGTAAAAGGCACTGTGCATTGGGTAAATATTGCAGATGCCGTTCCTGTAGAAGTTCTTGAATATGACCGCCTGTTTAAGGTAGAAAACCCTGCCAGTGAAGAAGGCGATTTCAAAGATTATATCAACGAAAATAGTCTGACTGTAATTCCGGTTGCCTATGCCGAACCTGTAATTAAAGAGGCAAAAGCTGATGAGCGTTTTCAGTTTTTGCGCAAGGGGTATTTCTGTTTAGACAAAAGCTCAACGCCTGATAAATTAGTCTTTAACAGAACCGTTACGTTGAAAGATGCCTGGGCGAAAGAGCAGAAGAAATAATTTTTCACCACTAAGGACACAAGGTCGCTTAGAAAAATCTTAGTGTGCTTAGTGCCCTTAGTGGTAAATAAAAATATGCAAGTAACCCTCGAAAACATCCAACTCTACGCCTACCATGGCTGCCTTGAAGAAGAAGCCCTGATAGGACAAAGCTACCGTGTGGATGTATACATCACCACCGATTATTCCGAAGCTGCCCAAACAGACGACCTCACAAAAACGGTTGACTACACGCAGGTGTATGAAATCGCAAAACGTGAAATGGCTATCCGTTCCAAACTGATTGAGCATGTTTGCCGCAGAATTTGCGAAGCGCTTGCATCAGAAATTCCCCGAGTAGAAAAGTGTGAGGTAAAACTTACCAAAAACAACCCGCCTGTAAATGGTATGGTGGGTAATGCGAGCGTTAACTGGGAGGTTGTTAACTAATTTTTAAGAAAAGTAATCGTTTCTGCAGAAGAAATAATCATTTCCAAAGGAAAAGCAATCATTTCTGAAAGAAAAATAATCGTTTCCGAGCCATAAGTAATTGTTTCCAGAAGAAAAGTAATCGTTTCCAAAAGAAAAGCAATTACTTCCAAGCAAGAAGCAATCATTATCTGAAAAATGATTACTTCTCAGAGAGAAACAATTACTTCTCAAGGAGAAATGATTGCTTCGGGAAGAGAAACAATTGCTTTTCCTTTGGAAGTAATTGCTTTTCCTATAAAAATCGGTTATTGACTCTTTGTATTGAACTTATTCATCACAAAAGCAATATCCATAGAACCGAAATCTTTAATCAATTCTACCGATTTAAGGATGCTTTCACTGATAAGGGGCTTTTCTTCAGCTGTCCATTCGCCTAGGACATAATCAACCTGACGGCCTTTGGCAAAATCATTACCTACACCAAAGCGCAGGCGTGGATATTCATTTGTATTCAGTTCAAATTGTATACTTTTTAAACCGTTGTGTCCACCATCGCTGCCTTTGGCTCTCAGGCGAAGTTCACCACAAGGCAGGGCTAGGTCATCGGTAATAACTAACAGATTTCTGATGGAAATCTTTTCTGCAGTAAGCCAGTATTTAATGGCTTTACCACTCAGGTTCATATAAGTGGTAGGTTTAATAAGAATAAACGTGCGGCCTTTGTGTTTTACTTCACAAACATCGGCCAAACGATCGGGCCTAAAAACAGTAGTGGACGCCTTTGCAAGGGCATCCACTACTTTAAAACCTATATTATGGCGGGTCTCGGCATACTCGCTTCCGATATTACCAAGACCGGCTATCAGGTATTTCAAAACCTAAAGATTTACTTTTTAGCCGGTGCTTTAGCTGCTGCTGCAGGTGCTGCCGCTTTGGCTGGTACCGCTGCTGCTTTAGCTGGAGCTGCTGCTGCAGGTGCTGCTGCTTTATCTTCTTCTACAACTCCGCGTTTGTGTTTAACAGCAACCACTTCGCTTGAAACTTTATCAAGAAATTTAACTCCGGGATAATTTAAATCAGCGATTTTTATTCCGTCTCCAACTTTTAATCCTGAAATATCAACCGTGATGTTTTCAAGAAAATTTTCAGGTTGTGCACTCACTTTCAGTTTGCGAAAGTTTTGTTTCAACAAACCTCCGTCACGCACACCCGGTGATGTTCCTGTAATTTTCACAGGAAGTTCAATGGTTATAAATTTCCCGGGAATCAATTCACGGAAATCGATATGCACGATTTTGTCTTTAATAGGGTGCATCTGTATTTCCTGCATGATTGCAGAATACTGATTGTCTCCTACTTTAATGTCTGATTTGAAAACTTCGGGAGTGTAAACGAGTTTTTTAAGCTCTTTTTCATCTACCACAAAATGGATTTGTTCTTTTCCGCCATAGATCACGCACGGAATAAGTCCGTTTCTGCGTGAAGCCTTTGCATCTTTCTTCCCTACGTTCACTCTTGGTGAACCGCTAATAGATACTGATTTCATTGTTTTTGTTTTTGTTTAGTTATTGATTGATTTGAATTGATTTTCTTTTGTCATGCTGAGCTTGTCGAAGCATTAAAATATAAAGTTCGTGCTTATCGATTCGTAGTTATGCACTTTGCGGATAACATCTGCAAAGAGCGGAGCTACTGATAAAGCCTTGATTTTAGCACTTTGTTTTTTCAGTGGAATGGTATTGGTAACAATTAGTTCCGTAATTTTTGAATTCTCTAATTTCTCATACGCATCACCCGAAAGCAATGGGTGAGTGATACAAGCACGAACGCTGGCAGCCCCTTTTTCCATCATCATATCGGCAGCTTTTACAAGCGTTCCTCCGGTGTCAATAATATCATCAACCAGCACCACATCTTTGCCAACAATATCACCGATAACCGTCATGCTGTGCACCTCATTAGCCACCTTGCGTTGCTTGTAGCAAATTGCTAAATCAACATTCAGATTTTTGGCGTAAGCGTTGGCCCTGCGGGTTCCTCCTACATCAGGAGTAGCCATGATCAGGTTAGGCAGATTAAGGTTTCTCAGGTAATCCAGGAAAAGGTAAGAAGAGTATAAATGGTCAACCGGAACATTGAAAAATCCTTGTATCTGATCGGCATGCAAATCCATGGTAATAATGCGGGTAACACCTGCTGTGCCTAATAAATCGGCAACAAGTTTTGCGCCAATTGAAACACGTGGTTTATCTTTTCTGTCCTGACGGGCAAACCCGAAATACGGAATAACCGCTACAATCTGTTTGGCCGAAGCGCGTTTAGCGGCATCTACCATCAACAGCAATTCAAACAGGTTATCGGCAGGCGGAAAGGTGCTTTGAACAATAAAAACATCTTCGCCACGGATACTCTCGCCAAAAGCCGGCTCAAACTCACCGTCTTTAAAACGGGCAACAGATGATTTGCCCAATGGAATACCATAGGATTCAACTATTTGCTTACCTAAGTAAAGCGAGGACTCGCACGAAAATATTTTTACTTCAAACGGCATATTTCTTTGAAAAGGGACGCGAAGATAGAGAAAAACTGTAATGGCGCAAGCACAAAGGCACAATTCTGCCTTATTTTGACCAGATACGGGTATTCAGGTTCAAATCGTCCACAATACTCAGGCATGCGCCCAGTTCATTGTAAAAGGTGCGGATGTAATCCGAGTTGGTGATACTTTCTTTAAAAGCAGGTTCAAAAAGCTGTTTGTTGTACTGCATGGCAACAAACACTTTTGAATTGATAAACGACAAATAAACATTGGTGTTGTACTTCTTTTTCAGGTCAAGAATACGCTGTATCATCGAAGTACTGAGTATATAACGTGCCTCTACCTGGTCGTTGCTGTACACCACAAACTCTTTTTCAAATTCAGCATTTTCCATGTGCACCACCTCATCACGGGTAAAATTCCAGTTCTGTAATTTTTTACCAAGGAAACCGAATAGCTTTTCAGCTGTATCAGGTAAAACAATGGTATGTCCATTGAAATTTTTATGGAAATCGGCAATCATAAAAAGCCCTTTGAAAATGGTAACGTAATGCACCGTTGTAGTTTTTCCATTACTGGTTACACGCCTTTCCTGTGTGTGAAGTTCCGAAAATTCTATTTGTGTCTTATCCACCATTCCGCTGATGTAATCTTCACCTGAATACCGGTCGGCACGCTCGGTAAAAATCCTGCTTTCAAAAAATTTGTCTTTTGAAATAAATCCTGATTTGTTGTAACCTAAACCGGGATTAACAGCATGAAGTATTTTTGTAAAAACGGTGTCTTTAAATTCATTTTTATACTTTTTGGCCGCCATATAATAACCTCCAAAATAGCATGCTGCAGCAATAATTCCTCCCACAATAATTACTGCCGGATGTTTTATTACAATTAAAAGAACAAGACTTGTAATACCAATTCCAATAGCAATGTTCAGCCACTTTTTTGCACCCTTGTATTGCTGTTGACGCGAAAGATCCAGTTCTTCCAGCTGGGGAAGAAGTTCAGAAAAGATTTGTTCGAAGGGTTTCACGCGAAGACATGGTTGTCATGCTGAGCGTAGTCGAAGCATTAATTATTTAGCCCTTCGACTACGCTCAGGGTGACAAATTACTTCTTAAACATCTCCCCTACATTCACATTCTCACGCTCGCCTTCAGGAATTTCAAACGATGCCTTACGTTTATAACCAAGCATTCCTGCAACAAGATTTGAAGGAAACATTTCCACTCCATTGTTGTACTCAAACACCGAAGCATTGAATGCTCTGCGTGAAGCAGAAATCTGCTCTTCCACTTCATTCAATGCAGCTTGCAATTGAAGAAAATTGGTGTTCGCTTTCAGGTCGGGATAATTTTCAACGGCAACTTTTATTTGTCCTAATGCAGAACCTAATTTATTTTCCAGGTCAAAACGCTCAGTGCTGTTTTCCGGAGCCTTCATTACGGAGTTGCGCAGTTCTGTTATTTTGGTAAGCAACCCACTTTCGTGTTGCATGTATTGCTTCACCGATTCAATCAGATTCGGAATTAAATCTCTGCGTTTTTTCAGCATCACATCAATGCTGCTGAACGCATATTCAACATTGTTTTTCTTAGAAATTAATCCATTGTAAATGACAATGAAAATAAGGATTGGCACTAAAATAAGTGCGGCAATAATTAGAAGTCCCATGGTTTTATTTTTTGGTTTGTTTGTTCAAATGTAAAAAAAATTACGAAAGACTGTTTTTTAAGTCCTCAATTAAATCTTCTGCATCTTCAATTCCAATACTCAAACGTATCAACGAATCCACTACTCCCGTTTTTTCGCGTTCCGCTTTTGGTATAGAAGCATGTGTCATAGTTGCAGGATGCCCGATTAACGATTCAACGCCACCTAATGATTCGGCCAGTGAGAAAAGTTTTGTTCCTGACAAAACTTTAGTTGCTGCTTCAATGCTGTTGTCCTTTAGTGTGAACGAAACCATTCCTCCGAAACCACACATTTGTTTTTTCGCAACGGCATGTCCGGGATGAGTTGGAAAACCGGGCCAATATACTTTGTCAACTTTCGGTTGTTTTACTAACCAATTGGCAATTATTTCTCCGTTCTCGCAATGACGTTGCATGCGCAGGTGCAATGTTTTTATTCCGCGCAAAACCAGAAAACAATCCTGTGGACCCGGAACCGCCCCGCAAGAATTCTGAATAAAAGCTAAGCGTTGCGCCAGATCATCATCGTTTACACAAAGCGCTCCCATCACTACATCTGAGTGTCCGCCAAGGTATTTTGTAACACTGTGCATTACAATGTCGGCACCTAAATCAAGTGGAGTTTGAAGATACGGAGTTGCAAACGTATTGTCAACCGCCAACAGAATGTTATGTTTTTTTGCTAAAGCAGAATACGCAGCAATATCAACCACATTCAGCATAGGATTGGTTGGAGTCTCCACCCAGAAAAGCTTAGTGTTTTTAGTAATTAATTTTTCTGCCGTTGAAATATCCTGCATGGGAACAAAATGAAATTTGATTCCATACTGCGCAAATATTTTTGTAAAGATGCGATAGCTGCCACCATACAAATCGTTGCAGGAGATAACCTCATCACCGGGCTTCAGTAATTTTACAACACAATCAATCGCACCCATGCCGCTGCTGAAACACAAAGCATGTTTAGCATTTTCCAATGCTGCCAGATTATTTTGCAATGCAGTGCGCGTAGGATTTTGAGTGCGTGAGTATTCATACCCTTTGTGGTCGCCCGGAGCTGCCTGCACATAGGTTGATGTTTGATAAATAGGAGTCATAATGGCTCCTGTAGTTGGGTCGGGTTCTATTCCTGCGTGTATTGCTTTGGTTGCGAATTTCATATATACATTTAATAAAGTCGGACAAAAGTAAAATAAAAAAGCCCTGCAATTCTGCGGGGCTTTTTTAGAACTTTGATTAGTGTTACTGCACCACCAACCTCATACTGTTTCTTCTGTCTTTAAACGCCAGTTCAACAACATAAACTCCACGCTCAAATTTAGTTGCGGGAATTTCAAAACGTGTTCCTGTTACATTAGCTGCAGAGAAAACATTGCGACCTGTAATGTCATAAACCGTAACGTTGAATAATTCGTTATCAGGATTGGTGAACAACAACGTTGCATCATCTTTTGCAGGGTTTGGATACAGAATAATATCCATTGTTGCAGATGTGTTCAGCTCCGTGTTGTTTGCAAACGCAGGTGCTTCAGGCGCGAACGGTCCTGTGTTCTCCGTAAAGTCTTTTGAGTAACGGTCAACATTTTTCTGCATCTCATCAAGGCCTCCTGCAAGGTGATAAGCAACAGAGATCTTTTTGATTGCTCCGGCTTTAAATTCAAACGGACCAACCAAACCTAAACCTCTTCTGTCGCCTGCAATATTCTCTAATGATTTCTCATTCCAGCCTGTTTTGGTTGTCGGATTTCCATCGTACATAAACGTGCAACGCTCTGTACCGCCTTTTGCAACTCCGCCTTCTGTAATCATCATTCCATCGCGCCAGTAGCCGTTCAGGTAGTGATAATAATCTTCAGGGAAATACGGGTTTCCGCTTAGCGACCAATCATTGTTATAAGTCATGTAATTATCAAATTTCTCCGTCAATAAAGTAACCGACATATAAGGTGTTTGTGTTTTACCAAACACCTCTGCATCCTTGCTTTCATCAGCATTATAACCATAATAGGTATTACGTTTTACATCAATTCCGGCATACTCGTCATATACGTTTGCGCCTAAGTCAATGTCGGTAAACACCCCTAATTTAGTGTCAGTATAATCAAAGCCTGAACGGTTGATGATGGTGAAATCTACAAACACGGTGTTGTTATACGCTTTTACTCTTTCATCAAAAGCATAAGCCAGACCGATTACTTCCATTCCCATTTTGTAGGTGTTGGATTCGGTGTGCTCACCACGGTGGTCGTTGAAGATAAACAGCACCGCTTCATCACCTTTTATAGAAGGATAATCTCCGTTTTGCGGGTCGTAAATTCCGTTGCCGTTTGCATCTGCAAAAGGAGCAAGGTTAGGTGATTGTCCTTTTTCAATATCACCCGATGCAGGCCAGTTGGCAATAACTTCTGGCATTAAATATTCAGGGCTTGAGAAGTTGGCAATATGTGCTTTCACTTCTTCTTTTGTGATTTTCCAAACGCGATTCCACTTTTCATCTTCGGCAGCGGAATAAAATTCTTCTTTCATTACAGGTCCCGGAAAAATGTCGGTTCCCCATTGCCCGAAGGTGGGTGCATAAATGTGATACTTGTCTGCTGCTTTGCCGCCCATCCAAATGCCGGCAATGTGAACGGCATGCTTTCCATCCGTATTCTTTATTTCAAAACCTTTCTTTTCCATGTCGGGCGCATCGATCATATTACCGAAGAGGCGGCCGTTGGCGTTAATAGTTGCGCGGATGTTGTTGATGTCAAGAACATCAGAGTTTACGGTGCTTTGCGCAATTGCACCTGCATTAAATCCTGCCAGCAAAACAACTGAAGCAAAGGATTTGAATAGTGTTTGTTTCATAGTTATTGGATTTTAAAAACGTGAATAAAATTAAGCAAAATAAATCGGAGATACCAAATCGGGTGTTAAAAAATGTTAAAAGCAATAGGTAGATGCAGGGAAGTGAATAATTCCATAAATTTATCTCGCGTCTGTCACCCTGAGCGTAGTCGAAGGGTATTATAATTATGATAGCACCTCGACTACGCTCGGTGTGACAGCAATTTCTCATGAAAAAGATACTTTTATTTATCAGCTTTCTTTTTTTCATCACTGCTGCCACTGCCCAGCAGCAAGACACCCTGTGGCTGAAAGAACATGCCGATACCCTTCATTATAAAACCGCCAAAGAGGTAAAGGAACCTAAACCTCTTCAAAAGAAGGTTCGCCCTGTGCCGATTGAACTGAAACGAAACCTCATCTCCATTAACATGCTTGATTTGATGCTGAAGAATATTTCGTTCAGCGTTGACTTTGTTCCCGGAGGGGGAAAGGTAGGTATTACCATGCCGCTTAGTTTTTACAGTCCGCTGGGCAAGGCTATACAAAATGCCAACAGCAGTGATATGGGCAAGTACCATAAAGAATTAGCCACTTACATCAGGGCGGGTTTTGATCTCAATTACTATCCTTTAGGACAGAGGAAATATACCTGGATAACAGGAGTCTCCATGCAGGGAGCTTACCTGAAAAGGGATGTGGATGTGCAGGTAGATGAAAACAAAGGTGTTTATCAGGGACTGTATTTTTATTTCATGGGCAAAACCGGGGTGCAGTGTACCTACTGGAACCGTTTCACGCTTTCCTTTATTGTTCATACAGGAGTAAAAACTCCCGATGTGGAGACCTGGCATTTTGCCATGCTGGGCAATGTTGGGGTTGGGGTGAGGTTTTAAATTTATTTCACCGTATCGCTTTTATAACGCTCAACAACAGTAGCCGGAGCCTCTGCCTTTTTCATTATAGCCAACACCAAATCACGGGGTATTTCTTTTTCTTTCATGCTTATCATAACATCGTATTCCCTATCATGTATTTCACGGATAAGCATTCCATAATCGGAACTGAACCAGGTAGTGCCGGTATTAACAGGCATGTGACCGTGCATTGAAGCGCAAAACATATCATAGCAGTTATAATCAAGGTGCTTGTAAATGGTATAATCTTTACCATTAATGGTATAAACCTCTTTTACCGATACATAATGGTCAGGATCAAACTGGTCAAAAAACAACAGGATGCTATCCTGTTTTTCTTTGGCATGTTCTTCTTTAGCAAAGGGCACACGGGCATTTAAATCCCAGCCTATTGCGCTCTTCCCTTTTATATCAAATTCTTTACGGTCCTTGCTGATGGTATAGCTTGCGTACTTAGAATAGACGGCAGACAAGCCATGCTCATAATCAATATAGGTGGCGCACTTTACATCCGTAAAGGTTTGTGCACTGCTGTTGCTTAAGAGCAAAAAGAAAGCGGGAAGAAGTAAAGTTGTTTTCATCAATGGAAATAATAGGTGTTGGTGTACCTCTGATGAATAAAGGGGAGAGATTCCATAAAAGGGTTATAAATCCCATGCTCTTAGGTCAGGATTGCAAATCCTGACCAGCGGCTAACGCACATGCATGCCAGTGGGAAAAAAGAAAGCTCCATTAATAATGGAGCTTTCTTTAAACTAATATTTTACAACATTAGCGTTTTGATGTTACAAATATAAGTTCTTTGAAAGTATTGTTATTATTGAGTTTCAGCGATTTTATTGCCTGCAACGATTTGAATTTATGAGTTGAAAATATTTTTTATTTTCTTGATAAATAAGTAATTATGAATCAAGGT
>CANKAM010000079.1 GCA_947479755.1 Bacteroidota bacterium
ACCTTGATTCATAATTACTTATTTATCAAGAAAATAAAAAATATTTTCAACTCATAAATTCAAATCGTTGCAGGCAATAAAATCGCTGAAACTCAATAATAACAATACTTTCAAAGAACTTATATTTGTAACATCAAAACGCTAATGAAGCAATATCCATTCTTCGGGATTTGTCTTTGCATTTCCTTTCCAAAGCTCAAAGTGCAGTTCTGTTTTGCCTTCAGAATCATCGGTGTGTACTTGTCCTATCTCCTGTTTTACTTTTATCTTATCATCCTTTTTTACATACACTTCTTCTAAATTAGCATAAACGCTTATGAACTCGCCATGCCTTACCATCACGGCCTTATAAGCTCCCGGTATAGATATTATTGCCGAAACTGTTCCGTCAAAAACTGCACGTGCTTTTGCGCCTCGGTCGGTTCCTATGTCAACTCCATTGTTGTTGATTTTGACGTTTGGCAAATCGGGGTGTGTGCTTTCGCCAAAATGCCCTGTAATAATTCCTTTTTCGCTTGGCCAAGGTAATTTCCCTCTGTTCAGTTCAAAATTGTCTGAAATGAGAACCTCTTCTGGCGTCATTGAAAAGCCTTTGGGTGTTTCTTTGACTTCTTTGCCTGCCAGTTTATCTGTTGCTGCTTTTTTACGTGCTTCTTCTTCGCGCTTCCTTATTTCTTCTGCAATAATGCGCTCAATTTCTTTTTGCAATTTTTGGGCTTCGGCTTGTTTTTGCTTAAGTTCCTTTTTCAATTGTGCCTCTCTGTCCTGAAGATCATCAAGCAATTCATCTTTTTCTTTTTTCTCGGTAGTGAGTTTGAGTTTTTCCTGTTCTTCATTTGTAAGTAAAGCCGCTTTTGCGCTTCTTGATTTTTTAAGCACATCAATTTTTTCACCTAAAGCAAGTTGTGTGTCTTTAATAATTTTTGCTTGTTTTTTCCTATAGTCGGCATATTGTTGAATATATTTCAACCTCAGGTAAGCCTGATTAAAATCTTTTGATGAAAAAATAAACATCAGCTTATTGTATGAGTTCTGATTTTTCCAGGCGAAATATACCATCTGAGCATATTCTGCTTTCAGCTTTTTCAAATCCTTTTCAAGCGAACCTACTACCGAATTGGTTTGGTTAATTTGCTTATCAAGCAGTTTTACCTCTTTAACAATTGTTGATATTAACTCCTGGCGCATCTCAATTTTGGTGTTGAGCAGGCGCAATTGATTTAACGATTTCTTTTTGCTGTTTTCCGTTTCACTAATCAGTTTATTAGTGTATTTAATATCATCCTGCAAACGCTTTTTCTTTTCCTCCAGTTCTTTTGCTGTTTGCCCGAATGAAGCAAGTGCAACAAGAAATAAAAGCATAGAAAAAATGTATTTACTCCTTTTTCTCATCCGTTTTCAGGTTGTAATCGCTCAATTTCATTTCGGTATACTTTGACGGGATATTAGCAGGAAAAGTCTGCTGCTGTCCTATCTCTATTTTAGAATACGTGAGTTTTGCTTCAATATTGTCTTTTGCACGGAAATTGAATAGAACATCGGAAGGAAAAGACTGCTCGCCAACAGAAATAAAGTTGCTGTAAACAGCATCCAGTTTACGGTTTGAGTTAAGGTCTTTCAGTTTCATTTCTTCTATTTTCCAGTTTTGACTACTCAGAAAAATATCCTGAAGAATAATGTTCAGGCTGTCCTGCCCCTTTAACTCTTTTTTCAATTTACGTCTGCCGATGGTGCTTAATACATAGCGGTCTCTGTCATTTGCTGTTTCAAATTTATCAATCTCGTAAAATGTAAAATTATTGCCGGTAAGCATGGCTTGCAACATTTCAAAGTCCAGATTAGAATTAATCAGTTGGTTTACATAGTTGAAATCGCCTTTGAAATATTTTTCATTAATGCGGTCAAGGAAAATAAGTGAGTCGCGGGTGATGTAAGCCCTTACTACTTCAATGCCCAGAGCAGGCGAAAGTGAAATCCAGATAACACTGTCTTTCTGCATACGAATGCGGATAGCAACGGTGTTGGAACCTTTTGGTGTTTTAATGGTGGTGCTGATTTTTGCAGCAAACCATTTATATTGAAACTGATTTTTTTCTAATTGTCCGAAAAGCTCGTCTTTGGTTCTTTCTTCAAGTGCTTTGTGTTGAACAACAGGCTGAACTGTTTTGCACGAATAAAGAAACAGGATGCTGATTACCGGTAAAAAAAACAGGAAGCGCTTTTTTATATTACCGGAAGTGGAGAAAGAAAAAGGAACTAATAAATTAAACTGCGCCATTGATACCAAGGCGCGAAAATAGCAATTTAGCAAAGCCATAAAACAACAAGCGTCCCGCAGAATTGCGGAACGCTTGTTGTGCAAAATTATTTCAGTTTTGCAGCCTGATCTTTTGAAAGCACGCGCCAGCACTCATAAGTTCCTGAAGGTGATTTGCAAACTGCAAATGATTTTCCGCTTTTCTCGCGTACTTCGTAGTTCTCTGTTTCAAATTTGCTTTTGCTTTTAACATCGTAAAAGCTTAGTTTTGGTTTTGCCATGATTTCTTTGTGTTTTTCGTTAAACGTTATGCGTTAATTATGTTGTTTGTTGAATGCAATAATAAACAAATTTAGAAATCCACACGTTTTGCGCAAAAATATTTCATAAAAAGAAACTATATTATATTTACCCCGCAAACAATAATTATTAACCAAAACCACATTATTTATGGAAACAACAGCAAACAACGAGTCGCGACTTGAGAAATCTTTAAGCGAAGGCTATGAATTTAAAATGGGCAAATACATTAGCGCAGGCTTTGATATTTTCAAAAAAGAACCCTGGCTGCTGATGGGGTTTTTAGTTGTTAATATTGTTATTTCAATGGTTGCCTCCAGCATTACAAGCGTGCTTTCAGCTGTTGTATCTGTTCCGCTAAGCGTTGGATTTTTTATTTTCGCAAATAAAGTCAGTACGGGCAGAAACGCGCAATTTGCCGACTTTTTTGGCGGTTTTAAATCATTTATTCCGCTAATGCTAAACTATTTGGTTATCGTATTATTGGCTTTGCTCGTTTTTTCTCCGGGCATTATTTACTTCTTTATCAGTGTCGATTTCTTTTCTGAAATAACAAGCTGGGCTAATCAAATTGAAATAATGACTAAACTAATGGGCCTGCTTATTACCTTACCTGTTGTTATTATATTATTTTTTGTTTCGCTGCTGGTATGGCTTTATTTTGGAGTTTCATTTATACTTTCGCAGCAACTGATCGTTTTTAACGGACTTGATTTCTGGAGCTCCATTAAAACAAGTATGAAACTGGTAAGCAAAAAATGGTTTTCATTTTTCGGCTTTCTGATAGTGATTGGATTAATAAACATTCTTGGAATGCTTTGTCTTTTCTTCGGATTACTGGTTACAGTGCCTGCAACTATCTGTGCCATTTATGCCGCGTATGAAGATATAGCAGGAACCTCTGTAAGCGCTATTGACAGCGAACTTTCCTCAACTATTCTTGATGCCTGATACATTAATACTAAAGAAAAACTGAGTTTATGAACTCATCGCTTACCATAAACTCAATTGTGTCATTTGCAGTTGCATTTTTGCTGCTGCATTTTATTAATGAATACAGCACTGCCTTTGCTGCAAGTTATTTTGGATTGAAACCGATAATGTATGTCCACTCCATAAAATACAGCGCTTATGATATGTGGACTCCTTACAACGTAAAGCGCGTATTTCTGATAAGCGGCATTATGAATTTAGTGCTGGGCATTATTTTTTTCAGATTGTTTTTAAGTGTAAAAGAAAAGAATAAATGGTACCGCGTTTTCTTTTTGTGGTGCAGTGTTGTGGGTTTAATTATGTTTTTGGGCAAGTTGCTTGCAGTACCTTTTTATGAATTTAAGCCTGATCCTCCGGGGCATATTGCTTTTGGTGTTGTAGCAGCTTACAAATATCTGGGGCTTTCCGTAAAATGGATGATAGCCGGATTTTCAATACTACTGATGATAGCCGGTGGCTTGTTTTTTACCTATCAGTTTTTGCGGAATGCAGAATCAAAAGATCAACTGAAGAAAGGTGAGTTCCGAAGAAATTTTATTTTAAAAGCTGTACTCATTCCATACTTGTTAGGAATGGTTGCTGTTGCAGCTACTAATTTTCCAAATAATATTAAAACATTGATAATTTATTTCTTTGTCGGGCTACTTATTATTATCTCATCGCTTATATTTTCAATCCGTACTATTAAGGTTTTATTGCATAAGGATGAGCCTCAGAAGTTGTCGTACATTGGAATAGGAATGCTTGGTGTGCTTATAGTGTTTTATCTTACGTTATACTCAAAAGGAATTGGCTGCAAAGGCTATTTTGATTTTCTGATGTGCTGTAATTGTAAGGGTTAACATTCAGAAATTGGGGTGAAATGAAAAAACATCTTCTCTTCTGCATCTGGTTACTTTTTTTTTCATTACACCATTCATTTGCGGGCAACACAGTTATTGATTCGCTTCAATCGGTGCTGAAAGAAGTAAAAGAAGATACCGTAAAGGCATTTTTATTAACTGAATTAAGATGGGAACAACTTGTAACCGGTGATTTCAGAAGCGCACTTCAAAACGCTGACAGTGCACTTTCGCTTTCAAAAAAATTAAATTACCGTTCGGGAATTGCAACAGCATATAACAGAAAAGCCGGGGCCCTTGAAGAGTTTGGAAACTATGCTGAAGCATTGAAAAATTATGAAGCTTCACTGAAAATAAATATTGAAACGGGTAATAAAAAAGGCGGGCTGAGAGAGTTGATTGTGAAATAATAATGATTAATTGATTGTGATTAAGTGTTGATTGATACGAATTAAGTTGTAATAAATTAGAATATAGTGGTAATTGGTACAAATTACTTGGTAATTACTAAATAATAAGTATTAATTGCTACGCATTTATGATTAATAGATTAGAATAAAATATTATTTGATAAGAATATACTGTTAATTGATTAGAAATAAGTATTAATTGGTTAGAAGTAAGTGTTAATTCTGGAGGATTAAATTAGGTATTTTATCTGTGGAGAGGGGGAATGGGACACGGATGACACGGAAAATGGGGATTTGGACGGGTTTTTTAGGGGTACGGATGGAAAGTGGTGGGTGGATGGAGAAAAAGGACCTGAAGGTCTTAAGAAATGATTAGGAGGTACTTTTTAGTTTAGATTTTCAATCTCAATCTCTAAATCTTGCTCAGAAATCTGTTGAAAATCGGCTGTAATAACGATATCATCTCCCACTATAGTATCGTTTCGTGAAAGATAATATTGCTCTGCTGCAGCATCAAATCCAACAACTAGGATTGTAGCATTGGCATTATTAGGAATATTATCTACAATAAAGCAATTACTACAGCCATGAGGTTTTAATCTTACAACTGACAAATAATTGTTAAGAATCAAATAACCCGAAATAGGGAAGTTGGCAAGATATGTTTGAACAATTATTTGTCTTCTAGGGGCTGGACCATAAACTGGAGCATCTAAATTTATCCAACTTAGTGTATCGTTAAAAACATCTGAACTTATTTGTCCTACTACTAAATAATCTTCTAATGGATCTTCATAGAAAAATGATGATGACGAATCGCTTCTCCAAACACTATCAACTCCAGGAATAAATCTATAAAAGAAATAACCTGAGTTCATTAATTCATCTCTCCAAAAAAATGTAATATTTGTATCAGGATAAACTCTTTGTCCTTCAGAAAAAAAATCTACTTTGAACATTCCCTTTGATTTTAATAACCATTCTTCTGAGAAGTTTACAAATGAAGTAAAGAGGCCTTCGTAGATGATATCTTTTCTCTTTAATACGTCTTTCATTTTTACTTCAATATCAGTAGTCACCTGATTACCATTTGAAAAGTGAAAATTAGTAGCATTTATTATCAAGTTAAGTTTATCATTTCCTTCGATTGTGTCAATCGTTGCTGCTGTAACGAAAAAGCTCTCTGAATTTTCTTTATGGTTATTAATAAATAACTCCCAGGATTTCTCTTGTTCTGATTTATTACAAGAAGAAAATATTATAACAGAAGTAATAACCAATAATAAGTTTTTCATCGCTTGTTTTTTTCAAAAGTAACATCAATAACATTACATCAAAAACAAAAGATTTGCAATATTATACAAGTCTAATTTTAATTCTCCTTCCCCAGCGGATACCTCAACCCTGCATATTGTTTTAAATCGGCCTTAACAGAGCCTACTACTATTTTAGCTTCTACACGAACGGGAATATGGTTGCCGTCATCACTGAACCAAACAGACATATCTTCCTGCTCGGTGAAAATTCTGCCGGTCTGCAACATGGGATGAAATTTTAGGCAGAGAATTTTTCCGAAGGCGGTGCTAATGGTTTCGCGTCCGGCAAATTTTACTTTCAGCGGGAAGATTTCGCTGTCGAAAAAAGTGGTTACGGCAATTGTGTCGCCTACTTTTATGGTATCGTAATTAAGGCAGCGGGCGTAGTAATAAGCCGAAACCAAGTCCTGAATATTCAGCGGAACATCATAGGTCTTAACGGTGCAATTCACGTAGTCTGTAACAATGACTTTCTTAGCGCGATGATTAAATGTTTGTTTGTGTTTTATCAGGTAGCCGCCTTCATCCACATTACGGTCAAAAACCCAGGGGATAAGCGATTGCTCATCCAAATAAGTTTCGTAGGTATCTCGAATTTTAAAAATGTAATCAAATGAGCTTGTGGTATATCCCTTACCGATAATATGATGCACTTTTCTGCCATTGTGATACAATTCTTTGTTCACTACTTCCATGGTAGCTTCACCAGCATCAATCCAACCGTAGTGGATGCGGAATGTGAGTTTTTCGCCTTTCTGGAATGAGCTATTTTCAACCACGCGAAAAGGCTGGGCGTTGCTGTTGAAAACAAGGAAACTAAAGACAAGGATTAAAACTAAAAATCGTTTCATGCGCCACTAAATTAGCAAATCACAAGCCAAATACGTTTAATACTATCTTTGCAATCCTAATTTTAAACGAGAAATGTTACAGACAGCCTACATCCGGGATAATAAAGAAGAAGTAATCGCGCGACTTGGAAAACGCAATTTTGATGCAACGCAGCAATTGGAAACTATTCTGCAAACCGATACTAAAAGAAGGGAAATTCAAACACAGAATGATGATTTACTTTCACAGCAAAATACTATTGCCAAACAAATAGGTGATTTATTTAAAAGCGGCAAAGCGGCAGAAGCAAATGCTCTGAAAGAAAAAACTGCTGCTCTGAAAGAACAATCGGGTCAATTGACAGCACAACTTGCGGAAACGGAAGAGGAATTGCGCAAATTGCTTTTGCAGATCCCGAATGCACCGCACCAAAGTGTGCCAAAGGGAAAAAGCGCACAAGACAATGAAACGGTGGAAACGGTTGGCGAAATTCCTACACTACATGCAAAAGCCATTCCTCACTGGGAACTGGCTGATAAATATGATCTGATTGATTTTAAATTAGGCGTGAAAATTACGGGTGCGGGGTTTCCTGTTTACAAAGGGAAAGGCGCAAAACTGCAACGTGCGCTGATTAATTTTTTCCTGGATGAAGCTACCAAAGCTGGTTATGCCGAAGTGCAACCACCCCTTTTAGTAAATGAAGATTCCGGTTACGGAACAGGACAGCTACCTGATAAAGAAGGACAGATGTATCACGTTGGAGTTGACAATTTATATCTGATACCAACGGCTGAAGTTCCTATTACTAATCTGCACCGTGATTTGATTTATAAGGCGGATGATTTGCCGATTAAGCAAACGGGGTATACTCCTTGTTTCCGCAGAGAAGCAGGTTCGTACGGAAAAGATGTGAAGGGTTTGAACCGCCTGCACCAGTTTGATAAAGTGGAGATTGTTCAGATACAGTTGCCCGAAAAATCTTATGAAACGTTGGAACAAATGCGTGACTATGTTGCAGGAATTTTGAAGAAATTGGATTTGCCTTTCCGCGTATTGAAACTCTGCGGAGGTGATATGGGGTTTGCATCTGCGATGACTTATGACTTTGAAGTTTTTTCTGCCGCACAAAAAATGTGGCTGGAAGTAAGTTCGGTTTCGAACTTTGAAACGTTTCAGGCAAATCGTTTGAAACTGCGTTACAAAGACAGCAACGGAAAAATACAACTTTGTCACACGCTGAACGGAAGTGCATTGGCGTTGCCGAGAATTGTGGCATCCTTGCTTGAAAATAATCAGGACGAAAATGGAATAAAAATCCCTGCTGTTTTGCAGCCTTACACCGGATTTGAGAGAATTGATTGATGAGATTTAGTGCTGCGATATTGTTTTTGTTCACCGGAATTCTGTTTATGGATTCGTGCAAGCCGGATACTAAACCTACCGAACAGGCGTTGGATTCATTAGCACTGAATGCTTGGGAAGCAGAGGCGGAAATTACAGGAATTGAAACCGAAGCGTGGAAAAGTTTATGCGCTGAAGCAAAGAAAAATGTGGAATTCATCAACTTCAATTTTAAAGACACGATGAGCCGCGAAACTGCTCTAGCTATTGATAATTATGCACGTGCAGCAAAAGTGCTTGACGGTTTTGTAAATGATTTTTCGACCATAAAAGAACAGGTTGGTTTTGCGACAGAACAAGTAACTAAACTGAAAGAAGATTTCACAAAGCAGTCACAACCTTTGGACAGTATAAATGCCTACATCAAACGTGAGACTAAGAATTTGGAAATTTTAAATCAATCTTTAGCAGCTAAAACAGGGTATGCACGGCAACAGGCAGAGCTTGTTCAACACTATGCCCCTGAAGTTGATTCGGTGATAGTGAAACTGAAAAGCAATGAAGAATAAAACCATGAATATTTTCTCTGTGAACCTCTGTGTCTTCTCTTTGGTTCTCTGTGTAATGCTTTCTTTTTCTTCTTTTGCTCAAACTCAGGACGAACAACTGGCAGCACAATATTTTGAAGATCGCGAATATGCCAAAGCTGCTGAACTGTATGAAAAGCTTTTTAAGAAAAGCAAAAGCGAAACGCATTATACCTATTATCTTAACTGTTTAATTGCGTTGGAAGATTATCCGCAGGCAGAAGAAACCGTTAAAAAACTGCTGAAGAAAGAGCCTGATAACTTTCGGTATTTAGTTGACCTCGGAAACATTTATAACATTGCGGGCAAACGTGATGAAGCCGAAAAACAATACAACAACGCTATAAAATATTTGCAACCCGACCAGCAATTGGTTACTGATTTAGCCAATATGTTTATTGCCAAACAGGAATATGATTTTGCGGTTAAAGTATATCTGAAAGGACGAAAATTATTCGCGGGAATTTATCCGTTCAACTTTGAACTGGCAGAAGTTTATTCTTACAAAAAAGATATTCCGGCTATGTTCAATGAATACATGGATGCATTGTTATTCAATGAAGCTTATCAGGAAAAAGTGGAGAATGCTATTCAGACTGCGCTGACAGATGATGTAAACAATAAAAAGAAAGAATATCTGGAAACTGCACTGATACAAAAAGTGCAGGAAAATCCTGACAACAAAATGTTCGCACAGCTTCTGGTGTGGCATTATATTCAGCAGAATAATTTTGAAGGTGCATTTATTCAGGCGCGCGCGCTTGATAAAAAACTAAAAGAAGACGGTTCACGTTTAATTGAACTTTCCAATATCTGTAATGCAAATAAAGAATATGAAACGGCTATCAAGTGCCTGCAATATGTGATAAAAAAAGGGTCTGAGAATTATTACTATACCACTGCGAAAATGGAATTGGTGAATGTGATGAACAAAAAAATTACCGAGAAAGGTGATTACACACAACCCGATCTAGATGAACTGGAAGCGCTTTACCGTTCTACATTGGATGAACTTGGCAGCTACGAAGAAACAGTAGGTTTAATGCGCGGGCTGGCACACCATCTAACTTTCTATCAGCACAAAAGCGAAGAGTCGATAAAGATTCTGCAAGCTTGCATGGAGCTTCCGGGCATACGCCAAAAAGAACTGGCATATTGCAAATTAGAAATGGGAGATGTGTTATTGTTTACCAACGAAGTTTGGGAAGCAACTCTACTCTATTCACAAGTAGACAAGATGTTCAAGAATGATGAACTGGGACAGGAAGCAAAACTGAAAAATGCAAAACTTTCGTTTTACATCGGACAGTTTGATTGGGCACAGGCGCAACTGGATGTATTGAAATCTGCTACTTCGCAACTCATCGCCAATGATGCACTGTATCTGGCTTTGTTGATTTCTGACAATACCATTATGGATACAAACACTGTTCCTTTGCAGATGTTTGCACGCGCTGATTTGCTGTATTTCCAGAATAAAGATTCCATTGCGTTGGCAACTTTAGATTCTATTGAAACACAATTTGCAGGGCATTCATTAACAGATGATGTGCTCTATAAAAAGGCACAAGTGTTTCTTAAAAAACAACGTGTTGAAGAAGCAGTAAGTAATCTTCATAAAATTGTGGATGATTACTTTTACGACATACTTGCCGATGATGCGTTGTATATACTTGCAGGCATTTACGAAAACCGATTAAACAATAAGGAAAAGGCTATGGAACTATATCAGGATTTATTGCTGAAATTTCCGGGAAGCCTTTACACTGTTGATGCCCGTGTGCGTTACCGCGCATTACGTGGCGATAAAATAAACTGACATGATAATCTACAACGTAACCATAAACATTGAAGACGATGTTCACCTCGAGTGGGTGGAATGGATGAAAAACGAACATATTCCGAGAGTGATGGCAACCGGGTATTTTCTGGACAACCGCATGTGTCGTTTGATGGTGGAAGAAGAGACTGGAACAAGCTATACTATTCAATACACCTTGAAAAACATGGCGGATTATGAAGAATATCAAAGCCTTCATGCTCCTGCTTTGCAAAAAGAAGTGATGGACAAATACCGCGATAAATTTGTCGCTTTCCGCTCGCTGATGGAACTGGTGTAATCAACACCTGCCTGTGCAGAAAT
>CANKAM010000080.1 GCA_947479755.1 Bacteroidota bacterium
GAATGTGACGGACAAGCATTGGTTCTGCATGATATGCTGGGCTTCTGCACCGACTTCAAACCAAAATTTGTGCGCACCTACATGTATGGCGCAGAATTAATCAAAGAAGCAGTAAACGCCTTCGCAAGCGATGTTCGCACCGAACAGTTCCCTGCAGAAAAAGAGTGTTATGCCCCTGCTAAAAACACAGCTCCAGAAAAGAAACTGAGAATAGCAGCGTAACCAACAAGAAAGAGAAGCGCAACCCCGCTTTACTCAAGAAAGCTGAAGCCCCGTAAGGCTTCAAACAAAAAAGGGCGCCAACCCGTTCCCGCAAACAAAAAGAAGCCCCGTAAGGCTTCAAAACCTAAAAAGAAACCCCGTAAGGCTTCACAACAAGAAGAGGAGCCAACCCGCTCCGAAAAACAAAGAAGCCCCGTAAGGCTTCAAATTAAGCAAAAAGTGTCGGGATTTAAATCCCATAAGATTTAAACCCCGACACTTTTAAAACTAAGAACACGAAACCAAGAACTAAACCAAACCCAATAAAACCTAAACAAAATGAACACACAAATTTCAAACCTAAGAGTAGTAAAATCAGCATCACAAGTGATGAACTATAACAGCAACAGAAACATGAACACTTCTTTTGCTTCAACTTCTAACTACACAACAACCAACATCGGCTTTGCCAGCAACAACGCTGCTGCTGTTGATAACGATATGGACTGGTACAGCTTATTCCGCACCAGCATCACTGAAACAATTGATGAAAATCCTTACAAACTAATGCTTGAGCAATTCCAGAGCGTGCCTGCAACATCGGTTCGCACCCTGGTTGCCATGATGATCATGAAAGAAAGTTTCGGCTGGGGAGATACCCAACTGTTTAACGAAAGCCGTTTTGATATAAAAATCCGTTACGCGTTAAGCATGTCAGGTGCAGCAAACGAAGCTCCTTCGATTTTTGTTTACAATCACTTCCGCAGAATGATCAGCGAATTTGAAAAAGCTACAGGCCGCAACCTGATGAGCGAAACAATTGCACAATTAACTACCGAAGGCAGCCCTGTCTTTAAAGTAGGCGAAAACCGCCTGATGCTTTGGGCTCGTCAGGTAGCGTAAAAATAATTTGGTTTGGGTGGTGTTCAAAAACAGCCGGTCTCTCGCAAAGACCGGCTGTTTGTATTTTAAAAAGTTGCCCCGCGCTTTAGCGCGGGGATTAATGTATCAAATGAAAAAGTTAGGGCTTCAGCCCTTTTTAAGAAACTTAACCACTTCCTCTGCAAACAACTCAGCCGCACCCGGACAAGTACGAAACCATAACTCCGGCTCAATCAACTCCAGTTCCGAAACACACAGATGATTATCATTATCCCAGATAACATCAACCCGCGCATAAACCGGAACGGGTGAGCAGGCAGCAACAGTCTTTTCTGCAAATGTTATTTCTTCTAAAGTAGGAGTGTAGTCATGCACCGAACCACCAAAATCATCTTGCACACGGTAATCACCTTGCTTTGCTTTTTTCAAAACAGCATGACTGTATCTGCCGCCAAACAGCATAAAAGCAACTTCGCCTTTGGTTAGAATATTGTTTTGAAACTCCTGCAACAACATAGACTCCGATTGTATCAGTTCTCTGAAAATAGCTTCGTGCTCTGCAATATTGTTTTCGTTCAGGCGATAGGTATGCCTTGCCGAACCTGATATAGCAGGTTTAATAACCAACTCTTTCCAGCCTGTGGTTTTTACAATTTCAGCAAGGCTGCGCTTTTCACCCGGTTCAATAAATACAGTAT
Organism: Bacteroidota bacterium; assembly: GCA_947479755.1. Taxonomy (GTDB): domain Bacteria; phylum Bacteroidota; class Bacteroidia; order SXHM01; family SXHM01; genus SXHM01. The sequence continues at coordinate 1,782 of CANKAM010000080.1, forward strand.
GCGGAATGCGAATGCCTTTAACTTCTAAATCGCGGAGGTAATGTTTATCTAAATTCCAGTAAATAGTTTCTAAAGGATTAATGAGTTTTGTTTGCGCGCTTACTTTTTTCAGCCAAACAGAAAACTCTGCGAAACGATTGAAGTAATCCCATGTTGTGCGGAAGATGATGTAGCGTGTTTCGCTCCAGTCAAAGTCAGGATTATCCCAGTTGGTGCGGGATACAACTAAGCCTTTGTTTTCGAGTGCTTGTTTTACCAGCACATCTTCGTGTAATACATTTTTTATGTAATCGGTAAACTCAGTGGGAGCTACATAACGCGAATCGGTGAGTAATGTAATATCATACTTGTGCATACTTACAACTGCTTCATCTCGGCTCTCAGTTTCTCAATTGCGAAGGTGGTTGGCAGCTGAGAAAGTTGTCCTGCCATTTTTAAAAATGTTTCGCTGTAGGCAAGGGCTGATGTGCTTATTTCCACTTGTGCCCCTGCAAATTTTACCAATTTGGTTATTTCTTCTTTTGCATTACGAACAGCATCCCATGTGGAGGGATGGAGGTAAATTTGCTGCGAAAGATTGTGGTCAAATTCTTCTCGTATATTTTTCAGTAACTCACGCTGAATATCAAGTGCAGTCATTCCGCTGCGATGATTTCTCATAATCAGGCTTTCAGGATTAATGCGCTCCAGAAAAAGTATGACACGCTCATAAGCCTGTAATTTCAAGGGAAGCATGATTTTCTGATTTTCAACTTTTAGTAATCCTTGCACATCACTTTCTTTTGTAGCAGGTTGTATTTTACTTTTTATATCATCCAAAAAAAGACGGATAAGTGTATATGCTGTTATAAAAACTACAAGAGAGGGGAGCAGGTATTTGAGTGCTTCTAGAAGTTCGTTCATGGAAAATAGTTTAAACGTAATTTAGGTTTTTGTAAATAAAAAATCCCGTCTTGCTTATTAAAACGGGATTTTTTGAACTTTATTTCAAATGAGATTTATTGCTCAACCTCTATCATTTTAAAAGGAATGTTGATAATGCTTTGGTAATCCTCACCGGCTTCCAGCATATCCTCATCATCTTCTTCATAATACCATTTTATCATGATATCATTACCGCTTTTATGCATGCCTTCCAGCTTTTTAAATAAATCAAGCAGACACTTTGAAGAGCTTGTGTTGAAATATTCCAGTTGAATATTTACCGAAGTTTTTGGTTGAGGCTTTCCGGCATACACATCCAACCATTCAACCAGAGGTTTATAAAACTCAATTGAGTTTTCAGGTATTGATCTGCCTTTCAGGTCCATAATACCGCTTGTTGAGTCGAAGTTTACGCTTGGGGTTTTAGGGGTGCCTTCTATTATAATTGTTTCCATGTGATTATGATTGTAATTGTGTATTTGCTACTTTTATGTTTAAACTGAAGAATGAATATTTATCATTTATCTCTGCAAAATTATAATTTAATTTCTGACCTGCCTTACGGACTATGTCAATCATTCCTAATCCGCCTCCGCCTTTCTCTGATAATCGGTCGTTATTCAGAATTTCTTTGTACAAACTTTTCAATTCATCTGAGCTCATAGCATTTATACGTTCAAGTTGTTCTTTAAAAGAAGCAACTTTTTTAGTAAGCATATAATTGCCCGTAACAATAGAATAGTGATTATCACCAATACCAATCATAAATATAGCTGAACGACCTGAATTGTTTTTTTTAACATGCACATCAGGTACTTCATCAATGTGGTGATAAAGGTTTTGTAAACACTCCACCAATACGTTGTAAACTTTCTTCTTCACTTTAGGCTCTTCTTTCAGATTGTCAAGCCTGCTTTCCATAATATGTAAAATGGAGGTCATCAACTCAGATGTGATGTCGCCTTTAAAAGACAACATGATGTTGTTGCCCTCCATCTTATTATATAAGTCGTAAATGTCAATCATTAATTTCTCTATTGGTTTTTGAACTGTAACAGTTTCGGGCATTATATTCAATGGTTTTGATGAAAAACGGGACTTGATACGTGCTGTTTATCGAAAAGTTATAGTTGGGCATAATTTTTTAAACAGGTGTTTTTACTATATCCTTATTAATAAAGTTTCACTTGTTAATAATTTGTTTTTCATAGGTCAAGTGTAATCCTTCGTAATTCAAATGTTGATTATTTCTTTATAGCAAATCAGGTCTGCGCTGTTTGGTTCTTTCTAATGCTTTTTCATGCCGCCACTTATCAATTTCTTTTTCGTTGCCTGAAAGTAAAACATCCGGCACTTTCCAGCCATTGAAATCAGCTGGCCGGGTATAAGCAGGAGGAGCAATCATTCCGTCCTGAAAAGAATCGAATAACGCAGATGTCTCGTCATTTAATACTCCGGGAAGTAAGCGGATGATGCTGTCGCACACAACAGCAGCAGCGAGTTCGCCACCGCTTAACACATAATTGCCGATGGAAATTTCGCGGGTAACTAAATGCTCGCGCACCCGCTCATCCACTCCTTTATAGTGTCCGCACAGAATAATTATGTTTTTTAGTGTTGATAGTTGGTTGGACATTTTCTGATCCAGCATCTCACCATCAGGGCTCATGTAAATTATTTCATCGTACGTCCGTTCGCTTTTTAGTTTGTCAATGCACTTAGCTATAGGCTCAATGCACATCACCATTCCTGCACCACCCCCATAGCTGTAATCATCTACTGTTCGGTGTTTATTGGTTGAATAATCGCGCAAAGGATGAAGATGAATTTCAACAAGTCCTTTGGTTTGAGCGCGCTTGAGAATAGAATGCTGAAATGGGCTTTCTAATAATTCAGGTAAAACAGTTATGATGTCTATGCGCATTTATCTTTTTACTTTTCCGCTTCCAGTCATGCTTAATTCTGCTGCAAAAGTAATGGTTTGCGGCACTTTGAAAGGCGAAAGTTTTTTGCGGCAGTGTGCAAGCAATTCTTCGGTTGTAATTTCAGCATCAAAATAGAGAACAACTTCAGCTCCTGCTATTTCTCCTGTAAGCGCATGTTTTAATGAAAATACCCGTGCTTCTTTTACCGCAGCATGTTCTTTTAAAACAGCTTCCACTTCTTCAGGAAAGACTTTGTTGCCAGAAACATTAATCATTGATTTTTCGCGTCCTTCAATAGTTAATAAACCGTCAGCAGTTTTTGACGCAAGGTCACCTGTTACGAACCATCCTTTTTGCAGAATTTCTTCGCTCAATTGCGGTGGAGACAAATAAGCATCAAACATACCGGGCCCTTTTACAGCAAGTTTTCCAACAGTTCCGAAAGGAAGAATATTGAGACCATTATCCAAAATTTCGACTTCATAATCAGGTAAGGCGTGACCAATAGCTGAGGGTTGTTCCTCAGCACTTTTTGTATTTATAACCGGCAAACCAACTTCAATAATTCCGAATGCTTGTTGCACAGCAAGCCCGTAGCGGCTTTTAAATGAATGTGCATGCTGAACAGGAATAGCTGTAGAAGTAGATATAACACACTTCATACTTTTAAATTGTTCACCGCTAGTATCAGCTGCCAGCAACCGGATGTGCATGGGTGAAGCATATAACAGTGTGCCGTGGTATCTGTTTGCATAATTCAAAATGGAACTTGCCGTAAAATCATTGCAGATAGCAATTGCTGCGCCTGCCTTTACATACAGCATAATGGAAACCGCAAAATGGTAAGCCATCGGTAATACCCAAACCACACAATCATTTTCGTTTAATTGAAGTGCTTTGTTGGCTGCTTCGCAGCGATCCAAAACACTTTGGTGCGAGATGATTACGCCTTTTGATTTTCCGGTTGTTCCTGATGTAAAGCGCACAAAAGCTGCATTGGGAACATGTGGAGCGAAAATGGTTTTACCACAAGGGCACAAGGACACTAAGTTTATAATGTTGTCTTCGTTTTCTTCAATAACAGCGTGAAGCTTTGCTTCTTCTAAAAGTTTTTCAACCTCTGCATCCTGTAAATGATGGGCTATAGGTAATACCGTTGCTCCGCTCCCCAGTCCGCTAAACAAAGCGATAATGAAGTTTCGGTTGTTTTTACAACGTATTCCTAATCCGCAGCCTTTGGTTATTCCTTTTTCGGTTAATTGATGTTTTAGTTTTTCGGTTTCGGTAAAAAGTTGAAGAAAGGTGAGTGTGCCCAACTCATCATGCACCGCAGGTTTGTTTGGCCATTGCTCGGCTGCATGTTGTAGGAAAGAGTAGGTATTGAGTGTATTCATTTCAGTTTTTTACAGCAAAGGCGCAAAGAAATAAATAAAAACTTAGCGCCTTTGCGTCTTGCGGTGAGAAATTCATCTGGCAATAACGGCCATTGTCAATCGGCTTATGCAAGTCAGTTTCCCTGCTTCATCAGTCAGTTTTATTTCCCATACCTGTGTGGTTTTTCCAATATGTAAAGGACGAGCTTCGCCATAAACAAATCCATCTCGTACACCGCGTACATGGTTTGCATTTATATCCAAGCCAACACAGTAAAATTTTGAAGGGTCAACCACTAAGTTGGCGCCAATGCTGCCCAGCGATTCGGCTAAAGCAACCGAAGCCCCCCCATGCAATAACCCAATGGGCTGGCGCACTTTGTCCGTCATTCTCAGCCTGCCGCGTACAAAATCTTCACCCAGTTCGGTAGTCTCCATTTCAAGGTATTCCATCATGTTGCCCTTTTCCATGCTGCGCACCTGTTCAAGGGTGTAATTAGTAAACCAGATTGCCATCTTGTATTTTTTTTACGAAGGTAATAACACCACTTGAATTCTTATTCATAATATATTATCTTTGGCAGCACATTTTTAAAATCTGCGGAATTCCTGCATGAAAAATATAATTATTATCTCGAGGAACTTCTTATTACTTCTTATATCTTTTATCAGTTCCATTGATCTTAATGCGCAGGAGTGTGGAGTTGTTTATGTTACTCCCACAGGAGCATCTGCAGGTGTTGCCGGAACAAAAGCAGCCCCTGCAAGTCTGGCTTATGGTCTTACACTTGCTTCGCCTGCCAATCCAAGAATTTGGATGGCTATGGGGCTTTACCCGATTTCAATAACGGTTCAGATACCGAATGATATAACTATTGAAGGTGGATTTGACCCAGCAAATGCTTGGACAAAAAGTAATACTACACCTACCGTTATTGACCGTGATCCTACCAATCCTTTAATGCCATTCAATGCATTGGTAGGGTTGGGCGGGCTGAATGCAAGCAATTTCAGGTTACAGGATTTAACTATAAATGTAGCCACAGCTGTTACACCTCAGACTTCGGTTTATGGGATTTATTTAACTGGTTGCAGTAATTATAACATTGTACGTTGTATTGTAAATACAGGCGCAGGTGCATCAGGTGCAATCGGTGCTCTCGGAGTTTCAGGAGTTGCAGGAGCAGCAGGAGCTCCAGGAAATCCTGGTGCGAATGAGCAGAATATTCCCCCAGGGGGGATTGGTGGAATTGGTGTGCAGGGAAACAGCGGTGGTAATGGCGGAACAGGCAGCAAGTGGGCAACAAATATTGGTAATGGTGTGGCAGGTTTACCTGCCGGTTGCGGAGGCGTTGCAGGAACAGGAGGAACAGGTCCAGGTTGTGGTTGTGGACTTTTTGGAAATAGTAATAATAGCAGTTGTGGTATGTCGCCCGGCACTCCAGGAAGTGCAGGCGGTTCAGGAATAGCAGGAACAGCAGGAACTACTGGGTTACCCGGAGCAATTGCAGGAGGATATTATGTTCCTGGAACAACAGGAGGGAATGGAACGCAAGGAGGGCCAGGTTGTGGCGGAGGTGGTGGCGGAGGTGGTGGTGGCCGACAGCAAAGCGGACCGGACGATGTAGGCGGAAGTGGAGGCGGTGGTGGTGCCGGAGGTGAAGGTGGTTTTGGAGGAAATGGTGGCAGTGGTGGTGGAGGCTCATTTGCAGTATTTCTTTTTACAAACGGTGCAGGCGGAACCATAACAGATTGTTTTCTTAATCCCGGAGCAGGAGGAGCAGGGGGATTAGGCGGAGCAGGAGGAGCCGGTGGACCAGGCGGTGCCGGTGGTGCTGGTGGACCGGGATATGGTTGTGGCGCAAATAGTGCAGGTGGAGCAGGCGGTGCGGGTGGAGCAGGTGGAGCAGGCGGAGCAGGTGGTGATGGTGCAGCAGGACCAAGCGTTGCATTGAGCGAAAACGGTGGAACTCCGGTAGCACAGAGCGGAATAGTTGCAGTTCCGGGCGGACCACCTGATATTTTTGTTCAGAATTCTGGTTGCACCAATTCAATTGTAACTTATTCATCACCTGCAGGTGGTGCATGGAATTTCGGAGCAGGTGCAGTTCCTGCAACCGGAAATGGTACAGGACCTATCATTGTTATTTATCCTACTACTGGGCGTAGAACTATAACTCTTGCCGGAACTGCGTTTACCGATTTCATGGAAATTTTTAATCCGGGACCGGTATTGCCTTCTATAACTCCCGCAAACCCTACTATTGATGCCGGTTGCCCTAATGATTTTACAACTTCCATTACCGGTACAAACTATGATTGGACTTTTGGACCTGCTGCTGTACCTCCTTTGCTTTCAGGAGCAGGGTTTCAAACAGCAACAGATATAATTTTTATTGCTCCCGGAACCTATACTATTTATGTAATTGTAACAACATCGTGCTGTGGTCAGGTATTGGATTCTACTGTTGTTACTGTTGTGCAAAGCAATCTGAATGTAAATCTTGTTGCTTCAGACGATTCAATCTGTGCAGGCGATCCTCTGACCTTTACAGCTGACGGAAACTATGCAGCATATGATTTTTGCCTTAACGGAGCATCTGTTCAGGCAGGTATAGGCAATACATATACAACTTCATCGTTTCAGGCAGGAGATAGTCTTACGGTTATTGCCTTTGCAGGAACTTGCTTTACCAATCCAAGTGATACGCTTTCGCCTGTGGTTACTTCAATTCCTGTGGTTGCACTTGCTTCATCTGAATTGGATAATGAAATCTGCGAAGGCGATCTGGTCACCTTCACAGCTACACCGCCAGGTTTGGATAACTATGAGTTTTTTGATAACGGAGTTTCGGTGCAAAACGGAGCATCAGATAATTATCCTACAACAACACTTGCCGTTGTTAACAGTGTAACCGTTATAGCTACTGATAACGGCTGTCCGAGTGCTGAAAGCACTGCCATTGTTACGGTTGTAAATCCAATGCCGGTTACAACGCTTACCAGCAGCGACAGCGATGACAAGATTTGCACAGGCGATAACATTACGTTTACAGCTACTCCCAATATATATGCTAATTATGAATTTTTTGACGGAGTAACTTCCATTCAAAGCGGTGCTTCTAATACTTATTCAAGTACTACACTTACTTCGCCCAATTCCATTACAGTTGTTGCAATAAGTGCAGCAGGATGCTTAGGTCAGCCAAGCACAGCAATAGTTACACTTGTAAATGATTATCCTGTTGTAACGCTTTCAAGCTCTGACCCCGATGATATTATTTGTTCTCAGGATCAGATAATATTTACGGCTGCACCGGCAGGTTTTGAGATTTATGATTTTTATAATGGTGTTATATTGCTGCAAAGTGGTGCTTCCAATACCTATACAACCAGTAGTTTGCCTGCTATTAATAATATTACTGTTATTGCCACAAACTTTACATGCGTAGGTCAGGCAAGCAATAATATTGTAACACAGGTTATTCCTGCCGATGCAATTAATGCCGGAAATGATTTTGCAATTTGTATTGATGCCGGAGTTTATACACCAACAGGATTTACGCCCGTAGGTGGCACCTGGACAGGAACGGGAGTAACAAACCCTACTACAGGAGATTTTAATCCGGTTACTGCCGGAGTGGGTGACCACGATATGATTTATTTGTACACCAATGGTTCGGGTTGTATTTCAAGAGATACGCTGAAAGCCACGGTAAATGATATTCCTGATGCAGCGGCAGGCAGTGATGTAAATGTTTGCCTTGGAAGTTCGGTTACTCTAGATGCAAGCGGTGGAGGAACTGTATTTTTATGGTCACCAGCAACAGATTTGAGTAATGCAACCATTGCAAACCCGGGGGCAACGCCTCCTGCAACTATAACCTACACCGTTACAGTTACCAACAGTTTTGGTTGTGATAATACGGATGATGTTACCGTTACGGTTGATCCTGTTCCAACGGCTTCTTTTACTACCGGAAATGAGTGTGACGGTGATGCAGTTTCTTTCACCAACACATCAACACCTTCCGGAGGAGTTACTTATAACTGGACTTTTGGTGATGCAGCTACATCAACAACTTTCGACCCTTCACACCTTTATGGAAGCGAAGGTGATTATGTAACCTGGTTGTATGTAACACTTGGTAACTGTACTGATTCCACTTCAACAACCGTTACTGTTTATCCACGCCCTGATGCTTCGTTTTTTGCTAATCCTGCGGTAAGCAATTTTATGGAACCTGAAATTCAGTTTGAAGATAATTCTTTAGGTGCAACTGTATGGAATTGGTCGTTTGATGATGGCACTTTTTCATCTGATGAAAATCCATCACACTTTTATACTGATACCGGCATACATCCTGTTATTCTTATTGTTTCTAATGATTTTGGTTGCAGTGACACAACAGATAGTTCAATTCGCATTGATCCTTATCTCACATTTTATGTTCCCAATGCCTTTACTCCGGATGGTGATGGAATAAATGATGTTTTTCTTGGATATGGCGAGGATGTGTTCGGTTGTGAGATGCGTATTTTTAGTCGTTGGGGACCACAGATTTTTAACTCGTATGATAAAAATATCGGATGGGATGGAACTAATCAATTGACAGGAGCATCTGTTCCTCCGGGAGTTTATGTGTTCAGCTTCCGATTAAAAGATGTTTTCGGAAGAAGCCACGATGTAAGGGGAAGGGTAACCTTAGTCAGGTAGCCTACACTTATTGAATACTCCCTAATTTCCAGCATGACTTTCTTGGTTTAACTATAATTACGTCAGGAGACAAACGTGAACGAAGGTTGGCAACACTCAAACTAAGGTTGAGACCCCGCAAACCAAAATTGACAAATCGCGAACCCAAGTTGATACTCCTCAAACCATGGTTGACGTCCTGCAAACCAAGGTTGACAAACTGCGAACCAAAGTTGATACTCCTTAAACCATGGTTGACGTCCTGTAAACCATGGTTGACAAACTGCGAACCAAAGTTGATACTCCTTAAA
>CANKAM010000081.1 GCA_947479755.1 Bacteroidota bacterium
AAAATTAATCCGGGACCAAACGTTATTGTTCCGTCTGATACAGTTGTTTGTGATGGAATAAATATCCCAACTTCAAATTTTACAAGCACCACACCGGGAACTACATTTGACTGGATTAATTCAGATGCATCAATTGGTCTTGCTTCCAACGGCTCTGGGAACACTCCTTCATTTACTGCAACTAATAACACAGTATTGCCTGTTACTGCAACTGTTTCAGTAACACCTACTGCCAGTGGATGTCCGGGTAGCCCTGCTTCTTTTAACATAACAGTTAATCCTAATCCTGTACTTGTAGTTACACCAGCTTCTGCCTCATTCTGCAATGGAGGCACAACGAATCTGATAGTATCAGGAGCAGATAATTATTCATGGTCGCCGGCAACAGGGTTGAGTAATACAACCAGTGACACCGTAACTGCTTCTCCGGAAGTAACAACAACATATATTGTCACCGGAAATTATTACGGTTGCATAAAGGATACAAGTGTTACAATAACAGTTTATCCAAATCCTGTTATTGTATTTGAAGCTAGTGATACTGCCGGTTGTAAACCTCTATGTGTTGACTTCCTCAATGAAAGTTCAATAGCATCAGGAAATATAATATCATGGTTATGGAATTTTGGTGACGGTGAAGAATCAACAGAAAGCAACCCGTTTCATTGTTATCCTGATACAGGAGATTTCACCGTTTCATTAGTTGGAGTATCTGACCACCAGTGTTTCACTCAACTGATTTTTGAAAATTATATTTCAGTATTTCCTCTGCCCGAGGCCGAATTCAGTTTTACTCCTGATAGTGCAACTATAATTGACCCTACATTTTACTTTACAGATGAATCATCGGGAGCAACTGAATGGTATTGGGATTTTGGTGATGGTGAAACTACAAGCAATTTAATTCCGGATCCTGTTCATACATTCCCAACTGAAGAAGCAGGAACATACCAGGTAAGGTTGTTGGTAGTAAACCAATATGGGTGCACTGATAGTGTATCACATGAAATTATCACAACACCAATTGTGACACTTTATATTCCTAATGCTTTTTCACCAAACGATGACCACAGGAACAACATTTTTTATGCCTATGGATTAGGCATTGTAGAATTTGAAATGATGATATTTGACAGATGGGGCGAACATCTTTTTACTTCAGAAGACCTGCTTTATGGATGGGATGGAAGATACAGAGGCAATATAGTTCAGGAAGATGTTTATGTATATCGCGTAACATATACAGGAATAGACCATTCCAGCGGGGTAAGAGTTGGAATTGTAACTGTTGTAAAATAATTTTAAAAAAATTTAGAAATGAAAAACTTGAATAAATTCCTTTCTGCTCTGTCGGTTTTTCTGTTAGCAATTACAGTTGCTTTTTCACAGGAAAGAGAAGGAGAAACTTACAGGATACTTAGCACAGGAAATGCCTCTGAGATCGAACCTTACATAAATGCACTAAACGCAGCTAATATGCAATATCACCGGTTGAAAAATCAAAGACACATCATTGTGTTTGATACCGGAGTAAAAGTTGAATTGTTTTCTGGTGCAGAATTGATAAGTGCAGGTCGGGAAATTAATATTAATGATTACCCCGAATCATTTCCGGTTTCAAGACAGGAACCCAATTTTTTGCTTGGCTCTAACAATTACATTTTGGAAGAACATAGAAACAGCACTAAGTAATTTATCGGCTATAGTTTCCTCATTCATTTATTTTCGAATCAGTATTATTACTTAACGCGACCTCAAAAATCTTCTGAGCATCGCAATCAGGTTTCATATAAAATAAAAAACAAAATCTTAAGTTTATTGTTATCCTACCATGAATAATATCTACCTCATCAGCGCCCTCTACATCTTCATTTTTATGAACTTTATGTATTTGCTGGCGCTGCGCCTCAAAGACAACAGCATTGTTGATATAGGCTGGGGAATTGGTTTCATCGTAGTGGCGCTGGCAACGCTTTTCGACAGTGGCACTTTTTATCCGCGCCAGCTTTTAATAACTGCTATTATACTACTGTGGGGTCTGCGCCTTGCTCTCTATATTTTTAAACGCAACAGCGGCAAAGGCGAAGACTTCCGATACAAACAGTGGCGCAACGAATGGGGCAAAACCATTTACTGGCGCAGCTACCTGCAGGTGTTTATGTTGCAGGGTGCAATCATGTTTGTGATTGCTTTGCCGGTAATGCAGGTAAATGCTTCCGCTTCCTCAGAACTTCTAATCACCGATTTTATTGGTGCTGCCCTCTGGCTCATTGGTTTTTTGTTCGAAGCAGTGGGCGATGCACAAATGATGCGTTTTAAAACTAACCCCGCCAACAAAGGAAAAATAATGCGCTACGGTCTTTGGAAATATACCCGCCATCCCAATTATTTTGGCGAGGCGCTGCTCTGGTGGGGCATTTTTATCATTGCAGCAGGTGCAGGCAATGTCCTGCTCTCGTTGCTAAGCCCGCTGTTGCTTACTTATCTTTTACTCAAAGTTTCGGGTGTTGCTATGCTCGAAAAAAAATACACCGGTAATCCCGAGTATGACGAGTATATAAGAACTACCAGTCCGTTTTTGCCGATGCTGCCGGGGAAGTAAGGCCACTCTTTTATACATAAACAATCCTTCCGCTCATGACTTCAGATTTAGAAGTTGTAACTTCTAAACAGGAAGTTGCTACTTCTAAGTATAAAGTTGCAACTTTATACTTAGAAGTAGCAACCACCAAACCTCTGGTAACAACCACCAACTTAGTAGTAATAACTTTTTACTTTCCAGTAGCAACTTCACCCCCTCAGGTACCCACCCCAAAATGAATAGTTATAACTTCTTACTTAGTAGTTACAACTTCTAAGTAAGTAGTAACAACTTCTTACCTGAAAGTTATTACCGGAGGTTTGGTGGTTGTAACCGGAGGTTTAAAAGTTTTAACTGGAAGTTGATTTTTTTGTACCACCGCTTTAGAAGGTGTTACCGGAGATGTTTTCGCTTTCCATTTTCAATCGTATCTTCACCCCTCATTTTCAAACACCTGAACTTGCTCCGCATTCGTTTAAGCCGCATATTCGTTCTTGCTTCCTGCCTCTTACTTCCTGCTTCCCTTTTTTCGCAGGAACTCTGCAACAACGGCCTTGATGACGACAACGATGGCTTCACCGACTGCTACGACAGCGATTGTGCACAACAGGGCAACTGCAACGGCTTTTTCTTCGGCTATCCCGTTTACCATTGCAATATTCAGCCCCCCGTGGGCGCCTTTGGCCTTGCCCTTGAATGGCAAAGCACTCTCAACGTAAGCACCCGCAGCACCGCCTTTGTGGGCGATGTGGATAATGACGGCACCCCCGAAGTAATAGCCCACAGCCTCAATGCAAACCAACTCTACATCCTCAACGGAACCACAGGCGCGGTAGAAGTAACCATCACCTGCCCCGCCATCAGCGACTATTCCGATGCCATTACCGTTGCCGATACCGACAACGATGGCTTTGGCGAAATTTATGTCATTGATGCCAATAACTTTCTCCGCTGCTTCGAGCATACAGGCGCAGCCAAAGCAGGCTTTACTCCCCCCAATACAGGTCAGTTCGAGGGCAGTCCCGGCATTGCCGACTTCAATGCAGATAATAACCCCGAAGTCTATTTCGGCAACCGTATTTATCATTCACAAACAGGCGCACTCATTGCCTCGGGCGGTGCCGGAAGCAAAGGCGTAAACCCTGCTGCCGTTGCCTGGCATTCCGTGGCAGGCGATGTATTGCCCGCTGTACCCGGACTTGAACTCGTTTGCGGAAACACCGTGTATGTAGTAAACATTGGCGCATCCTTGGTTATGCCCCAAGCCAATAACCTGGGCGCATTACCCGATGGCTTCACCTCCCTTGCCGATATGGATATGGATGGCTTGCTCGATGTAGTAGTAACTTCCAATGGCGATGTATGGTGCTGGAACCCCGTTTCAGGAAACCAGATTGGCAACACCTTTCTTATCCCCGGAACAGGCACAGGCGGCCGCCCCAACATTGCTGATTACGATAACGATGGTCAGCCCGAAATAGGAGTGGGAGGCAACAACCGTTATGTGGTGGTAGATTTCAATATCGGTACTTCAACATTCTCCCAGCTCTGGGTAAACAATACCGTTGACGGCTCGCAAATGACCACCGGCTCAGCCTTCGACTTTGAAGGCGATGGAATTACCGAAGTCGTTTATCGTGATGAGAATGTACTCTATGTATATGACGGTGCAACCGGAGCAGTAAAAGCATCCATACCCTGTGGCTCTGGAACACGAACCGAATATCCCACCGTAGCCGATGTAGATGGTGATGGCACTGCCAACATCATCTGCAACTGCGATGCCGCCAATCAGGGCAGCACCGGCAAAGTGCGTGTGTATAGCAGCGCGGGCATCCCCTGGGTCGATAGCCGCTCGGTAATGAATCAGCACGCCTATTCCGTTTGCAACATCAACGATGACTTGTCTGTACCCATTCTTCCCCAAAGCAATGCTGCCGTTCCTGAACTCAACCGCTTCATTTCACAGGTTCCGCTCTACGACAGGAACTGGAACCCGCAGTTTATTCCCGTTCCCGACCTTACCATTACCATTGATACCGTTGAGGTGTGCAATGCCCAAAACTATGTAGATGTTACCGTAACAATCTGCAACATCGGCAGCAATAATGTAGTGAGCAATATTCCCGTTTCGTTCTACAATGGAAATCCTTTGGCAGGCGGTCCGCACATTGCTACCGGAAATTTTACAGCCATCCCTCTTGATACGCCTCTTTGCGCTACCATGACCTTTCCTGTAAACTGGCTGGGCACTGCCTTTGATCTGTATGCCGTTGTCAACGACCTCGGCAATGCCCCGCCTGTTGATGCTCCTGAATGCTTACACACCGAGTGTGATTCTTCTAATAACATGGATACCTATTATGTGGAACCCTACACGCTTACGCCTACCATGAGCGGCCTCGATCCTGACTATTGTCCCGTAAACATGCAGGTCCCCCTCACGGGAAATCCTGCAGGCGGCACATTCTCTGGCCCGGGAGTGGCGGGAAATAACTTCAATCCTTCCGTTGCCGGTGAAGGGCAGCATACTGTTTTATACACCTACATGCACGGAGTTTGTCCCTTTGCCGTTTCTCAGGATGTTACCGTGTTGGCTTTACCTGTGGTAGATTTCACTGCCTCCACCGTTTGCGCTGGGAGTGTTACCAACTTCATGGATATGAGTACCGTCAACAACAGTTTCATCTCGCTCTGGGACTGGAACTTTGGCGACAACAGCGCACACACCGTTGACCAGAACACCTCACACATTTACAATGCAGGAAATGTCTATAACGTAACCCTCACAGCCACTTCAGATGAAGGCTGTGTTAATTCAGCAACAGAACCTGTGCGCGTTCATGTAAATCCCGTTGCAGATTTTACCGCTACCAACTCTTGCTTTAACGATACCAGCTCGTTTATGGATAATTCCTCTATTCCTTCAGGCACTATCGTAGACTGGACCTGGTCGTTCGGCAACGGAGTGTTCGGCTACTCGCAGGATACCATTTATGTTTATCCCGCGGCTGCAACCTACACTGCAGGCATTCAGGTTATAAGCGACAGCGGCTGTGTAGATACCCACACCGAAACCGTTATTGTTTCCCATCTTCCCGTTGCCGCGTTCAGCGTTGATGATATCTGCCTAAGCAATCAGGCTGCATTCTTAGATGAGTCAACCATCCTCTCTGGCACCATTGACGAATGGAATTGGAATTTTGATGACGGAACCACCTCCACCGACCAAAACCCTTTACCGCATACCTTCCCCAACTGGGGCGCGTTTGACGGTACCTTAATAGTTACCGCAGGTGGCTTCTGCAGCGATACACTCACGCAAATGATTGCCGTCTATCCCATGCCCGAACCCATCTTTTCAGCAACTAATGAATGTTTAGGAACACCCACCGTTTTCTCCGACTTCAGCGATGTTGCTTTTGGTAGCGTTGAATCATGGACCTTTAATTTTGACGACAACGGTGTTATCACCAATAACCAAAATCCGCTTTATACTTTTTCTACCTATGGTGTTTTTGATGTAAATCTTGAAGTCGCATCCGACTTTGGTTGCATAACCGATACCGTTATTCCTGTAACCGTATATCCTATTGCTACTGCTGATTTTTCTGCTGCTCCCGTTTGTCTGGGAACTGCTACTTCCTTTATTGATGAAAGCACTATTCCGCAGGATAACATTGTTCAGTGGGACTGGAGCTTTAATGATGGCGGAACTTCTGCCTTGCAGAATGCTTTTCATACCTATGCCAACTCGGGCTTGTTTAATGTAAATCTCACCGTTACTTCCGACAATGGTTGTGTAAGTGATACCATTATTGAAATTGAAGTTTATCCCGTTCCTGATGTTGATTTTGCTGCCGATTTGGTGGAAGGTTGTCAGCCATTGCCTGTTCAGTTCACCGATTTATCA
This sequence comes from Bacteroidota bacterium, assembly GCA_947479755.1. Lineage (GTDB taxonomy): Bacteria > Bacteroidota > Bacteroidia > SXHM01 > SXHM01 > SXHM01. Next base: position 6,495 of record CANKAM010000081.1, read on the forward strand.
ATTGTAAATCCAGGCTACCTCATCAACTGGTGGTTTTGGGATTTTGGTGATGGCAACTCATCCTCTGCTCAAAACCCTTTTCACATTTACGATACCGCAGGTGTGTTTGATGTTACGCTGCAGGCAAAAACCTCCAATGGCTGCACGGTAGTCTTTACCGACACAGCCATGATAACCGTGCATCCCAAACCGGTTGCTTCCTTTGCAGCAACGCCTCAACGCACCGAGATCATTTATCCTCGCATTGAAATTGAAGACCTCTCCTCAGGTGCATCGCTCTGGCAATACGATTTTGGCGACAGCACCAGTTCGCCTTTGCAACAGTCTGTACATCTCTATGATACCATTGGTGCATATGAAATTCGTCAGATTGTTACCACCGATTTTGGTTGTAAAGACACGGCTTTCTTTACTGTTTACATTGATCCGAGTTTCACATTTTATATACCCAATGCATTTAGTCCTAATGCTGACGGCAACAACGATTATTTTTACGGTTCAGGCATTGGAATTACTGATTACGAGATGCGCATTTTCAATCGCTGGGGCGAGCAGGTATTTACTTCCTTTGACGAAAATGAAAAGTGGAACGGAACACTTAGTAGCGGCAAACTTGCCATGCAGGATGTATATGTTTATACGTTTGCAATCCGTGATGTTTATACGGAACAACATACTTTCCGCGGAAAGGTAACATTACTCAGAGGCGAGCCTCAGGAATGATTGTTGGTAAATTATGAGTTTATTAACACCAATTATAAGTAACACTGTCTACTTTCGCACGTGATGTTTAGTGTCAGGACTACCATTAGTCTATTTCTTATTTCGTGTTGCTTCTTGCCTTTATTAACTAAGGCGCAGGAAGACACGCTTGTTCTCAAAAAATCTTTTCTCGGCCATAAAGATGGTATAGAGTGCATCACCGTTTCGCCAACAGGGAAATACTTTGCTACGGGAGGTAGTCAGGGCAATGTTATTTTGTGGGACACAACCGGAAGCCGTGTTCGTGAATTTAAAGGACACAGTACCAAAGTAACGCACATCGCTTTTGATAAAAGCGGAAATAAGATTGCCGCATCGTATGGTTACGGTGTGGTGTATATCTGGAGCACCACCACAGGCGATAAATACCGCAGCACTAACTTTCTTGTAAACAAAGGAACACTTTCGGCAGCTATCAATTTTTCGGCATTTTCTTCAGACGGTGAATTCATTTACTACGGAGGCGGAACATCTTATTTGTGTAAAGCCTTGGTTAGTAAACCCGACTCGCAGGCTGTTGTTTTGCATGAGTTCGGAACAAGCCCTATTACCTGCGGAATGCAAACACCCGATCGCAAATACCTTGCGTTTAGTGTAGACAACACGGTTAAAATCATGGACACAAAAAGCGACCGCATTATTAAGGAAATAAAAATAGGCGAGTGCAAAATCACTTCGTTCTGCTTTACCAGCGATGGAAAAAAACTTGCGCTGTGGTGCGATGACGGCAACATAAAAATTGTGGATTACGGCTACGCGAAAGAGATACTCGGCTTTGATGCAGGTGGAGGCCCCAATTCATTCAGCTATATGGCTTTTTCAAAAGATGATATGTTTTTGGTTAGCGGGGGAGACCGCTATAATGTAAATGTATGGGATGCGGCAACAGGCGAGAAGAAACACACCATAACGTATCACACAGGAAAAGCTATTGCAGTAAATTTCCTCACCGGGACAGAGTTTAAGCTGCTTACAGGAAGCTACGATAAGAAGATACACCAATGGGGTTTTGAGAAAAAGCCTGAAGTGCCCAAAGAGGTTGATACCAATAAAGAAGCGCAGGATCGTGTTGACCTTGGTCGCAAATTAGAAGCACAGAAGAAATTCAATGCAGAAGAAGCTGCAAAAAATAAAAACGTAGCACCTGAAGATCCAAAGGTTTACAAGATACCTAAGGAATGGGTTGGCCGCAGAGTATTGCCGGTTGATTCTACCACCAATAAAATGACCTTCAGCAATGGCAACCTCACTATTCGTGTATGGGACGACAAAATTCTTGATGGCGATATTGTTTCCATTTATGTAAATGACAGTTGTGTGGTTTGCAATTACGAGTTAAAGGCAAATCCTAAAGAAGTGAAACTGAGTTTTGAAAAAGGAACGGTGTGTTATATTCTGCTGCATGCTCATAATCTGGGCACTATTTCACCCAATACCGCCAACCTTTCGGTAACGGATGGTATTACGCAAAGCAAGATTGAATTGAAGAGCACCATGTATGAGAGTGCGGTGGCGAAGATCATAATCCGGTAGGGGCGTAAAAATTTACGCCCGTTCAATCATAAACCGTCTTACCGTTTCCTGCAATTCCTGAAACACGTGTGCATTACCTGCTACAATCTCTTTCCCGAAGATGTAATTATCACCACCTGAGAAGTCGGCAACCTTACCACCCGCTCGTTCTACTAAAAATGCTCCGGCTGCTACATCCCAGGGCGCAAGGCTGTATTCATAAAAGCCATCGAAGCGGCCGCAGGCTAAATACGCTAAATCAGTAGCGGCAGAGCCGGGGCGCCTTAACCCGTGTGAGTGTTGCATAAAATGACGAAATAGCTGCAAGTAAGCATCCATCTTTCCGTAATCATAATAAGGAAAGCCTGTTCCTAATAAGGAGTCTTTCAGGGTTGGGGTATCTGAAACGGTGATCTTGTTTCCGTTCATAAAGGCATCGCTGTCTTTCCAGGCGTAGAAACATTCGTCCTGATTGATTTCGTAGATAACGCCAAGGACGACACCCTCTGTCCTGCGGACATCTCCCCCTTGAGCAAGGGGGAGAGTGGAATCTGTAAGAGCTATACTAATAGCATAGCAGGGAAAGCCATGTATGAAATTGGTGGTGCCGTCCAGTGGGTCTACAATCCAGTTGTAGCGTTCGCCTTTTTTGTCTGATGTGCCTTCTTCGGCTATAAAGCCGGCTTCGGGCAAAAGGGCTGAGAGGGCGGTTACTAATTTTTGTTCTGAGGTTTTATCTACATGCGATACAAAGTTGTTGTGGCCTTTTACTTCAATGGTTGAGGTTTTAAAGCGCTTGGCTTCTTCGCGTATAAAGGCTCCGGTTTCTTTGGCAAGGGCGCAGACTTGGGTGCAGAGGTGTTGGTAGTTCATATATAGTTATTGAAAAACGAGTTCAATGCTAATCAAAAATTCGTCTATAAAAACCCCTTTTTGGTATAGCATTTACCCCTCATTGGCAAAAAAGTTATGTCGTTTGTCGATACATTTTTGTCGTTTGTCAGATTTATTTTGTTCCAAAATGTGCCTAAATCGGAAATTGGTTAAAACCCTTTATTTATAGGTATTTTAGTGTAGTATTACAGTTATCGGATGTTCAAATCGTTCAGCTTCTTATACCACTTAAGGATAAAACGAGCACATCTTTGCCTCAGAATTTACAAACACAAATTTTTAAAACGAACACGAACCCAAACAATCAAAAACTAATAAACCAACTAAAACCTAAAATCATGAGTATCTTAAAATCATTCAAAAAACTAAAAGCAGAAAAAAAGAAAATTGTAGTAGTAACTTCTTACGACTACTGGAGTGCAAAAATCCTTAGCGAAACCGAAGTTGACGGTATCCTTGTAGGCGACTGCTCATCCATGGTGATGCACGGATTTGACACTACTTTGAACTCAGATGTTGAAACCATAGCAATGCACCTGCGTGCAGTTGTTAAAGGCGCCAACAACAAATTTATTATCGCTGCGCTGCCCTTTATGGCAAACCGCAAAGGCCTTGAGAAAGCTATGGACAACGTAGAAATTCTTATGAAAGCCGGAGCGAAAGCAGTAAAAATTGAAGGTGTTGATGGCAATGAGAAGCTAATCGCTCATCTTACGCAGTCGGGCATACCTGTAGTAGGACACATTGGTCTCACCCCTTCACATCATCAAGCGCTTGGCGGATTTAAAGTGCAAGGCAAAACCGAAGAAGAAGAAGCTAAAATTGTAGCGGATGCAATCCGCCTGCAAGAGCTGGGATGCTTCTCGGTAGTGCTGGAAGCGGTTCCTTCACATGTAGGCGCAGCAGTTAGAGACGCCATTGAAATTCCGGTTATCGGAGTAGGCGCAGGGTTAGAATGTGACGGACAAGCATTGGTTCTGCATGATATGCTGGGCTTCTGCACCGACTTCAAACCAAAATTTGTGCGCACCTACATGTATGGCGCAGAATTAATCAAAGAAGCAGTAAACGCCTTCGCAAGCGATGTTCGCACCGAACAGTT
>CANKAM010000082.1 GCA_947479755.1 Bacteroidota bacterium
TATAGTATCACTAATAATAATCATTCCATCGGATAAGCCTGAACTCCAAAGAGGCGATTCTGTAAAACCCACAAGATAAAATGTATTATTTGAAGAATAAATACCTGAATATACTACTTCATCTCTTGCTGAACCATAAGAAGCAGATGCAGGTGTCCACCAGCCTCCTGCACTAGCCAGATAAGCAAACACATCTGTTCCTCCTGCTCCATTTGAGGTATAACCTGAATAAAGCAATTCCCCTGAAGAAAGCTCAAATACTGTCTTTGCTTCATCGGGAAGCGTTGCATGACCATATACTTGTTGCCACATAAATGTACCGCTGTTATCAGCTTTAATATTAAAGATTTCTTTATCTCCTTCTGCTGTATAGCTTTCGCAATAACCCGCCATGGCATATCCTAAATCCTGTGTCTGCACTAAAGAGTATCCAACTTCATTTAATGAATCACCAAAAGCCTGTGCCCAAATTTCATCACCATCGGAATTTATTTTCTGTAACAGTAAATCAACTTTTCCGTTGACTGTATTTGAAGTTTCTCCTGTAAAAATATAATTACCATCGCTATCAATTATTATATCATTTGCCACTTCCTCTCCTTCTCCGCCATATGTATTTTCGAAAATTAAATTCCCTGTATTATCTGTTTTAATGATATAAGCATCTGCTCCTCCTGCCCCATAGCTATATGTTTTTCCGGCTATCAGTAATCCACCCTCTGAAGTTTCTTTTATTGCATATCCAAAATCCCAATCAGTTCCTCCAAATGTCTTTTGCCACAATATATCACCTAAACTATTTGTTTTCACAACCAACACGTCATATCCACCCGCACCCACACTGCTAGTATATCCTGCTATTGCAAATCCATTATCTGAAGTTACTACAACACTGTAACCCCATTCTACTCCAGTATCACCAATATATTTTGACCATATTTTATTACCTGCCGAATCTGTTTTCAGCAAATAAATATCACTATTGCCATGTCCGTAAGTTCCTGTATATCCAACTGAAATAAATGTATTGCCAGGGGCTTCTTTTATCTGAAACAACTTTTCATTTTCAGCACCTCCATAAGTATGAATATATGCAGTATCATTCTGTGCAACCAATAGCTGAACAGGTAAAATAAAAGTAAAAAACAAAATCATTTTTCTCATACTACCGCCCGCCTAACTTTAATTAATTTCTCTAATAATGCTTCCAGTTTATCCAGCGCCAGCATGTTTGCTCCGTCTGATTTTGCCTGTGACGGATTTGGATGCGTTTCAATAAAAATGCCGTCAATGCCTGTTGCTATGCCTGCTTTGGCTATTGTTTCTATCAGTTGAGGCTTGCCACCGGTAACACCACTTTCCTGATTGGGTTGTTGCAAAGAGTGAGTAACATCTAATATAACAGGCACTCCAAAACTTTTCATCTCCGGTATTCCGCGAAAGTCAACTACTAAATCCTGATAACCAAATGTTGTTCCGCGCTCGGTAAGCATTACTTTGTTATTTCCACTCTGCTTTATTTTATCTATTGCAAACTTCATTGCACCGGGTGAAAGAAATTGTCCTTTTTTAACATTCACAAATTTACCTGTTTTTGCAGCAGCCACCAACAGGTCGGTCTGACGGCAAAGGAAAGCGGGTATCTGCAGTACATCTACATAGTTTGCAGAAAAGGCTGCTTCTTCTTCTGTATGAATATCGGTAAGTGTAGGAACAGAAAACAGTTTTCCTGCTTCTTCAATAATACTTAACGCTTCAGCATCACCAATGCCGGTGAATGAATCCAAACGTGAGCGATTAGCTTTTTTATAGGATGCTTTGAAGATGAACGGAATTTTTAAACGCTGTGTTATTTCGTGCACTTTTCCTGCAACTTCTTCAACAAGCGCTTTGCTTTCAACCACGCATGGACCAGCAATAAGAAAGAAATTATTTTCTTCGAGATGCTTTATGTTAGGTATTTGCGAAAGAATGTTCACCACAGATTACTCAGATTTACACAGATTAAAAATAACCGATTAAATTAATATACGCTCCCACTCCGTTTGCTGCTTTGGTAATCAGCAACCCTTCCAGATTGTTTGTTCCCAGGTTTACTTTAAATGCATTGCCAAACTGTTTGCTCAAACCTAAACCAATATTGTAAGTTCCATAACCGCCCCATGCAAAGCGGGTGTTGATATTGAAATTGCCTTTAAATATATGTTCGGTTCCAATATAAATATAAGGTGAATAGTTAGCTGCCATGCGGTAGGCAAAGCCTGCATTGATTCGTAGATTATCTTTTGTTTTGTGAGTATAGCCCAAATGAATCATTGATGGCAGTGGTGTGGAGTAACTCAAATCTTCGGTAATAAAACCCATATCGGTTTTAATCGAATCGGCATTAAGACTGTTGACTAATGAGTCTCCAATCTGAAAAAGATTATCGATGCTCAGTCCTTCGAAATGAATGGTTGTATCGTTATGCGTGCTTTGTGCATTCTGGTTCCAGTCAATGAAACCAAAGTCGGAAAGTTCAAAGCGGATAACACTCTTCTGTCTTTCCATTCCGAGGAAAAGGTCGAGTGCTGCTCCATAACCTTTCATGTCGAAAAACTTTTTGTTGGAATTATCGGAATTGCGCACTTCCAGTGCCATGTCCAGATCAATGTATCCCCCATCTGTTGCAGTAAACAGATCGCCTTTACTCAGAAACAAATTAAGATTTTGCTCGCCTTTCAAAAAAGAAAGTCCTGCGCCAAATCGCACTTTAGAATCGCCTTTATCAGACAGAAAACTCATGCCCAGTTGCAGCTGACGATAGTTTAAATAATTGAAACGTGTTTCACCAAGCTGTGCTGTTTGTCCTGCAAACTGTTTGTTACCTGCAAAATAAGTTTTGAATAAATCGCCTGCAAACAAAGCGTCTGCATGTTGTCTGTTGCGAAGTGAAACAAACCAACTCATTGTTTTTCCCGAAATAGAATCAGGATTGCGAACATACCAAAGACCGTAGTTCAAATCAAAGCCCAAACGGTTTTTATCTTTCGTGTGTTTGAAAACACTTTCCTTTAAATCGTTGTCAATAAAATTGCCGCGGTAAAAGCTGTTGAAGAATTTAACGTTTACAGAACTTGAATTTACACCGTAATCAAAACCTGCGCCTAATGCTGAACCGGGTTTGGTTTCGGTGAAGACGGATGAGAAGTTCTGAGCAGATGAATTCAGTGAAAAGATTACACCACAGAGGCACAGAGGCACAGAGAGTTTAATTTTATGAAGCCCTTCGACTACGCTCAGGGTGACAATATCTGCAACTTTTAACTTCTTCACGGCTGATTGATGGTATAGTTAAAGTCTGCAATTATTTTAATGTCCATTTTGTAATGGTCATAAATTTTGAGCAGTTGCGGAGCCTGTGGCGTATCAAATACTATTTTGATATTGATGCGATTGGTGTTAGTTAGTTTGTCGGCTGTTGTGCTGCTGATGGGAACGTCTAAGGTTGACACCAGGCTTCCGATGCTTTTAAAATTACCATCCAATGCAGGTGCAGCAATGTTGTTCAATGAATACAATGAATCGATGGCAACATTGTTTTCATCAATCAGAATTAAAGTCATGGTGGCACTCAGCGGAAAACTGTTGTCTGCTATGATGCGGAAACCTCCGCTGTTTACTCTGCTGCCTGCTCTTCCTGCATCGGCATTAAAGTCAAGTGTATCGCTGAGGGTAAGATGATCGGAATAAAACGTCATCGGCACTTCCAGTTTAAGATTGGTTTTGATGTTGTTTTCGTAGTAGAAAAAGTCATTGCCGCTGCTGATATTTCCTAATGGGTTGAGTTTAAAATTCAGTGAATAATCCAGGCGGTGAGGCAGGTTTTCAATTAACGCACGGATATTGGAATTTGAATTATCAAACACATAGGATTTAAGAGTAGGCGTAACGTTTCCTGAATATATCCAGGCATCGGATGCGCGGGTGATGTTGATAGGTGTGCCCATAACAGCGTGCTGCAAATCAATGGAAACTCCGGTACGCGGATTAACGGAAGTGATATTCTGAATTTCAACCTGCCCGTCAGCGCCAATGTAGTTTTCAAGTGAGAGCGAAAGCTTTACCTCTTCCAGTCCAAGCTTACCGTCAATTATCTTTTTCAGAAAATCAAAGTTGGCGCTTTCGTTTTCCACTGAAATTTCGGGAGAGCCGAAATAGCCTCGCGCATATTGCGGAACAACATCAACAAAACTATTGCTTACGGTAATGAACGGCTGATTGGCAACAATCTGAACCGGTGGACCATTTACATCAGTACTTCCACCAAACGAGGTAACCAGTGTATTGTAGGAGCTGCCATCTAATCCGCGCAGGTCAAGATGGTAACCGGTAATGTCAATGGTTTCGGTGAGCGAAGCGCCTGCTGCCACATTGCGGGTAATGGCAAAAGCAGTTCCGTTAAGCGTGGCACTGGGAATGGCGTAATCAATTGTAACTCCCGCATTAACAGCGTTCTGAAATTCAACAACAATTTGTCCCGAACGCACATACGCTTCAACCAGCTGCGCATCTTTTAAGGCATAACGGGTTTCGGTATTAATGGTAATAAGGTCGAGCCCCGGCTGAATGGTAGTGCTTAAGGGAAGCGAAAGCGCATTGACCACCGTAGTATCGGGAATGGATAACAAGGTATCAATAACCAGATTGCTGAAATTATTTATATAAAGCAGTTTGAGTGAACTGTCAGGATTAACAACCAGCAACGAATCGTCCACTAAATCCTGAAGGGTAAGTGTAGTAGTAAGAACGGGAGCCAGCACATCTATATCCCACTCGGCATTGCCTGCATCTTGCTTGCACGAAGGAAGCATCAGGTATGATGTAATAAGTAATAGGTAATAGGTAATGTGTTTACGCACGGTAATTTTTTAAGGAGAGCAAATGTAGGAAAATACTTCGTTGCCTATTCAAGCCTGATGTTTGAGCAATTGACTACTTTTATCAAAAAATAAAACATTATGGCACTTATTATTATTGGCATTATTCTTCTTGTTGTTGCATTTGCATTCAGAAAAGAAAGCCGCTTTATCAGTTTCATTCCCATGATACGGATTGGTGCTGTTGTATTGATTGTACTGGGCTTCTCCATCTCGTGCTTCAAGCAAATTGAAGCCGGACAAATTGGTGTGCAATCACTGTTTGGCAAGGTGAGTGATAACACATTAGAGAGTGGGTTAAACGTTGTTAATCCCCTGGTGGAGGTAACACTGTTTGATATTAAAACGCTGAACTACACCATGTCGGGTGTGCATGATGAGGGCGACAAAGAAGGCGATGATGCTATCCGTGTATTATCATCAGACGGACTGGAAGTGATTATTGATGTTACGGTGTTATACCGTGTTATTCCTGAGCAGACACCTAAAATCTTAAAAGAAATAGGAAGCGATTATAAGAATACGATTGTGCGCCCTGTAGTAAGAACCAAAATACGCGATAACGCTGTGTATTATCAGGCGGTGGATTTATACTCTGTTAAACGTGATGAATTTCAGGACCGCATATTTAAAACAGTAGAAGAAAACTTTAAGGTGCGCGGGCTTTTTCTGGAGCAATTATTAGTACGAAACATTACCCTGCCACAATCGGTGAAGACTGCTATAGAATCAAAGATTAACGCTGAACAGGAAGCACAGAAGATGCAGTTTGTTTTGCAAAAAGAAAAACAGGAGGCTGAGCGTAAGCGCGTAGAAGCACAAGGTATTGCCGATTATCAGAAGATTGTAAACACCGGCCTTACCCCTGCTCAACTGCAATATGAAATGATAAAAGCGTACAAAGAACTGAGCACCTCAAGCAACAGCAAGGTTATAATTATGCCCGGTGGCGGCAAGGATAGTTACCCTATTATTTTGAATGATAAGTAGGAATTGGTAATTATTGCTCGTCATGCTGAACTTGTTTCAGCATCCATAGAGACCCTGAAATAAATTCAGGGTGACGATACTACTTCTTAATAAACTTTCTGACCAACAACAGCGAGCTGAACACAAGACCTGTAAAGGCCAGTATGCCCAGCCACAGAAAAGGATTGCGCAGTGTTTCGCTGAAATCAACCTGACCTTTTGCTTTGCAGTAGGCTTGCCCGTCAACACCGGCAGGCAGGTAGGGCTTCAGCCCTTCGCAGCAGGCGTTATCGTCCCACACGTAGTTGCCTTCGGCAACACAATACGGTGCATCAAAATATTCCTTGCCGCAGCGTTTGTTATTAAAATCATCTATCAGGCATTTGGTATCGTTGGGCAACACTACTGAATCACCTTCTATTCGGTAACCGCGCTGTACAGCCTCTTTGTAATAGGGGTCTATCATGGCGGTGGCGGTGAGGCTCAGCAGTAAAATAAAGGGAAGTAAAATTGACTTCATGGAAGCCAAAAGTAGAAAAATCAGTTCTACTTTAACTTATCCTTAAACACCTCTTTAAACTTCTCAACCTTGGGTTGAATAACATAGGTGCAATAAGGCTCGTTGCCATTCAGGTTAAAATAATCCTGATGATAGTTTTCGGCACGGTAAAACTCGGTGAAGGCAACTATCTCTGTAACTATAGGTTTGGCAAACGCCCCCGAAGCATCCAGTTTCTTTTTATAGCTTTCGGCTAATTGCTTTTGTTGCTCGGTATGATAAAAAACAGAGGAGCGGTATTGTGTGCCAATGTCGTTGCCTTGTCGGTTTAAGGTGGTAGGGTCGTGTGTTTTCCAGAATACTTCCAGCAGTTCTTCAAACGAGATAACGGCAGGGTCGTAAACAATCTGCAACACCTCGGCATGACCGGTAATACCGGCACACACATCTTTGTAAGTGGGGTTCTTAACCTTTCCGCCCGAGTAGCCACTGACAGCACTGTAAACGCCTTTCAGGTTTTGAAATACCGCTTCGGTACACCAGAAGCAGCCATTGCCGAAGGTGGCGGTATCTGTGTTTGTGGGTAATTGAGTTTCCATAGTTGTCAGTTCTTTGTTTTCAGTTTTAGCAGTTTGTGTGCACGATGCAGTAATTACTCCTGTAAGCACAAAAAGGAAAGAGATGTTTAAAGTTGTGTTCATGATTTTGATTTAACACAAATGTACCTTGTAATGTTTAAGTGTATTGTCGGCCTGCTGACAGATTAAAAGAAAAGATAGAACGCAGATTATTATGATCTTTATGATTTGAGCTGATTAATGATTTTGAAAATCTTAATCAATCTTAACAATCATAATAATCTGCGTTCCATCAAAATCAACTAAACCCTCTCTCCTTCTTAATCTTCTGAAACGCATCATTCACTTTCTGAAACTTTTCGTTGGCTGCCTTCTGAAATTCTTCGCCCAGGTGCATCACCTTATCGGGGTGATACTTAAGCGCCATTCTGCGATACGCCTTTTTTACTTCATCATCCGTTGCTTCGGGTTCTATTTCCAGAATGTGGTAAGAAGCCTTGCGGTCTTTAACAAACATGGCTTTTATGGAACCAAAGTCGGCATCACTGATACCCAGGTAATCAGCAATCTGTTCAATTACTTTTATCTCCAGCGGATGCGCATCACCATCCGACAATGCAATGCCAAACAAATAATGCAGCAACTGCAAGCGCGAAGGATGGTCAATGTGTTGTTTTATTTGCAGACAAACATCACGAAGAGGAATTTCCTGTTTCAATAATTCACGCAGCACCAGCATCTGCTCTTTGGCATAATGCTCACCAAACTGACGAAGAAAAAAAGCTTTTACAAAATCAAGTTCTGCTTTAAGAATGCGGTTATCGGCTTTCATTACCGCTGCCGTAAGCACCAAAAGACTGGCAGCAAAATCACCGGAGCGCGAAGTGCCTATTCTTCTGCCATCCTGCGTTGTTAACTCTTCAGAATTATCAAATACCGAACCCAGTACAAAACCTAATATTCCGCCTATAGGTCCGCCAAAAGCCCAACCCAGGCCGCCTGCAAGCCACTTACCGTATTTCATTGTTTATTGTTTTGTCCAGCTTATAGTTTCAACACCATACTCAGCGCTTTTCATTGAGGTTACAACCTGCTTGCGGAACGCTTCGGTTGATGTAACAGAATCCACACCACCATCCAGTAACGACACATCGCAGGTTACCAGGCTTTTTTTATCACTTGATTTTATCATGTAGTGATAATATGTATCTTCGTTCTCAGGCTTAAAAAACAAAAAGGTTTTACCTTCTACCTCGGTAACCCAGCCGGTTAAATTATCTGTTTCAAGCGCATACATCTCGCCTCTTTCCATAACAGTTACCTTGTAAGTGTAGTCATCATTTTTTTCAAATTTCACCTTAAGTACTTCAGCATCGGTTTTATCGCTAACCCATGTACCTATAAGTTCTTTGTTGATTTTTTCTTTGCCAGGAGTTCCCAGCGGATAATTAATGCCTACAGGGCATCCGTAAAATGTTGTTATAATTAAAATAAATATCGACAAGTGAACTAACTTTTTCATGTGTTTTGTGGTTTAGATTGGCAGCAAATGTAAAAACAATTACAGTGTCAGGAAGAAAGGTAAAGATGAAACGAAAATAAATTTCGTCTGTCTAATACTACAACTCATACATTAAAACTGTTTTATTATCTTTGCAAACTCTTATATGGTTAATAAATTTTCAATACTGTTTTATTCTGTTTTCCTTGTCTCTTTATCTGCAAAGAGCCAGAACTGGGTTATTTACAACACCCAGAACTCGGGTTTGCCTGCTAATGAGGTGTTGTCGGTAACGCAGGATAACGAAGGCAACAAATGGATTGGAACCTATTGGGGAGGTGTTGCAAAGTTTGACAACCAGCACTGGACGGTTTATACCGATACTAATTCGGCTATGCCGCATTACACGGTGCGCACGGTAGCTGTTGACGGTGATAACAACAAATGGTTTGGAACACATGCGGGTGTTGCCAAGTTTGACGGGCAGAACTGGACTGTCTTCAAAACTTCCAACTCACCGTTGCCATCTGATTTTATTAATGTAATTATTCCTGATGGCGACCACAAAGTATGGATAGGCACCAATAACGGATTGGCAATGTATGATGGTCAGAACTGGACTGTTTATACAACCTCAAACTCTGCACTTCCTAATAATTATATTCAAAGTATTACTGAAAGCGATAATGGTGTAATATGGGTTGGGACATATGCCGGCCTCTCAAAATTTGATTCAAATGATAACCAATGGACAAACTTTAACCCTCAAAACTCAGACCTTCCCGAAGATGAAGTTTATGCTATTGGCGAAAAAGAAAATGGCAAAATATGGTTGCGCACATTTAGTTCATTAGCCTATTACAACGATAACAGCAATAACTGGACAATTTACGATACCATAACATTGGGTCAGCCCAACAGCTTTTGCCGTACCATACCGTTCGACAGTAACGACCATTTCTGGATTGGCGGTGATCAGGGTCTTGTTCGTGTTCATGCTGATAACGGAAGCATTCAGGATAATGAGTATTTCAATGCGTCCAACTCCGGGCTGCCTAATAACGGTGTAATTACTTTGTTTGTTGACCGGATGAATAACCTTTGGTCAGGTGTTTCACTTGGCAACCTTGCTGTTTTCAATCCCGATGGCGTTGACCTTACTTCAATTGCTGAGCAACAGCTTGCTATGGATTTTATGCTTTCACCTAACCCTGCTGCAGAATTCAGCAACCTTAACTTTGAACTCAGCAACAGCGAAAACATTTTGTTTGAAGCCTTTGACTTATCAGGTCGCAAAATTATGCCTGATGTGATGAAACAATTTCAGGCAGGAAACAATCGTTACAGTTTTGAAACCTCAACGCTTAACCCGGGAATTTACTTCCTTAACCTATCAGCAGGCAACCGTTCTTCCGTTGCCAAATTTATCGTCAGCCGATGAGCAAACAATCACGCGTTCAGATTTTTTCGTCACGCGAAGAAATGGAAAACCGTGTTGATTTAAATTGTGCCGAACGAATTAAAGCGGGCCGCAAAACACTTTGCATAGCACGTAATGAACATGGCTTTTATGCCTTGGATGACGAATGTCCGCATCAGGGAGCATCACTGGCAAAGGGGTTCTGCAATAACGAAGGGGAAATCATTTGTCCCTGGCATCATCATCCGTTTAATGTTAAAACAGGAAAAGGAAGAGGTGAATATGTGGATGCATATCCAATGGAGATAAGCGATAAAGGTGTTTTTGTATTGCTTCCGCAAAGCGCCTGGGATTTATTCAGCGACTTGTTTTAAAAATAATTGTGTTTCTTCGCGCCTGAATTTCAGACATAAAGCATTGAAGAAAACATTTACCTACTGCTTACTACTTAGTATATACTGCCTGCTGGCTGCCTGTTCACGTCTGCCTATTAACACCGTTTCAGAAACAAAGCAAATAGCAGTTGGCCCCGGCCCTGAGGATATGGTGGTTGACAATAGCTCAGGAATAGAACGTTTACTTGTTTCGTGCAACGAAAGAAGATTTGATACCGTTTACGGAGAAATCTTTGAAGTAAAACTGAA
>CANKAM010000083.1 GCA_947479755.1 Bacteroidota bacterium
AAAATAAAAAGAGCCCGGCGGCCCGAATTGCGGCCCGCCTCTCTCTTTTTATTTATGGATTGAATTATTTTTTCTCTATCCCCAGCAACTCAACTTCGAAAGTCAGAGTGCTGTATGGTGGAATTTTTGGAGGTTGACCTGCATCACCATAAGCCAATTGGTAAGGAACCCAAACTTTCCATTTTGAACCAACAGGCATCAATTGTAATGCTTCTGTCCAGCCCGGAATAACGCGGTTTACAGGAAATTTAACAGCTTCACCTCTCTCTACTGAACTGTCAAAAACTTTTCCGTCAAGGAAAGTGCCGTGGTAATGTGTTTCAACAACGCTTTCTGCTGTTGGTTTTGCACCTGTTCCTTTTTTTAATATCTCGTATTGTAAACCGCTTGCAGTAGTTACTACGCCTGCACGCTTCCCATTCTCGGCAAGAAATGCAGCACCTTTTTCAATATTGATTTCAAACTTCTTTTTTTCTGTATCTTGTTGTTTGGTTTGCAGCACCAAAAAATACTCCTGCAAAAATTTGTTGGCATCTTCTTCTCCCATTGCTAATTCTGCTTCACCTGTATCCAAAGCAGATTTCATTGCATGCATCAATTTGTTCAGGTCAATAACAGTATCCAAACCTTGCGCTTCAAAATCTTTTGTAATGTTGCTTCCTATGCTGATACCGATAGCGTAGCTCAGGCTGTCTTCTTTAGTATTTAGCGATAAGTCTTTAGTTTCGTTTTTGCACGAAACAAGGATTAATGTTGAAAGCGAAAGAAATAAAAATGTTTTTTTCATTGTTAAGTAGTTGTTGATTTATTTGATTTGTATTTAATGATGTTATTTATCTATTGAAATAAGTTCTACTTCAAATATCAGAGCGCTGTAAGGCGGAATTTTTGGAGGATATCCTTTTTCACCATAAGCCAGATTGTAAGGAATCCATAGTTTCCATTTTGAGCCAACCGGCATTAGTTGCAGAGCTTCTGTCCAGCCCGGAATGACACGATTTACAGGAAACTGTGCCGGTTGTCCGCGGTCTACCGAACTGTCAAAAACTTTCCCGTCAAGAAATGTTCCGTGGTAGTGCGTGGTTACTTTATCCGTAGCCAGCGGTTTTTCACCCGTTCCGGCTTTCAGTATTTCGTATTGTAAGCCGCTTGCAAGTGTGACAACACCTGAACGTTTTTTATTCTCTTCTAAAAATTTTTCACCGTCACCTTTAACAGCCTGCGCTTTTTTCTCTTTCAGTTCAGCAAGGTGATTGTTTACCAATTGCCCGGCATCCATTGGTTTTAGTTTTAGTGAATCTCCGCGCAGATAAGCGTCAAGTGCGTTAGCAAGTAAAGAAGAATTTAAGGCATCCAAACCTTCACCTTTCAGGTTCTGACCAATGTTCATTCCAAGCGCATAACTCACGCTGTCAAGTTTGTTTGACAGAACTACTTCCCCTTTTGTACTCTTTTTGCTTTTTCCTTTCTGTGCAAATGAATGGAAGGAAACAATTAGTGATAGTGATAATACAATCAGTTTTGTTTTCATTTTTTTTATTTTTTGAGGCTGCGAATATAGTCTTTTTGTAAAGCAGCAAATTGTTGTAAAATAATGTTTGGCAAAATTGTTGTAGTTTGGCGGTGCAAAATCTCTAAATCATAAAACATGCAAAAGTATTCGTTCGTTTTCATCACAGTCTTATTCATTTCATTGCAATCATGTGCACAAAGTTGGAATTTGAAAGACGTTAAAAACACAGTCGAAGATGTTGTAACTACTGTATCAGGAAGTGGTGGAAGTCTTTCAAATGACGATATTATCAAAGGCTTGAAAGAAGCTTTAACTGTGGGTACAACCAATTCTACGGGCAAAGCCTCAAAGTTTGATGGTTTTTACAAAAACAATTTAATAAAAATCCCTTTTCCTCCTGAAGCTGCACAGGTAAAATCAACCGTTGAAAATCTGGGTATGAAACCGCAGGTTGACAAATTTGTGATGACACTTAATCGCGCTGCCGAAGAAGCTGCCAAAGAAGCAAAGCCAATTTTTGTAAATGCAATTACTTCCATTACCATACAGGATGGAATGACCATTTTGAAAGGCAACAATGATGCAGCTACTCAATACCTTAAAGGGAAAACACAGGCTCAGTTGAATGCCGCTTTCAGTCCGATTGTTAAAAAAGCGATTGCAAAAGTGGAACTCACCAAATACTGGAATCCAATTGTAAAGCAGTACAATAAAGTTCCTTTTGTGAACAAGGTAAACCCTGATCTGGAAAAATATGTAACCGATAAAGCGCTGGAAGGTTTGTTTAAATTAGTTGCGGAAGAAGAAACCAAAATCCGTAAAGATCCTGCAGCTCGCGTGAGCGAAATTTTGAGAAGAGTTTTTGGCGGACAGTAATTTATGCCCGAACTTCGTTTCAATCCTTTACTGGGAACCTATACGATGGTGGCTGCCAACCGCCAAAATCGGCCGCACCTGCCCAAAGATTATTGTCCGTTTTGTCCCGGTTCAGGTAAGGCTCCTGATGAGTACGAAGTATTAATTTACAAGAACGATTTTCCAACACTTTCAAGCGAACCCGAAGAAGTTTCTTCGGGTTCCGGTTTTTATAATGTTGAACCGGCATTCGGAAAATGTGAAGTAATTCTTTACACATCGGATCACCATAGCTCGCTCGCGCAGTTGCCTGTTGAGCGTATTAAAAAAGTAGTTGATATTTGGGCTCAACGCACAACCGAATTAGCGAAAGATGAAAAGATAAAATTCATCTTCCCTTTTGAAAATAAAGGAGAAGAAGTTGGAGTAACCATGCATCATCCGCATGGACAATTGTATGCTTATCCCTTTGTTCCGTTGAAATTGAAAACAGAACTGGATAATTGCCGCACCTATTTTCTGGAAAAAGGGTCCTGCTTTTTTTCTGAAATGAATAAAGCAGAAACGAACGAGGGCAAGCGCATGATTTTTGAGAACGAAAGTTTTGCTGCTTATATCCCTTATTTTACTGATTATCCTTACGGAGTATTTATTGTTACAAAAACAGCAAAAGGCAGTTTGTCTGAAATGAATGAAACTGAAAAATCAGATTTAGCAGAAGTACTGAAAAAGATAACTGCAGCGTTTGATAAGCTATTTAACAAGTCGTTCCCATACATGATGTGTGTTCACCAGACGCCCGTCAACAGTCCTGAATATGGAAATGCAAAAGAGTATTTTCATTTCCACATTGAGTTTTATCCGCCCTTACGCGAGGAGAATAAAATCAAATGGTATGCATCTTCTGAAATGGGAGCGTGGGCTGCTGCTAATACATTGTCGGTGGAAGACTGTGCAGAACGATTGAGAAAGCTGATATGAGTTTTGAAGGCCGACAATACTTTTGCCCAGGCCGTGTTTGCCTTATTGGTGAACACCTTGATTACAATGGAGGCTTTGTAATGCCTGCAGCTATTTCATTAGGTATTCACGCAACCGTAAAAAGTCGCAGTGATAATAAAGTCATTTGTTTGTCTGCTCAGTTTTCAAATGCTGTTGAAAT
This sequence comes from Bacteroidota bacterium, assembly GCA_947479755.1. Classification (GTDB taxonomy): domain Bacteria; phylum Bacteroidota; class Bacteroidia; order SXHM01; family SXHM01; genus SXHM01. Next base: position 3,531 of record CANKAM010000083.1, read on the forward strand.
TGATTTGTCAAAATCAATTGAACACGAATCGGGCTGGGGTAATTATGTAAAAGGCGTTGTAAAATATTTAAAAGATGCAGGCTTGAAAATCCCTGCATTAGAAATTGAGTTATCTGCTGATTTGCCTTCCGGTGCAGGGCTTTCATCATCTGCAGCGCTTGAGGTTTTAGTTGCATATATCTTGCAAAAAGAAGCAGGACTGGAAAATATTGACCGCATAAAAACTGCTCTGCTTTGTAAAGAAGTGGAGAATGATTTTGTAGGCGTTAAGTGTGGCATCATGGACCAATTTTCGGTTGCGACAGGCAAAAAAGAACACGCTGTTATTTTAAATTGCGAAACCCTGGAACATGAGTTTGTGCCTGTCATAACAGGTGATTACGGTTTTGTTATCATCAACTCTAATAAGCGCAGAGAACTAGCAGGTTCAAAATTCAACGAGCGCAAAGGTGAATGTGAAACAGCGCTTAATGAAATTCAAAAACACAAAGCCATAAAAAGTTTGGGCGAAGCAACAAAAGAGGATGTATTGAATTTAATAAAAGATAAAACTGCAAAAAAGCGTGCACTCCATGTGTTTGAAGAAAACCAACGTGTGTTGCTTGCAGGCAAGGCTTTGAAGCAAGGTGATTTGTTAGAGTTTGGTTTACTGATGAACGCATCACACCAAAGCTTAAAAAATAATTATGAAGTAACAGGAATAGAGTTAGATACCATTGCAGAAAATGCAATTACGATTGAAGGCTGCATTGGCGCACGCATGACGGGTGCTGGTTTTGGCGGTTGTTCCATTGCCTTGGTAAAAAAGTCAGAAACTAATTCCTTCAAAGAAAAACTCAATCAAATCTATACTTCTAAAATTGGATATCCTTTGAGCTTTTATGAGTTTGAAATAAGCGATGGGGTGGGAGTGAAGTCCTAAAAAGAAACAAGGTGAAGCAACGTACAATTATTCTCATTGCATTTTTTGTTTGCCTTGTTCCGCGCGTAATTCTTACAGCTATTAACAAAACTGCCAATGACGACCACATCGCACCAATTCTCCTTTGGAACGAGAAAGGAATTTATCCAACAACCAAAGATTGCTGGGAATGTTTCCAGCCGCCTTTCTATTATTCTGTTGTAAAATCGCTTGCTGGGCTTGTAAATGCAAACACGGAAGATGAACTGCGCATCGTTTTTCAGTGGCTGAATTTTGTTATTGGCCTATGTTGTCTTTTGCTGATATTCTATTTTCAATTTAAATCATCGCTCCTGTTTAAGTGGAATTTAAGTCTTGCTTTGTTCTGGGGTCTGAATCCAAAACTGATTGCCATCAGCATTCAGGCTACCAATGATATTCCGGTAATTGCATTGGGTATGCTCTTTACTGTGGTTTTGCTAAAGTGGATAGAAAATAAAAATAACATTCTGTTTGCATTAATTCTTCTCACAGTTTTACTCGCAGCTATTATCAAAGGCAACGGACTTATTTTGTTCTTTATTCTTGCAGCAGCGTTGTTTTTTTTCTTTGTTACAAAGCAGATTTCCTTTTCAGCAATTTCACTGAAAACTGTTTTGCTGTTGGCATTAATTCCTGCGATAGCTTTTTTAGGAGGATATTATGACAAGTACAAAAACTACGGCAATCCTTTTCTTACCAATCTGCCTGTTGCGCCTGCGCCAAACTTCATTACTCCTGATACTGCACAAGGCTTCAGAAAGGGAGTGACTACTGTATGGGATTCGTTTTTCGGTTTTAAAATCAAAAGCCTTATTGAGCAGCCCTATAATGTTAATGACTTGTCGGATAATTATCCTGCGCACCGCACTTCGTTCTTTGCGCAGCTTTACGGACAATTTTCCAATGCCTCATTTGAGCGCGCACCGCCATCATGGTCGGTTACGGACAATACGGCAACTAATTTTACAAAAGTAAATTATGTGTTGCAATTGCCTTTGCTTTTACTCTTTCTGTTGGGAATTTTTGCAGCTCTGAAACAGGTTGTTAAAGAATTCAGTCTGCAGGAATTTATTCACCTCGCAATGTTTCTTATCTATCTTGCTTTTGTTGCTCGCTATGCCCACAACATCCGCGATTTTGCAAACATGAAACTGATCTTTCTTTTCCCCGCGCTGCTTTCCATGATATACTTTTTGTGGAAAGGAATTGCTCAGCTAAAGTCGCTTGTGTTGAATAATACAGCGCTTATTCTTGTGAACGCAAGCACGTTGCTTTACGTAATTAACTTAGCCTATTTTCACATCAGGTTGTTTGCCAACCTGTAATCAGAAATTCAGCTTATACTGTAGCGTAAATAATCTTGGTGGTTCTAACGCTCCGGGACGCATTGAGTATTCTTCGTTCGTGAAATTCTTCACTACTAAGTTCATTGTTGATTTTTCAGAAATGTGATAAGCCAACCTTGCATCCATTACCCATACACCTTTATTATTTAGTTGGCGGTATTCTTCTACACCGGGTATTGCCAGTGTAAATACTCCGTCTATCCTGTCCATAAAACTGTTGTAGGTAAGCGCATATCCAATGGTGAATTTTCCAAGATCAAATTCAATGTCGCCCCGTGCTACATTGCGCGAACGGTATTTAAGAATGCTTCCGTTGGCGTTGAGCGAATCAACACCGGAGCCCATACTTTGAAAAAAATTCTCAAGATAAACGTTCAGCTTCTTTTGTGTGCTGTCAAGAACAAGGTCAGCAGGGTAGTTAAATACATATCCTGCCAGCAGCCTAACTGGTATTGGTCCTATTTTTCCTTCCCCTACAACACTAACTTCAATTCCGGCTATGCGAGCTCTTGTGATATTCTTGCTTTGAAAACCGAAATCACCGTTTTGAACAACGAATAGAAATTCAATCATGTCATTATATTCCTGCCAGAAAAGAGCAAGGTCGGCATAGCCAAGCCATTTGTTTATTTTGAATGCCTGCTTTAAACCCAGTTCAGCAGTCCACCCCGTTTCAGGTCTTAGACTTGGGTTTTTGAAAATAGTAATACCGGGTGTAATGTCTGCCTGAATGTAGCGTTCAGCAATACTTGGTATTCTGTAGCCCTGACCGTAAGATGCGCGTAAAAATGTTCCTTTCCCGATGGAGTAATTCAACCCGGCTCTGAATAAGGGAGTTGTTTTTTCTATCAGGATTGAATCAGTGGTTTGATACAAGGCCTGCACCTCATAGCGAATGCCTCCAAGAAGAGTCAGTCTGTCTTTTACCTTTTTCTCTATCTGCGCATAGCCTGAACCTAATTGGGTTTTTATATATTCAGTGTACACATTGCTGTAGCTGTGTGTATAGGTGTAAACAAGTCCGGCAGTAAGCGTGAAATTGTATTTGAAATGTTTTTGATATTGATAGTTTAAATAATAAGAGTTAGTGGAACCTTCCTTCTTTTTCCGGTCGCCCCATCTTACTACATTATAGTAGCGCCCACGGAAACTATGTCTTGTTCCGTTTTCTTTTAAATAGGTAAGGTGAGGGTCAATGGTAAGATAGGTGTAGTAATCGTTTGACTGCGTTCCTGCAAAAGGTTTGTAAGCGCCTTCGTTAGCATTTTCCCATAAAAAAACTCTGCCGAATTGTTGACCCATTGAGTTGAAATTCACTCCGTAGGAAAGACCTTTTACCTTTTTGTTATCAATCTTTGTTTTCAGGTTAAGGCGTGCAAGTTGATCATCACCATGCATCACGTAGCTCTTTAATGAATGAAGGTTGGCGCCAATCACCACATGCAGGTTATCAAATTTCTGGCGGTGTGAGAAGAAGAGACCTGTCATAAATGGATACGAAAATTTATCCCACCAGCGCAGTTCATCTCTTCTTGGATTTGAATAAACTCCCTGATAAATAGTAAGTGCTGTTTGTGGTTTTTCTTTTGCCCAGCCGGTGCGCACGTTAATTACTCCGTTCATAGCACCTGTTCCGTAAAGCGATGATGCCGCTCCTTTAATAACTTCCACCTGTTCGGTGTTTTCAATTGGCACAAAGTTCCAGCGTATTTCACCAAAATCACCGGTCAGCATCGGAACTTCATCCACCAGTAATTGCACACGGCTACCGGTTCCGTAAGCGTATCCGCTGCCTCCGCGTATGCTGGCCTGTCCGTCAATAATGTTTACTCCCGGAATTTTATCCACAGCGGCAGCAAGTGTTGTAGCATTGGTGTTGGAGATAAGGTAAGGTTTTACTACATCAATGGTTACTACCTCTTTCGATACCTTTTTCTCGTACTGACTGCCGGTAACCACTACCAACTCTAATTGTTTTGAATCAATTATAAGTTCGGTATTATACATTTCATCCTGTCCCGCTTTCAGGTCTATTTGTTTTACCTGTGTTCCGTAGCCCAGAAAACTAAAGATGATTTTATGTTTCCCCTCTTTCAGTTTCAGACTGTATTGCCCGTTTATGTCGGTAACGGTTCCTGTTTTGTCCTCGGTTACTACGTTTACGCCAACCAGCGTTTCGCCCGATTTCGAGTCTTTTACGGTGCCTTTAAAAATGGCGTCCTGTGCATAAAGTACATTAATTCCTCCAAGGAATAAGAATAATAAGGTGGTATGTTTTTTCATAATCAAAATGTCGTGGTTATGGACAAAATTAATTTCACAAATATATAAACAGACAACAATATTGAAATTTTATGAACATAAGCTTAGGAAAATGTAAACGGCTGAGTGTAGTCCCGTTTCCTGTTCTTCAGAATTTACGTAGGTTTGCAGCCCTCTGATTTAGAGGAAAAAGCTATGAGCCAGACAGCGGCATTAAAACCACTTGTAAGCGTAAAAGACGAATCGTTGGATACCAATCTGCAGGGTAAACTGCATCTTAGTATTCAGTCGGGGCAAGGTTCGCTGGTGTGGGCTTTATTCAGCCCGGGCGATACTAAATACCTTGCCCTTGAATCATTTTCTTACGCCAAAGCAGGTGAGGAAGAGGTTTTGGCTCAACTGAAAACCGCACCTTGGTTTGCCAATGTTACTTCGGTTTCTCTGGCCTTGGTTTCGGATAAAATTACCCTTGTTCCCGAACCGCTTTTTGATGAAAAGGCAAAAGCTTCTTACGGCAATTTTACTTTTGCTTATGCCGAAAATCAAACAGTGCTTTCCGCCAAAGTGCGCAGCGCAGGATGCTTTGCAGTTTTCGCCCTTTCGCAGGAAAAGGAAAAATTGTACCACAGCTTTTTCCCTGCCATAAAAATTATGCATGCAGCAATGCCCTTGCTCGAAAGCGTTTTAACTAATGATAAAAACGAAAGCAGCGAAAAGGCATACATCGTAATACGCCCTAAAAGCATGGAGCTTGCCTTTACCAAAAACGGCAGCCTGCTTTATTACAATACTTTTAGCCACACCACCAGCGAAGATGTAATCTATTACCTGCTTTTTGCTTTGGAGCAACTGAAACTGAACCCCGAAACCATTGTCCTTCAACTGATTGGCGATGTAGAAAAAAACGATGGCGTATACTCCATCATCCATAAATATGTGCGCAACGTAAGTTTTATGCCGCGCAGCAATCGCTTTGAGTTCAGCTACCGTTTCAGCGAATTGCCCGATTACGCTTTTTATACCTTATACACCCAGTACCTATGCGCATAATAAGCGGAAAATACAAAGGCCGGAAAATTGAACCGCCCGGCAAATTGCCTGTGCGCCCCACCACCGATTTTGCCAAAGAAGGTTTGTTCAATGTGCTTACCAACATGATTGACTTTGAAGAGACTGAGGCGCTCGACCTTTTTGCCGGAACCGGCAACATCAGTTTTGAGTTGATTTCGCGCGGCTGCAGTTCGGTGCTGGCTGTTGAACAGAACTACAACTGCGTAAAGTTTATCAACTCCATGTCTGAAAAGCTGAACGAAAAAAATGTGCGCACACAAGCTGCCGATGTATTTCGTTTTCTGGGTTTCTGCACCCGCCAGTTCGATTTAATTTTTGCCGACCCGCCTTTTGAATTAGACAACGCACAACTTATTCCCGGAATTATTTTTGAACGCAAACTGCTCAAACCCGGTGGACTATTAATCATGGAACATTCAGAGCGTTTTGATTTTTCAAAATATCCCAACTTTTCGCAAACAAGGCATTACGGAAAAGTGAATTTTAGTTTCTTTACTGAAATTGTTCAGGAAGCCTGAAGGTTTTCCTTTTTTTTGAATGCAATACTTTTGTTTCTTAACACAAGGGCATTTTCACCTCAAAATTTGTTTGGCAGAAATGAATTATTAAAGCTGAAAAATTAGCTTTAATAATTGGTAATTTGTGATTATGAAACATTCATTTATCTAATAAATTAGTAATTGTGAGAATAAATAATAAATTTAGGCCCTTAAATTTCTATAGTCTCTGGTTTGTCTGCGCAAAACAAAAATGATAATCTTGTAAATGAAAATTGCAATAATGCAATTACGGTTATCTCATCCAAAAATAATTCAGGCAGATTAAAGAGAATATTAGTTAGCCTTCTATTCCCGGCTTTTATTTATTTATTTTC
>CANKAM010000084.1 GCA_947479755.1 Bacteroidota bacterium
ATGAAGGAGCAACAATTAAAGCAGTTGCAAAAATTGAAACCTCAAAAGGTGAAATTAAATACGAAGTTGAGTTTAAGAAAGGTATTATGACAGTTGAACTCTTTTACAATGCAGAAGGTACAGAATTAAAGAACTGATGAACAAACTTCCTGCAATCACCATCTCCTTTTGGATAATGAAAATTTGTGCAACAACATTAGGCGAAACCGCAGGTGACTTGCTTTCAATGACACTCAATATTGGTTATGCTGTTAGCTCAGTTATCCTTTTGACTTTCTTCTTTGCCACATTATTAACGCAACTCTCCACAAAAAAATATCACCCCTTTATTTATTGGGCAGTTATTCTTTCAACAAGCACGGCAGGCACAACCATGTCCGACTATATGGACAGAACTTTAGGATTAGGATATGCAACAGGTTCTCTGATTTTAGTTTCTCTCCTAATTGCGACACTCATCATTTGGAAGGCAACAGAAAAATCTTTGTCGGTAACAAACATTAAATCCCTTCGTGGCGAAGTGTTCTACTGGACAGCGATTTTATTTTCAAACACGTTGGGAACAGCGTTAGGCGATTTCCTTGCAGACAATTCAGGACTTGGTTTTGCAGGTGGTGCAATCCTCATTGGCAGTTTGCTTTTCCTTATTGTTTTGGCTTACTACTTCACCAAACTTTCTCATGTTGTTTTATTTTGGTTAGCGTTTGTTCTCACCCGTCCATTCGGTGCAACCTTTGGCGACTTACTCACAAAAACACACGAAAAAGGTGGATTAAATTTCGGAACAATCGGTTCATCACTTATCCTTTTTGTAATTCTTGCAGTGCTTATAGTTATTGCTATCAGGAAAAATAATTCTACAATAAAAACAGAACTTGTATAACCAACCCTAACCAACAATAATATGACTCCATTATTTAAACAAATCAGGCTTAGGTTTTTTCAAGGCGTTTTAATTCTGTTTCCCGTTTGCACTGCATTTTCTCAAAACATCACCATAAGTGGGTTTATTAAAGATGCAGGAACAAAAGAAGCCCTGATAGGTTCTGCTATCTACGAAACAAATTTGAAAAAAGGCTCAACAGCTAATGAATATGGCTTCTACTCGTTAACCCTTCCCGCAAAAGACACCTTTGAAATCATTGTTTCATACATTGGATATAAACCACAAGCGAAAAAAATATTCCTGAAAGAAAACACACGCTTGGATATTTTATTAACCCCTTCTGCGGTATTAGATGAAGTTGAAATTACAGCAACACGTAATGATGATAATGTTAGCAAAACCGAAGTAGGTGTTATTAATGTTCCCATGCGTGAAATCATGAATTTGCCTGTGTTGGCAGGTGAAAGGGATATTTTAAAAATTATTCAATTTCTTCCAGGAGTACAGCAGGCGCAGGAAGGAACAACAGGATACTTTGTAAGGGGAGGAAACACTGACCAAAACCTTGTACAGTTAGATGAAGCAACGGTGTATAACCCCAATCACCTGTTTGGTTTGTTCAGTACATTTAATGTTAATGCAATTAATAATGTGCAACTAATTAAAGGTGGTTTTCCTGCAAAATACGGAGGAAGGTTAAGTTCCATTTTAGATATTACCATGAAAGATGGTAACAAAGAAAAATACCAGGTGGAGGGTGGAATTGGATTAATATCAACCAATCTTACAGTACAAGGTCCTATAATAAAAAACAAAGCTTCATTTATTGTATCAGCAAGGCGAAGCTACCTTGATGTAATAATGAAACCATTTACTGCAAAAAATAAAACAGGAACATCTTATTGGTTTTATGATGTAAATGCTAAAGTAAATTTTGATTTAGGGAAAAGTGATAAGTTAATATTAAGCGCATTTAAAGGAAAAGACCAGGCGGCATACACCGGAGCAAACAGTTTAAACTATCAGATTGGTTTTGGTAACAGCACAGCTACTATGCGATGGAACCACCTTTTCGGCAGTAAAATGTTTGTAAATACCTCCCTTATTTACAATGATTATCATTTGGGATTGGGCACCAGCCAAGGGAATTATTATGCCTTGCTTTACACCGGAGTAAGAGATTATAATGCAAAAACAGATTTTACGTATATCCCAAGTCCAAAACACATTATAAAATTCGGAGCAACTTATTTTTATCACACCTTATATCCTGCATCTGTTTCTGCAAAAATTCCAAAAAAAGGAAACAGGATTGAAATAAACAAAGACAGCATACCTCAGAAATTTTCAAATGAAATGGCGGTTTATGCAAATGATGAATGGGACATTTCAAAAACTGTTGGAATAAATTACGGAGTTCGTGTTCCCTATTATTTTACTACCCAAAAATCGTATGTGTTTGTTGAGCCACGCATTACCGGAAGAGTTTCGTTAGGAAAAACAAGTTCTATCAAAGCTTCCTATACGGTAATGAATCAATTTTTGCATTTGGTTCCCAACAGCACCGCCAGTTTGCCAACTGATGTATGGATTCCATCCAGTCAATTGGTAAAGCCTCAGCAAAGTATACAATACTCGTTAGGATTTTTCAAAAATTTCAAAAGCAACATGTTTGAAACCAGTGTTGAAGTGTATTACAAAGACATGAAAAACCAAGTCTTGTTTAAAGAAGGCTCGCAGGTTACGCTACTTAATAATATTGAAGATGCCTTAACCTACGGGAAAGGAACTTCATATGGCATTGAATTTTTTGTGAAAAAAAATATTGGCAAACTTACTGGCTGGGTTAGTTACACGTTATCTAAAACCGAGCAAACATTTTCTCAACTTAATTTTGGAAATCCTTTCCCTTTCAAATACGACCGAAGACATAATTTATCAATTGTAGCAACCTATGATTTAACAAGCCGCTGGACAATTTCTGCAGACTTTGTATTTTATACGGGCAGCGCTTATACCATGCCAACCGGCTTAGTTCCTGTCTCGGGTGATGGCTCATTATATGATGGTTATTATTACGATTACTCTACCAGAAACAATGAACGGTTGAAACCCTACCACCGTTTGGATATCAGCGCATCCTATAAAAAAGAAAGAAAACTTTTTAAACATAAATACCAAAGTGAACTGGTTATTGGCATTTACAATGTTTACAGCCACATGAATCCTTACTTTGTTTACTTAACAGTTGACCCTGCAACCGGGCAACGCAAAGCGGTCCAGGTTTCTCTTCTGCCCATTATTCCTTCCATTGGTTACAATTTTAAATTCTGATATGATGAAAAAAATATTATCCTCATTATTACTTGCTGCCGTATGTTTTATAATAGGTTGCCAAAAAGAAATTATTCTATCTCAACCACCATATACTAGCAGGCCGAGCATACAGGGTTTAATAGAACCTGATTCCATTCCAATTATTTATTTCAACAGAACTATTCCATTCTTTACCGGCTCTACTAATACCGGAAGTCTTGTTATTCGGAATGCGATTGTTGAGCTAACCAGTGTAAATGGAACGGATATATTTTATTTAGACAGCACCTATGATAGAATTCTTTGTAAATATTTTTATTTCTACAAAGGAACAACCCCGATACTTTGGAATACAACCTATAATTTATCGATTACTGATAGTGTTGAAAATTATACGGCTACTACAACCACAGCAATATCACCCTCAACTATTGACAGCATAACTTACACGTCTGCTTTTACCGATATTTACGGAGAACATGAAGGCGTTATTGTTTATTTAAAAGATGTTCCATCCCAGGTAAATTACTACCGCTATGAAATGGTGCGCATAATAACTGATAGCACTAAATACAGGGAAATTAATCTTTCCAGTTACTGCATTGGGCTTGACACGATAACAATCACAGAGCTGGGTCGTTCAGTATATTCCGATCAGAATATTGACGGGCAAGAAATAATAATTATTGTAGAGCCGGCATACTCACATTATGAAGGACTTGAAACTTTAGTGCGAATTCAAACAATTGATAAAGCCGCTTATGATTTTTACGACCAGCTCGACAAACAAAAACTTGGAATACTTAACCCATTTGTTGAACCTACCTTTTTAAAAGATGGTCAATTTGGAAACAAAGCAATCGGATTTTTTGGGTGTAAAACACATAGTCCACCTCTTGCTTTTGTTTTTCCTGAATAAGATATTCAATTTAGCATGACCAGTTTTTATCCAATACTTTTACTAACCATACTTGTAGTTATCTACGGGCTTGCTGAATATTTCAACCATCAGAAAACACTAAAATCAATTCCCATACGAATACATGTAAATGGAACAAGGGGCAAATCAAGTGTTACCCGTTTAATAGGTGCAGGGTTGCGTGCTGGCGGCATGAAAACAGTTACCAAGGTAACAGGCACTTTCCCCCGATTAGTATTATCAGACGGAACTGAAGTAGCAATTCACCGCAGAGAAAAGGCAAATATTATTGAGCAATTAAGCATTGTTAAATTTTGTGCCCAACAAAATGCCAATGTTCTTATCATTGAATGTATGGCGCTTCAACCACAATATCAGGAGATAACAGAAAACCAGATGATAAAAGCAACCATCGGTGTTATTACCAATATACGGCTTGACCATTTAGATGTAATGGGTCCAACCTTAGACGATGTAGCCAAAGCTATAGCAGGCACTATACCAACCAATGCTCACCTCTTTACAGCCGAAGACAGGTATTTTAATTACTCAAAAAAAATTGCGGAGAAGAATAAAACCATTGCACATCAGAGCAAAGCCGAAACTATTAGTGAAGATGAAATGAAAGGGTTTGGCTATATTGAACATGAAATAAATGTTGCCTTAGCGTTGGATATATGCGCCCATTTGGGAGTTGACAGAAAAGCAGCACTTATTGAAATGAAAAAAACAACCCCCGATGAAGGAGTTTTAACAAAATCGTTAGTGAAAGTGGATAGGAAAGAACTATCTTTTTACAATGGCTTTGCAGCAAATGACCCCGAATCAACCTTGCTGATATGGAATAGCATTGTTCATCAGCTGAATAAAGATGAACAGGCGATAGTAGTATTAAACACAAGAAAAGACAGGGAAGACAGAGCAAGGCAACTGATTGAAATGATTGCAGAGAAATTGGAATTTAGTATGGTAGCCCTGATTGGTGAATCATGTGAGCTGGTGAAAACAATGGCATTGAAAAACAATATACCGGAAAATAAAATTGCCCTAATTGGAAAAAAACCGAGCGAACAAGTATTTAATGACCTTGTGAAAATAGTAACAGGCAAAGCTACTTTAGTTGGAATTGGAAATATGGGGGCGGGAGGAGCGGAACTGGTTAAGTATTTTGAACAAAAAGCAAAAGATATATGATTGAATTAGCAATATCCTTAGGTATTATTATCAGCTTATTTTTTGTTGAAGTATTTGGCATGGCTGCCGGTGGAATTATTATACCGGGTTATATCGCACTTCAATTAACAAATCCTGATAAAATTATCGGAACTATACTTACAGCTTTGCTTACCTATCTTATTTTGCTCGTCATTTCAAAATACACATTTTTATTTGGAAGAAGACAAATGGTGGTTGCATTATTAATTGGCACATTGCTTTCCATTCTGTCACATCATTTCCTGTTTATTAACACAGAGGTATCTACATTAGAGTTCAGCGCAGTTGGCTGGGTAATACCGGGCTTGATTGCCCACTGGAGCGCAAAACAGGGTTTTATAAAAACTATTTCAATGCTCGCTATAACCTCAGTTCTTGTAAGGTTTATTGTTATTATATGTTTCAACGGTGCATTGCTGCCCAACCTTTATAAATAGAAGAATGGATAAAATATCTATAAGGTCAACTCTCATACTTTTAATTCTCGCGGTATTATCTGTTGCCTGCTTTATAATTGTTGAAATGACCAAGGTTGACAAAGAACAAGATTGGTATAATGAGAAAATGGAAGCAGCACATCTTACTCAAAAAGCTAACGAACACATAAGAGCAATACATTATGGTGATGCAGAAATATTAGACAACATAAATGACCCGAATGAAACCGGATTAATTGGCGAAGAGTTTACTTCTATAACAACAGGCGAAGGCTCATTACCAATTAAACTATCAACCACCAACCCCAATTTTGCGGCAATGGTAGTGCAGCTGATTAAAGATGCAGAACTTGAAAAGGGAGATAATGTTGCAGTGTGCATGACGGGTTCTTTTCCGGGTTTAAACATTGCAACCTTAGCAGCAATTCAAACTTTGGAATTAAATCCGGTTATTATTTGTTCGGTTACATCTTCAGGTTGGGGGGCAACAAATCCCGAATTTACATGGCTTGATATGCAAAACGAACTGAATAAGGCTAACCTCATTACTGCAAAATCTGTTGCAGCATCAATAGGCGGTAATCAGGATATTGGTATGGCGCTAAGCAATGAAGGACGGCAGAAAGTAATTGATGCAATTAATAGAAATAATGTAAACTTCATCAACAATGACAGCTTGCCCCTCAATATTGCAGAACGGTTAAAATATATTAACGATTTTTCAAAGGGCAAACCAATAAAACTATTCATAAACATTGGAGGAGGCACAGCCAGCATAGGTTCCGATGCTAATGGAAACGCTGTTCCTTCAGGACTAAATCAAGATATAATGCTAAAAGATATTCCCAACAAGCAAGGTGTTTTATTTGAAATGGCTAAAAGCCGTATACCCATTATCCATCTTTTGAACCTTGAAGGTTTAATGAAAATATATGACCTGCCACGCAATCCTGTTCCCCTACCCGAAGTAGGCACAGGTAAATTGTTTATCCATAAAAAGTATAATTTGCCTGTCGTTATTATCTCAACACTATCACTTATTTCATTAATTATAGCGGTTGCATACCAGGATAAAAAACGACACGAATTAGGAACTGAAATAGTTAAAGATGACCAACAAGTTTAAAACCATGAGATTTAGTTTTTATAAAAGCATCTTTTTATTCGGGTTGTTTTCTTATGCCCTTTCTGGCGTTGGCTTTGCGCAGCAAGCAACCAAAGTAGTTCCCGATAAATCTCAGGGAGTAGTTACAATTAAAGGAACTAAATCCTATACCTATTACAAACTCTCGGATAAAAAATCTACTTCCCTTAACATTAACGGACCGGGTAAACTGACTGTTATTGCAAGAGTGCTTTTAAAAGAAGGAGAAGAAAAATCATTACCCTTTAAGATTAAGTATGTAAAAGACGAAAAGAAACAAACGGTCAAAGAAATTGGCAGTTTAAAAGTGACTAAGGATTTCCAGAATGAAAATAAACCTGTTTCTGTTTCAGAACAGTTAATAATTAATGTCCCACCGGGTAAGCATACTTACAATTTCAATAAAATAGAGTCGGGTGAAGAAATCTGTATTAATTTTTCTTATGTAAAAGAACCCGACCCCGAATGGTCAGACATAAAGCCCATTAATAAACTAACAGAAGTTTCGCTTTTATACAACGACACTAAAAAAGCAAGAATGTATTATCGTATATCCGATAAAGAAAGTTTTAAAGTAATGCTTAAACCGGGCGACCATCTTCGTCTGCTGGTGCGTTCAGAATTTAAACAGAATGATTTACCCGCTGATAAATTTCGTTTGATTTTAAAACAAAACGACATTATTAAAAATACGTTTGACATTAAAACCAAACGCTGCGAAAAAGTGGTTTATCAAAACGAGCAAAAATTAATACCCGGCACTCTTGACGAAATTTACATAAAAATCCCAACCAATAAGGCAGCTACTACAAATGAAAAACTTCTCTATGAAATAATCCTGCCCGACAAATCAAAAACAGCATTAATAAGACTAAGTGTTGACCAACCTCTAAAACCAATAATAAAACAATAAACATTATAACCATGAAAAAAAATCTCTTATTCACCATAGCAGCAGCAATCCTATTACTTAGTTCCTGCCAAAAAGAACCCGGTCTGGGTGGCAATTCTGCCATACATGGCTTGGTAGAACTCAAAAACTACAACCAAAATTTCACTATACTAAAAGAGCAAAAACCCCTTATAGATGATTATGTTTACATTGTCTATGGCAACAATGCAGGAACATCAGACCGAGTTAAAACCAGCTATGATGGCTCTTTCTCATTTACCCACCTCACAAAAGGAAAATATACCGTCTATGCATTTTCTAAAGACACTACCCTAAACACTACCGGAGAAATAGCCGTTATTAAAGAGGTAGAAATTACAGCCGATAAACAGGATGTTGATGCCGGAACAATAGTAGTTGCCAACAATAATGCAATCGGTAACGCAACCATATTCGGAAAAGTATTAATGCAAAGTTCCACCACCGGAAATAGTTATTATGAAAGCAATCAATATGTTTATATTATTTATGATAATGGCATAAGCTATGAAACATCAATACGAACAAATTACAACGGAGAATACCTTTTCAGTAACCTGCCCCTTGGAACTTATACCATATACACCTACTCATTAGACATATTTAATACCTCACCCAATAATGTAATTCCCGTAATACAAACTGTTACCATAAACAGCATTAATCAAAATGTAGTTTTACCCGATTTAGTTATCTACTACTAATTTATATGAAGAATAAAATAACACTAATTTTAGTAGTCCTTTTTGCTCAAAACGTATTCGCGCAGGATATACTAAGTGGAGACAAGGTTTGGTATAGCACCTACCTGCATCATAAACTCAATAAGAAAATATACTTCGATGACTATTTGCTCGTTTCATTCAATGGACTTTCACATACATTCTCATTTTTGCAAAATGATTTCAACGCCAATTATATCTTGTCAAAAAAAATCACGCTATACCTTGGATATTCCTATGCAATGTATAATTGGATACCCGAATACAAAAACGCATACGCACAAAATATAAGTATTTTTAAAACCATTGGATTCAACAAAATTGCCGTAGGAGGTAAATACAGAATTAACCTAAGTAAACACTTCAAACTTGACCACGATTTATCCGCACAGTTTTATTTCCCTCAACTTGAAAAATACCAGTTCAGGTTTGAATACAGTCTTAAACTATCCTACAAAGAACAAAAAACCATCTTCAAATTCAGCCCCTTTGTTCAAGGTTCACTTTATTACTATCAAAATGGCATACCTACACATTACTATAATGCTGACGGCAGCTTAGGCGACTACAAATCACCAAACGGTTTTCATCGCTACAGAGTTAAATTCGGCTTGTCTTTCCGCCCAATCAAAAACGTAAAAAAAATTGGCATGGTGCTATATTATACAATGCAAAAAGAATTTAATATCTCAGGCATTGGCAACGATATTAATATTAAAACAGGCATAGGAAATTTCACAAACACTCAAAACACCATCTATCCATTTAACAACTACAATGTGTTCGGTATTCAGTTAAATTTCTTTCTTTAAGAAAGCAACTTGACAAGTCCCGTAATCGTGAGGATTTATTGCTTCAGATAAATGAAAGTTAAATCACAAATAGTAACACAAGATTATTAAATTTGCAAAGAAAAAATCTTAAAGTGCGGTGTCAGCACTATAATCACTCACAACAACAAAATGAAAAAAATAGTATTCATCTTCGCGATTGCAGCTATAGTTGCATCGTGCGAAAAAGAAAAGGAACACAAAAATTTGTGTCCCGTTATTTCTGCAGAAGCTGTCCCAACATCAGTAAGCAGTGCGTTCCGGGAAAAATATCCGAATGTGATTGTTGAAATATGGTTCAATAAAGATAACTCAGG
>CANKAM010000085.1 GCA_947479755.1 Bacteroidota bacterium
CGCGGTGAAGTGGTGCGCCAGATAGGTGATGAACTGCGCAAATACAAAAATGAACTTGGTATGCTGGTCTCCTACGAAATGGGAAAAAGCTATCAGGAAGGATTGGGGGAAGTGCAGGAAATGATTGACATCTGCGATTTTGCCGTTGGACTTTCGCGCCAGCTACATGGATTAACTATGCACAGCGAGCGCCCGCTGCACCGCATGTATGAGCAATACCATCCGCTTGGTATTGTCGGAATCATTTCAGCTTTCAATTTCCCTGTTGCTGTGTGGAGTTGGAATGCAGCACTGGCATGGGTTTGTGGTGATGTATGCGTTTGGAAGCCGAGTTCAAAAGTTCCATTGTGCGCTGTTGCCTGTCAGAATATTATTGCACCCATTCTGAAAAAAAATAATGTTCCGGAAGGTGTTAGCTGCTTAGTAATCGGGAATGCATCAGGAGATTTAATGAATAAAGATAAACGTGTTCCGCTGGTTTCCTTCACAGGATCCACCCGCATCGGAAGGCGTGTGGCTTCTATGGTTGCCGAGCGTTTCGGTAGAACCATTTTAGAATTGGGCGGCAACAACGCCATCATTGTTTCTGAACATGCAGATATAAAAATGGTATTGGTAGGTGCTGTGTTTGGTGCAGTTGGAACAGCAGGACAACGCTGCACATCAACCCGCAGATTGATTGTTCACGAAAGTGTTTACGACAAAACTGTTTCGGTTTTGAAAAATGCTTACGGTCAACTCAGCATCGGAAATCCGCTGGACGAAAAAAATCACGTAGGTCCGTTGATTGACAAAAAAGCAACGGAAGATTACCTGAACGCCATTGAACGCGCAAAACAAGAAGGCGGGAAAGTTGTTGTAGAAGGCGGAGTGCTTAATGGTAACGGATATGAAAGTGGTTGCTATGTTAAGCCCTGCATCATTGAAGCGAAAAACGAATATCACATTGTGCAGGAAGAGACCTTTGCTCCTATTTTATACGTGATGAAATACAAAACCATTGAAGAAGCGATTGAAATGCAGAACGGAGTTCCGCAGGGATTGTCGTCATCCATTTTTACCACCAACATGCGCGAGATGGAAAAGTTTCTTTCTCAGCAAGGCAGCGATTGTGGCATTGCAAACGTGAACATAGGAACATCAGGCGCTGAAATAGGTGGCGCTTTTGGCGGAGAAAAAGAAACCGGTGGCGGCCGCGAAAGTGGCAGCGATGCCTGGAAAATATACATGCGCAGGCAAACCAATACTATTAATTATGGCGACAGTCTTCCTCTGGCGCAGGGAATCAGATTTGACTTATAAGATGAAAAACTTTGCGCCTTTGCGCCTTTGCGCGATAATTTTATTTTTCTCTTCCTGCTCTAAAGAACATGAAGAAAAAAAATCTGAACCCGGAAAATTTTTTGACCTTGTAGCATACTTTTCAAAAGAAGCCGATGGCTTGAATGCAGCCAAACCGGAAATCACCAAAACAATTATAAAAGACGGAGCAACAGAGACCAAAACATTATCCGACAGCATCGACTGGAAAAAAGAGTTGAAGATTTTTGCTGAGAACAGCATCAACAAACCCTCTTGGAAAAACAATTTTTCTGCCGATACAATAAAAGAAGCACAGAAAAATACAATCACCTACAAAACCGATGACGAAAAAATATCAGTAAAAGAAATAAAAATTTTTACCGACTCGCTTTGGCATCCAACAGAAATCTGTATTAAAAGAGATGCAAAGAATTTTCTCTACACTTCGCAACAAACATTGTGTTATATTCCTAAAAGATTTTACCGCTTAGAAAGCGAAATGCACGTCCGCTGGACGTTTAATACAAAGTTCAGTGTTGAAGGAAAATTTATTTCGGAGTAAAGCTACTACCTCACAACTGTTACATGTCCGATATAGTCATGTTTCTCTCCTAGAATATCTGTTAGATTTACCTTCCAGACATAGACATCTTCCTGTGTAAGGTTAGGACGTTCAAAAACTCTTCCATCCCATTTATCATTCAAATCAATGCCGTGAAAAATTTCATTTCCCCAACGGTCAAAAATCCATAAGTCAAAATCAACAATGCCAATTCCCTTCGCAAAAAAGTATTCGTTCTTTCCGTTGCTGTTTGGAGTAAAGCAATTAGGTATATAAAAAGTAAACTCAGACTCAACAAAAATTTCATGCGAAACAGTATCGTAACAACCATCAGCATTTTGCACAATCAGTGTAACCAAAAAATATCCTGAACTATCACTTGGGTAAGTATATTCCGGATTTGAAATATCAGGAGAAAGTGTACTCCCGTTTCCAAAATCCCAAAACCAGGAAGTAACATCAGGAGATGACTGGTCAATGAAATTAATTCGTGCATCAAGAATAGAAACTCTGTCAGGATTTGCAGTAAATTCAGCAACAGGCAAAGCAAAAACCTCAATCATTTGTGGAATAGTCAACTTATCCTCACACCCATTGTTGGTGACAATACTCAAAGTAACATCATAAAATCCTGTCTGATCATAACAATGAGCAGGATTTTGTAAATTAACATTTGAAGTTCCATCGCCAAAATCCCAATCCCAACTTGCGATATTACCGGCACCTGAAATAGAAAGATCAGAAAAATTGACGCAATGTTCCGGACACCCACTGGGAATATCAACCGAAAGCTGAGTAACAGGAAGCGGAAAGAAGTTATGTGTAACACTTGCAGTAGCTGAGTTGCAGGGACCTGCGGGGTCATCAGTAGTCAATGTTAGTGTTACTGATCCGGCTGCAAATTCTGCAGCATCAGGAACATAAATTGCATTTAATGTTGTGTTATTTGGAATAAAATTTCCGGCTCCTCCGCTCCATCTTCCGCTGCTGGCCGAACCACCAATTATACCTGCTAAAATTATACTGTCGCCTGAGCAAACACTTTGCGAAATACCTGCATTGGCTGTTGGTAGTTGGTTTATTGTTATTACTACCTGGTCGGTAGCAGCAGGACAAGGACCAACAGGGTCGTTTGTGGTCAATGTTAGTGTTACAGTTGCTGCTGCAACCTCTGCAACACTTGGAGTATAAACTGCTCCGACTGTAGTATTATTTGGAGCGTATGTTCCATTTCCTCCGGTCCAGGTTCCGCTGGTAGCACCACCTCCAATAACTCCAGCTAATTGTATAACGCCATCTTCGCATATTGTTTGATCTGGTCCGGCATCAGAAGTTACGGAAGGAATAATGGTAATAATCACATCATCAGTCACGGAAGGACAAGGTCCGGTAGGATCGTTGGAAACAAAGGTTAATGTAACAGAACCTGCAGCCTGTTCTGCAAAAGAAGGTGTGTAATCTGCGTTTGGGGTTGAATTATTCGGATTATATGTTCCTGCTCCGCCTGTCCATGTTCCGCTGTTGGCACTACCGCCAAAGGCTCCAGCAAGCGTTGCGGGGTTACCGGTGCAAATAGTTTGGTCGGGACCAGCATCAATTGTTGCAACTGAATTAATAGTAATTGTTACCGTTGAAGTTGCAACCGGACAAGGCCCGGCAGGATCGTTTGAAATAAGAGTAAATGTTACTGTTCCTGCTGCTATTTCTCCGGCACTGGGTGTATAAACCGCGTTTAGTGTTGTATTGTTTGGAACATAATTTCCTGCACCTCCGCTCCATGTTCCGGATGCTGCGCTGCCTCCAATATTTCCGGCTAACTGAATTGTTGATGTTTCACAAATTGTTTGTGCAGGGCCTGCATTTGCAGTTGCAGGTTGGTTTATTGTAACAGCAAGCGATGCTCTTGGCCCTTCACAATTTCCTACGGATTGTGAAACATAATAGGTAGTTGTTCCAACTGTTGTTGTTGTTGGCGTGGGTGCATTGGGTGAAGCCACACCTCCAACCTGATTTGTTCCATACCAGTTAAGTGTTCCGCCTGGAGTTGTTGTAGCTGTTAGAGGAACAGCAATATCATTCTGACAATAGGTTAAAGGTGCCGTTCCAGGAGCGGGAACATTTCCAACTCCCCCTGCTACTGTAACTGAATTAGAAACCTCACAGGAATTTACATCGGTAACAGTAACAGTATAATTTCCTGCTGCAAGACCCGTAATAGTATTAAGTCCGTTTACATTATTATTGGTTTGGTCAAAGCCTCCGGGACCTGTCCAATGATATACATATGGCCCCATATTACCTACGGGTGTTGCAGTAGCAGTACCATCATTCCCAGTACAACTTTCAGCAGCTGAACTCATTGCCGCAGGACAACAAGAACCTATAGCATTGAATATATAAGGCGGGTCACCCGCGCAACCTAAGTCTTGCCATGATCCTGATTCTCCATCCCCTGAAGTATTGATGGTGACCGATAAATCTGAACCGGGCGTGCATATTGGTGAAACAGTCATTGTAAAACAAAATGTCCATGATAATCCTCCTATACATGGCAAATCATTTCCACCAAATCCATCCTGCACACAATCATCACCAAAATTATTCCCCGGATCTCCATCACCATCCAAGTCTATGTAAAATCCAGACCCCCAGTTTGTGCCGTTTGCCGAGCTGGTTACAGCATTGTACCAACCCCATGCACCGGTTCCTGCAACAGGAGCTGGCGAAACCTGATTGGAAATTCCCTGCCAACCTGCTCCGTAAGTAATCTGAACACCATGCAACCAGTTTGTATTTGCTTGCACATAATCAGAAATGGTGAAACAAAAATTTACAACATCACCAGGTTGATACATTCCGTTTACAGGCAAAGGATTTACAGTAAGATCTGATTCAACAAGACAATTACTGCAATTAAAATTATTCCTAGCATTAAATGTAAATGTTCCGGTTTGTCCAACATCTCCGCTAATCTGAACTAAATAAGTTTGACCAGAAGTCATTTGATTAATGGTAAGCGAAACTGTACCTCCTGCACCCACTGCACAGCCGCCAACCCCGCCACCCATTAGTAAACAACTACCTGAATAAATAGCAATGTTGGGGTTAGCAAACGTGCTGTTAACAGAAAAGACTCCGGTATTACTTGATGCGGTATAAATATACCAGACATCATTTGCCATGTTGGCCTGTGTTCCTCCTGAGCAGTTGGGTTGTGTAATATAAGGTACTGATGGAGTAGCTCCAACCAGCGTTCCGTTTGTAGCTACAATATTTCCTAATCCACTTGGACAGGCTGCTGGTGCTGGAAGCGTCCCGATATTAATAGCACCTGAGCAATCGTCATTTGCAGGTTGAGCAAATGAGTTAAAGGATAGTAAAACTATCAAAATGAGTATGAGAGGAATACTCTTTTTCAATTGCATATAATTTATTCAAAACCACCATTTAAGCAGTGATTTTCAGGGACTAAAGTAATTTATTTTTAAATTAAAACATTAAAACAAAAAATCCTCTGTATGACAGAGGATTTTCGTAGTCCCGAGCAGAATCGAACTGCTATCAAAAGTTTAGGAAACTTCTATTCTATCCATTGAACTACGGGACCAACAGATTTTAAGGGCTGCGAAAATAGGGAAATTACATATACCTGCGCTCCACCAAGTCCATCAGGCTTTGCAGCGTTTCATCCCCTTCCTTCCACTTATACTTTTGGTTGAATTCGCTTAGCATGGCTTCAGCTTCCCAATACGATGAAAATGAATTCAGTTTTTGCAAGGCATTAGTCCAGGCAGTTGCATCACCGCCAAACAATTTTATGAATGCAAACTTTTCGTTTATCCCGATTGCCGTTCTTAAATCTTTGATGGGCTTACGTTTCATTTTAGCCACAAGGCTGTTATCAGGATTTTGCTCTTTTACGGGTTTAGCTTTCTTCTCTGCAACAGGGGCAGGTTCCTGTTGTTTAACAACTTCTATTATTACGGGTGCCGTATTTTCCAACGACATGGCAACCACTTCTTTCACATCAACAGGAATGGTTTCCTCTGCTACTGCAATAGATTCATTATTCAAAGCTACTTCCTTAAAAACATCCAATGTGGAAGAAATATTTTTTAGTTGTGCTTCAACCAGACCAATTGCTTTTTCTGAAATTATATTTCCCTGAGATTGGAAATCCTTTATTTTAATCCTGAGGTTCTCTAATTCACTCAAAATATTGTTGAAGGCAATATTGTTTTCCATTTTCTATTGTGCTTTTATTTAGTTTTGTGTTGGTTCAAAAATAACGTTTTCTACTGCCCCTTTATTATTTTCTGTTTTATGTTTCTTGAAAACCCGCTTAATCATTCCGTAAAAAAAGGTTGGATTGAAGTTATCTGCGGTTCCATGTTTTCAGGCAAAACGGAAGAATTAATCAGACGATTGAAACGCGCAAAATTTGCTAAACAGAAAGTTGAAATTTTTAAGCCTTCTATTGATAATCGCTACGATGAAGTAAAGGTTGTTTCACATGACTCTAATGAAATTCAATCCACACCCGTTCCCTCCTCTTCCAACATTTTGTTGATGACAAGTGAAGTAGATGTGGTTGGAATTGATGAAGCTCAGTTTTTCGATTCAGAATTGCCGAATGTTTGCAATCAATTAGCAAACTCAGGTATCCGCGTTATTATTGCAGGCCTTGATATGGATTTTCTGGGTAATCCCTTTGGTCCAATGCCGGCACTGATGGCTTCTGCAGAATACATAACCAAGGTACATGCAATATGCATGCGTTGTGGAAATCTTGCCAATCATTCCTACCGCATTACTGAAGAAAATTCACTTGTTGTTTTAGGCGAAACAAATAATTATGAGCCATTATGCAGAGATTGTTTCTACAAAGCACAAAGCATGAAATCAAAACTATAATTTGTGAGTTCAGTTAATTACAACTTATCCGAAATTTCTGAAATCGTTCAGGGAAAACTTCACGGAAATCATCCTGAAAACCCTGTACGGCAGTTACTGATTGACAGTCGCAAACTTGCAGGTGCTGAAACCAGTTTATTTTTTGCAATCAAAGGCGAGCGGCATGATGCACATCGTTTTATTCCTGATTTATATGCAAACGGCTTGCGGAATTTTGTGGTTACAACCTTGCCGCAGAGTTTGTATGAATTGCCCGATGCAAATTTTATTTTGGTTAGTAACACGCTCAACGCACTGCAAGCGCTGTGTGCGCATCACCGCAAGCAGTTTTCAATTCCGGTAATTGGTATAACCGGAAGCAACGGAAAAACAATCGTGAAAGAATGGTTGTATCAATTACTTCGCGAAGAGAAGAATATTGTACGTAGCCCTAAAAGTTTTAACTCGCAGGTTGGTGTTCCGCTTTCGGTTTGGCAGATGAACACCGAAAACGAATTCGCCTTATTTGAAGCGGGAATTTCGCATCCTGGCGAAATGGAAAAGTTGGAAAAAATAATAAAACCTACAACAGGAATTTTTACCAACATAGGACAAGCTCACAGCGAAAATTTTTCTTCATTGCTTGAAAAAACAAAAGAAAAACTAAAACTTTTTAAAGATGTTCAGGCGCTGATTTACTGCAAGGATTATCCCGAAATTCATGAGGCGATAAAAGCAGATGAAGAGCTGAAAGACACGCAACTGCTCAACTGGTCAAAGAAAACAGCAGCAACTTTATTGATTGGTAAAATCACCAAATCTGCAACGGATACAGAAATACAGGGCGTTTACAACAACGATTTTCTGCGCATAAAAATTCCTTTCACCGATGATGCTTCCGTTGAAAATGCAATCAATTGTTGGCTATTCATGCTGTACTCGGGACATGAGAATAAACAAATTGCTGAACGAATGTTATTGCTCAGTCCTGTTGCAATGCGACTTGAACTGAAAGAAGGAATCAACAATTGTTCAGTAATTAACGACAGCTATAATTCAGATTTGGGTTCGCTGGCAATTGCATTGGATTTTCTGGAGCAGCAAAAACAACATCCTAAAAAAACGATTGTGCTTTCCGATATTCTGCAAAGTGGAAAAAACGAAGAAGCCCTCTATAAAGAAGTAGCGGAGTTGTTGGAACGAAAACATGTAAACCGCCTGATTGGTATTGGCGAAGCTATTTCACGCCAAAAAGATTTATTTTCCATTCAAAAAGAATTTTATTCCGGAACAAAAGAATTTTTGAAAGAATTCAGCAACTCCATGTTTAATAACGAAACCATTTTGCTGAAAGGTGCACGCGTGTTTCGTTTTGAGGAAATAAATAATGTGTTGCAACAGAAAACACATGAAACAGTTTTAGAAATTAATCTGAATGCCGTTGCGCACAACCTGAATTATTTCCGCTCCATATTAAAACCTGAGACAAAAATAATGGCGATGGTAAAAGCATTTTCTTATGGCAGCGGCAGCTATGAAATTGCTAATGTTTTACAATTTCATCGTGTGGATTACCTTGCTGTAGCTTATGCAGACGAAGGAATTGAACTTCGCAAAGCAGGAATTACATTACCTATTATGGTGATGAATCCCGAAGAGCAAAGCTACGATGCGATGATAAAAGGCCATCTGGAACCGGAGATTTACAACTTCCGTGTTCTGGGAATGTTTGAAGAAGCTGTGAAACGCAACCGCACCGAAATTAAACAGCCGATACCAATTCACATCAAACTTGACACAGGTATGCATCGTTTGGGTTTTCACGAAAATGATTTAAATGAATTATTGGTGCGTGTTAAAAACAATACGTTACTGAAAGTTCAATCTGTTTTCTCGCACCTTGCAGGCAGCGAAGACCCGAAACACGATGAATTTACCCGTTCACAAATTTCAGCATTCACAAAAATGAGTGCTAAAATCAGTACGTATTTCAGCTACCCTATTAGCCGCCATATCCTTAATTCTGCTGGTGCAGCTCGCTTTCCTGAAGCACAATTTGAAATGGTGCGGCTTGGAATTGGCTTGTATGGAATTGGCGCAAATGAAAAAGAACAAACCAAATTGCAGAATGTGAGTACGCTTCGTACAAGCATTTCGCAAATCAATTCCATTCCCGCAGGTGAAAGTGTTGGTTATGGAAGAGCCGAAGTAGCACAACGCCAATTACAAATTGCAACTATCCCAATTGGTTATGCAGACGGATTAAGCCGCAAACACGGTAACAGGCGCGGAAAAGTTTTGGTAAATGATAAGTTCGCACCAATTATCGGAAATGTTTGCATGGATATGTGTATGATTGATGTAACCGATATTCCAGCCAAAGAAGGTGACGAAGTAATTGTGTTCGGTGAAAAATATTCCATCGCTGATTTTGCAAAAATTATGGAGACAATTCCTTACGAAGTACTCACCAATGTTTCGCGCAGAGTGAAACGGGTTTATTTTCAGGAGTAAGCATTAAATTTCTTTAACATAACATGGAAATCAAAATTTATTCGTCAGATATTTAATTTTACTAAGTTTGCAGCCGTAAACACAAAAAACATCAAATAAATTAACCATGTCAGACATTGCATCAAGAGTAAAAGCCATCATCGTTGACAAACTTGGCGTTGACGAAAACGAAGTAACTAACGAAGC
>CANKAM010000086.1 GCA_947479755.1 Bacteroidota bacterium
AAATCTGGGATGGGAAGATCGGAAATATTGATTCTGAGCTGGGGGTTTACTCATTTTCTGCAACAATAAATTTCGATTCAGGAAAGCAAGCTGTCCGGTATGGCCATATTGTTCTTGTAAGATGAGTATTTGTTAATACCCATCGCAATAACTTTACTTTCAGCAAATCAAAAGTTCTAAATTATTTGAACTTTAATTAGCAAACAACCATTCAGTTTGTTTTGCTTCATATAAACATACTATATGAAGTGAAAAAATTGCTTCTATATTTGACATCTTAATTTTCAACTATTATGAGCACAGCTAGATCTATACAACCACTTAACAACTATGCCCTCGGCAAATGGATTGCCGGTGAGGGCAATGGGCAATTACTATATAATGCAATCACAGGCGATGCCATTGCAAGTGCCAGCAGCAAAGGATTAGACTTTGCTGCCATGTGCGATTATGCGCGCACTGTTGGCGGACCCAAACTGCGCAAAATGACTTTTCCTGAACGAGGAAGAATGCTGAAAGCATTAGCGCTTCACCTGATGGAAAAGAAAGACCTGTTCTACAAAATATCATGGGCAACAGGCGCTACCAAAGCTGATAGCTGGGTGGATATAGAAGGCGGCATCGGCAATTTATTTTCCTACGCATCATTGCGCAGAACTTTTCCTAACGAAACATTTTGTGTGGAAGGGGATATTGCAAAGCTCAGCAAGCAAAATACATTTATCGGTCACCACATTTGTGTGCCGAAAGAAGGTGTTGCTATTCACATCAACGCATTCAATTTCCCGGTTTGGGGAATGCTGGAAAAAGTGGCGGTGAACTGGCTCGCAGGAGTTCCGGCTATTGTGAAACCCGCAACCATTACTTCATTTCTTACTGAAGCTGTTGCCAAAGAAATTATAGCAAGCGGCATTCTTCCAGAAGGTGCTTTGCAACTGATTTGCGGAAGTGCCAACGGAATTCTGGATAATGTTATCAGCTCGGATGTGGTAACATTTACAGGCAGTGCATCAACTGGTAAAATGCTGAAATCGCATCCGCGATTGATTGAAGAAGCGGTACCTTTTACCATGGAAGCAGACTCTCTGAACTGTTGTATCCTCGGCAACGATGTTACACCTGACCAACCCGAGTTTGATATTTTCATCAAAGAAGTAGTACGCGAAATAACTACCAAAGCAGGACAAAAATGTACTGCTGTTCGCAGAATTATTGTTCCTGAAAACCGTGTAGAAGAAGTGCGTCTGGCACTTGGAAAAAGACTTGCATCAAACATTATTGGCGACCCGAATGTGGAAGGTGTTCGTATGGGTTCACTGGCAGGATTGACACAACTGAAAGAAGTAAAAGAAAAAGTAGAACAACTCAGTAAATCACAACAAATCATCATCGGTGATTTTGAAAAATTTGAAGTAAAAGGAGCTGATAAAAATAAAGGCGCATTTATGCCTCCTGTTATTTTTCTGAATGAAAATCCTTTTAAAAATCTTGACTGTCACAACATTGAAGCCTTCGGCCCTGTATCAACATTGATGCCTTATAAAACAACAGAGGAAGCTATTGCACTTGCCAAGTTGGGCAAAGGTTCACTGTGCAGCAGCATCATTACAGCCGATGATAAAATTGCAAAAGAATATGTGCTGGGTGCTGCAAGTATGCACGGGCGCATTTTAATTCTCAACCGAGAGTGCGCAAAAGAAAGCACAGGACATGGTTCACCGATGCCGATGCTGGTACATGGCGGTCCGGGCAGAGCGGGTGGCGGAGAAGAAATGGGCGGCAGACGCGGTGTATTTCATTACCTGCAACGCACCGCAATTCAGGGCTCGCCAACAACGCTTACCAATGTTACCAATCAATATCAATACGGAGGAAAATATATTGAGAAAGATATTCATCCTTTTCAGCAATATTTTGAAGACCTTGAAATAGGCGAAACACTTATTACAAAAACACACACCGTAACTGAACAGGACATTCTGGATTTTGCAGAATTGAGTGGTGATAAGTTTTATGCTCACATGGATCCGAATTCTTTGGAAGGAACTCCATTTAAACGCACAGTAGCACATGGCTATTTTATTCTTTCACGCGCTGCCGGCTTGTTTGTTGACCCACCAAAAGGCCCGGTATTATTGAATTACGGATTAGAGGAATGTCGTTTCACTAAACCCGTTTACCCCGGAATGACCATTGGTGTGCGTTTTACCTGCAAAGAAAAAATTGACCAGGAAAAACGCAATGAGGAGGATGTAGCCAAAGGAATTGTGAAATGGGTCGTTGATGTGTATGACTGCTCTTCACAGGAAATCCGCGATAAATACGAAGTGGATTTAACCAATGGGGATACGGTTGCGATTGCTACTATTCTTACGATGGTGAAGAAGAAAAATCAAAACCAATGATGAGTTGCCACGCCCTGAAGGGCGTGGATTTAAATAATCAAAAAGAATAACTCAGGGCTTTAGCCCTTCAAATACCAGAGCTATGCCTTTCACAAAAATTCTAATTCATGCAGTCTGGGCAACAAAAGACAGACTGATATTGATGAACAAGGAAAATAAGGATGCAATATGTGAACACATCCGATCCTACTCTTCTTCAAAAGGCATTCATCTTCTAAATGTAAATGGTTATCAAAATCATCTTCATTGTTTACTCTCATTGACATCAGATCAAAACATTGCAACAATCATGAATCTCATCAAAGGAGAATCATCACATTGGGCAAATAAAAACTTGCAGTTATCTGAGAAATTTGGATGGCAGGATGAATACTTTGCAGTTTCAGTTAGTCAATCACATTTTGATGTGGTAAATAATTACATCAGCAATCAGGAAGAACATCACAAAAAGAAAACTTTTCAGGAAGAGTATGATGAGTTCATAAAAAACTATAAGTTTGAAAGCTAAAGGGCTGAAGCCCTCCGCACAACTTTGCATTATATTATCCACGCCCTGAAGGGCGTGGCAACTAAAAGAGATTATCATTTTATGCATTTATCCTTCTCTGATTACCTCATCATCAGCCTGTACTTTGTATTTGTGCTGGGCATTGGTTTCCTAATCAAGCGCAAAGTAAAAACCAGCAATGATTTTCTGATGAGTAACCGCAGCATTCCGCTGTGGATAACAAGTCTGGCTTTTATATCAGCTAATTTGGGTGCGCAGGAAGTAATCGGCATGGCGGCATCAGGCGCCAAATACGGGATTATGACCTCGCACTTTTACTGGCTGGGGGCAATACCTGCCATGATTTTTCTCGGTATTTTCATGATGCCGTTTTATTATGGCAGTCGCGCACGTTCTGTTCCTGAATACCTGGCCTTGAGGTTTGATGACAAGACACGCAGTTTTAATGCAATTGCTTTTGCATTCATGACTATTTTCTCATCAGGCATTTCACTCTATGCGTTGGCATTGTTACTGAAAGTTATCCTCGGGTGGAGCTTTGAGTTTTCTGTTTTTATGGCAGCCGGAATTGTGTTGATCTATACTTTTCTGGGCGGACTTACGAGCGCAGTTTATAACGAAGTGCTTCAATTTTTCCTGATAGTATTGGGTATTGCACCTGTTGTTTTTATAGGTCTTAGAGAAGCAGGAGGATGGGAAGGGATCTCCTCTACCCTGCCCGCAGCCATGACGCATACATGGACCTACATGGGTTCTGCAGATGATAACCCTATGGGAGTAAATATGTGGAGTATGATGATGGGCTTGGGCTTTGTGATGTCGTTTGGTTACTGGTGTACTGATTTTCTGGTGGTGCAACGGGCAATGGTAGCACGCAATATGTCGGCAGCACAACGCACACCGCTGATTGCCTCTTTCCCGAAAATGATGATGCCTTTTATTGTCATTCTGCCGGGGCTGATAGCCATTTCACTGACGCATGTTGGTGGCGATTTTGCACTTCCTTTCAAAGAAGATGGTGTAACCATTGATTATGACATGACCTTACCCACACTTATTTCACACTACTATCCTTCAGGACTGCTTGGCGTTGGTGTTACTGCGCTGCTGGCTTCGTTTATGTCGGGTATGGCAGGAAATGTAACTGCTTTTAACACTGTACTCACGTTTGATATTTACCAGGCACATTTTAATAAAAATGCAAGCGACAAACATTACCTGATGGTTGGAAAAGCTGCCACAGTACTAGGTATCATTGCATCAATTGGTACAGCTTACCTTGCCAGCAGTTTTAATAATATCAATGACTTTCTGCAACTGGTTTTCAGCTTTGTAAATGCACCGCTGTTCGCTACGTTTTTTCTCGGCATGTTCTGGAAACGTACTACGGGACATGGAGCTTTTTGGGGATTGCTGCTCGGAACATTAGGTGCTGCTATTTTTCACGGGATTACACTGGCAGAAGGCAAAGGCGGATGGCTTATGGAACCCGTTTATGAATTCCGCAGCGGTATGGGACAAGCCTTTGCAGTTGCAACGGTAGCATGGGTGGTGTGCTTTATTATGACCATTATCATCAGTCTCTTTACCAAACCCAAAGAAGAAAAAGAACTGGTTGGCCTGGTTTACAGCCTTACCGAAAAACCTGTAGAAACTGAAAAGGCATTTTACAAACGCCCCGTTCCTCTTGCAATAGTTATGATCATATTGGGAATAATACTCAACCTCATTTTCTTCTAATGGAAAAACTTACAGACCTTCGTTTGATTATCGGATTATTTTTCAGCCTTGCTGGAATAATTTTGTTACTCAATTATTTTATTGGCACAGAAACAAATCATCCTGAATTAAATCTGTATTCCGGCTTTGCAATGCTTGTATTTGGCTTGCTGATGTTGTTGTTCTTTTATAAAGGTGACAAGGAAAATGCGTGAACGGATGTATCAGGTTTTGCTTTGTGAAAATCTAAATCCTGAACATTTTTTTCCACTCCGCGAGGTTCAGAAGGTGCAACGGACACATCCGGAACTTCTGCAGTTATATCCTAAGGTGCTTGGGAAACATCCGCTGCAGGAACGGATGGTATAGTTGCATCAGCGGGTACATTGTTAGATACTTCGGATGTAGCAGAAGAGTCAACGCGAGCATCAGATGAGTCATCGTGAACATCCGAAGCAGCAACAGATGGTAACGCTGGGGTTACAGGTACATCTGTAACAGCAACGGGAACATCAGGAGAACAGGCAGGAACATCTGACGAGTCTCCGTGAACACCAGCCGGTGCAGCGGGCACTCACGGAGGGGTAAAAGGGGTTCCCGATGTGGTAACCGGACTTACCATTATTACATCTTAACCTATTTCAAAGACCGGTAATACTCACACACCTTATTCATAACACAGTCCACACACTTTGGGTTAGTAGGACGGCATATTTCTCTTCCGAGAAATGAAATAGCCATCCCTGCCTGTCCCCAATCTTTTTCATCCACCACATTCATGAGTTGCTGTTCTATCTTCTTGGGGTCTGTGCCGGTGGCAATTCCTAAGCGGGGCGCTACACGTACCACATGAAGGTCAACAATTATTCCCTCGGCTTTCTTCCCTGCCTCACGCATAATCACGTTGGCAGATTTTCTTCCAATTCCTGAAAGAGCAGTCAAGCCATCCATGGTCAGTGGAATATTTTTATCCTCTTTAAGTGTCTGTGAAATTGTCATCAGCCACTTGGTTTTATTACCAAAGTTGCGGACACCGCTGATGTAGCGGAAAAGCCCTTCTGAATCTGCTCTCTCTAAAGAAGCCATGTCGGGATAAGCCTCAAATAAAGGAATAGCAACTTGATTAATATGCTTATCCGAATCCTGTGCAGAGAGAACAACCATCACTACCAACTGGTATAAATTCTTATAGTCCAGCGGATGTTTTTTGTCTTTATATTTTGCAATAAGCGGTTTAACTTCTTTACCCCAGTTTATTTGAGTTGCCATAATGAAAATTTAAACTTTGCGCCTTAGCTTCTTTGCGGTGAAATTATATTTTTTTCGGCAAGGTTGTTGTAAACTGTTTAACAAACATTAACAGAAAAACTTTCTTCACAGCAAAAACAGTATCTAATTTTGAAACGGTTTTCGGTTAAACTAAAACTAATAAATATGAAAACATTTCTCCTCAAAACTTCGCTCGCTTCATTGCTCGCAGTATTTATGTTGAGCCTTGCTGTGTTTTCTGAAACACTAAATATACGCTTACCATTCACTGACAAAGGGAATGATTTAGCATCCGTTATTATTCCCGAAGAGTTTACCGTAAATGTTTATCCAAACCCCAACAACGGGAAGTTTGATATTTTGACTACCGGCAAAGGCGAAATAAAAGAAGTAATGATTTACAATGTAATTGGCGAAAAAGTATTTCACCAGTTGTTTGATGATATTACACTGAAAGCAGATATTTCAAATCTTGATAAAGGTTTATACATGCTTCAGGTTTTCAACAAAACACAAAACAAAATAATAACAAAGCGTTTTTATATAGAGTAATTGAGTGGGTGGGTTAAAGTCGGGAAAAGAGGGATAAGAAATTGTTCCTCTTTTTCTTTATATAGAAATCAGGAACTGCATAGTATCCAAACCATCCGCGTAATCCCATAGCCCAGGTGACTGGCTTTGTCCGAAAGAAACCCCCGAAACAAATTGCTCAGGCATAGATGAAACAACGCACTGTATTTCACTTTTTCTTGTTTCCAGTTCCGCTTTTACTGCAGCTAAATCCTTGTAAAAACTATAATTCAGGCGTGAAACAGGTGTAGTTAATGCTTCATCATTCTTTAGCAAGAGAAAACCGTTATCAAAATGCTCCACTTTATTCACCAATAATATCGCTTTGTTATAATCGTAATTATTGGCGTATTTGGAATGAAAAACAATCTTCTTTCGATTTTCAATTGCATCAAAGAATTTACCAAAATCATATCCTTCGGGTACATATAACTTTGAAACATTTCGGCAGCCTAAACCAAAATACATAAAGATATCATTGCCAAGCAGAGCAAGCTGCTCAGGAGTTTCAGTACCAGTTAAAATAGCCACCGAGTTTCTGTTTTTGCGAATAATGTTGGGGTATTTACCAAAATAGTATTCAAAATAACGCGAAGTATTATTACTGCCGGTAGCAACAACTGCATCAATGTTCTCCAGCTTTCCTTCTTCAAAAATAATGCGGTCTTTAAAGCGCGGTTCAATTGAAATCAGTTTTGCCGCCACGGCTTTTAGTAGTTTATTATCTTGCGAAGACAACTTGGCCACACAGGTATTACCTGAAATAAGCACGCACAAAAAATCATGAAAGCCAACAAGCGGAATATTCCCGGCCATTATTACTCCTACTCTTTTAGGATTTATATTCTCAGTAAACGTATAGCTGGCGAGCCATTTTTCAAGATTGCTTTTATCAAGCATGTGTGCAATTCCCGCCACTGCCTTACGTACATTTTCTTCCACAAACCATCCATTGAAGTGTGGCGAACCAAGAATTAAATTTTCAAAAGCGGCAATTTCAGTATCCGGTGAATTATTGGTTTCTATGAATAACTCCAGAAATTTACCCAGCTCTGAAAAGGATTTTATTTTTTCTTTTAGTGTCAAAACATTTTATTTATACAAATACTATATTTGCACCGCAAAACTAAGAACATTAAACTCTCAATTTAAAAACATAAAACATGGCAATTAAAATTACCGATGAATGTATCAACTGCGGGGCATGCGAACCCGAGTGTCCTAACAACGCTATTTATGAAGGTGGTCAGGAGTGGAGATTTGCTGACGGAACTTCAGTGAAAGGAAGTTTTACCAGTTTCAGCGGAGTAACTGCTGATGCTGATGCCGCTCAGCCTCCTGTGCAAATGGATATTTATTACATCGTTACTGATAAATGCACTGAGTGCGTTGGTTTCCATGATGAGCCGCAATGCGCTGCTGTTTGTCCGGTTGACTGCTGTGTGCCTGATACCGATAACCCGCACACATCGGACCAGAATTTGGCTAAAAAAGCATCTATGCACGCTTAATTAATATGACTGATTTCAAAAAAAGCGCTTCAATTCTTTGGAGCGCTTTTTTATTTTCTTTTATTTTCATATGCAATCCTCTAAAGGCGCAGAATACAGAACAGCAATTTAACGCAACCAGGGATACTCTTATTGCCCGATTTAAACATATACAGGCACATCCCTGGCTTACTGACGAAGTAAATGAGGCAAATGATAAAATTGTGGCCGCACTTGAAAGCTTTCTGAAACTAAAAGACGCATTTGATTATAGATTTGAATTAGACAAAAGTCTTTCCGACCTTGTTTCACCCGATAAAAAGGTGAAAATAATTTCATGGTCGTTGCCTCCGCATTTCAGTGTTTACCGCTGCTACGGATTTGTTTTATATAAAAACCCTAAAACAAAAACCACAACTGTTTTTAAACTGAAAGCAACAGAAGAAAAAACAGAAAACATTGAGCGCAAAAGCGTTAACCACACTAACTGGCAGAGCTGTGTTTACTACAACCTTATTCAAAAGAAGAGCAAAGGAAAAGTGTATTACACCATTCTTGGATGGAATGGTAATGACGGCATTACCACAAAAAAAATGATTGATGTACTTTCCTTTTCCGGAAAGGGAGAGCCTGTATTTGGCGCTCCTATCTTTCAAATGAAGAAACAAAAATGGTCGCGTATTATTTTTGAATACAGCCCGCAGGCAACTATGTATTTGAATTATGATGAGCAGAAGAAGATGATAGTATTTGACCATCTTGCTCCTAATGACCCTATGAACACAGGGCGTTTTCAGTATTACGGACCTGATTTCAGCGTTGATGGATTGAAGTGGAAGAAAGGAATGTGGCAATTACAGGAAGATCTGGACGCAAAAAATAAAGATTAATATTCGTCATGCTGAACTTGTTTCAGCATCTTTCAAATCAGACCCTGAAACAAGTTCAGGGTGACGCAATACACAAAATAATTATTTTACTTTTGGCACGGAGTTTGGCAACAGGCTCCAAAAAAACAAAAAACTCTAAACCACTAATTCAATGAAAAAAGCAGTACTCCTACTCTTAGCTGTTTATGCTACGGTGCAAGCGTTTGCACAAACCTCCAACCTTGTTTTCTTTTCAACAGGGGGTGAAAAATTTTATGTAATACTGAACGGCATTCGTCAGAATGAGAAAGCCGAAACCAATGTAAAGGTTACAGGTTTACCACAACCTTATTACGATACCAGAATCATTTTTGAAGATAAGGCCTTAGGCGAACTTAAGAAAATGTTGAACTTCAATCCCGGTACCGAGACCGTTTTCAA
>CANKAM010000087.1 GCA_947479755.1 Bacteroidota bacterium
GGAAATCAATTTTTCTATTTCTGTTTCAGTAATTTCCATAGCTTATTCAATTGGCATAAGAAGCATTTTTATCACATTTGTAATGGTTTTAACCCTTCTTATTTAATGGCATCCTGTTTTACCTGAACGTAAAATGAAGCATTGTTTTTCTCACGTTTGGAATGTTCAGGTGGATAAGGTAATGGGTTTGTTCTTTTTCCTAAAAAGTGTCGTAGCTTCATCTCTCTAACTGAAGCGATATAAAAGTTGTTATCTATAAAACTGAAATCGGAACTTTCCTCACTCAAAGCAATTGCCAAGTAATTGCGGAAACTTAAGAAGCTCGTTTGCTCAATAAATGATTGTTGTTTTACTTTAGTCAGTTTTGTGGGATGGTCTGAGAGAGGTTCTTTTTCTGATTTTATCGTATTCGGGAAAATGTAAGGAGTATCCATAATGATACACCACGACTTCTTAAAATCTGAATTTGGAGGAATGAAAGTAACTTTCTCAGGTCTGTATGTTGTAGATTGTCCCGTAGTTACAGCAGTTCCCACCACAGCAGGTCTTCCAAACCAACCCGTTGTGCCTTGAGCATACCCAAGCGTTAGTGATATGGAGTTGGTTCTTTCGTAATCATCCCAATAATTCAACTTGTTTCCATTTACTATTAATGAAGAGTTTCTCCAATTAATGTAAATCGGCTTATCCGTTTTATTGTGGATGGTAAACGATATTCTCCCGAACATTTCCCAAAACGAATAGGTAATGCTTACTTTATCATTTGAAAAATAATATTGATTGTTTAATTCTTTGCAATTAGTTGTATCAAGTTTCACAACTTGAATGACGGTGCAACCTGAAAAGCTTAACGCTAAGAATAGAATGAGAACATATTTCATGGGTTTTGGGTTTGTTGGTTATTAGCAAATTTAGGAATTGTTTTTACACAATATCTGTGGATAGAAACTGAAATGTAATTCCTGATAATCAGCAACCAAATTTTTATTTTTGCATAAATGAAACAGAGAGAGAGAATTACCCTTTACAACACCAAAATTCACGCTATGCCAAAAACTAATGAAGTTATTAGAAGGCAAAGGGAAGGTGCGTCCAAAATTTCGAGCCAATTCATTAAAGAGGTTATTATCGCCAACGATTATCTTTTAAAGGTTAAAGGAATATCTCGTAGGCAGCAGGAAAGAGAATTAAAGGATAGAGGTTTGTTGATAGTTGAAAACACCTACTTTGCTTTAAAACGCGGTTCTTATGACCGCATCAATACAATGTTCTTGTCCATATTATGCGATTATTGGGGCTTACAAATGATTGCTATGCTCTCAATCGGATTGGATGTAAAGTATGATGGAAGTTCTGATATTACGAAATGGGGTGTGCGCTTTATTTGAGGCTTATACAATCAGACTGCAAACTCTTATTACTATTTAATAAAAACCAAAACCATGGGACAAGAAATAGAACGAAAATATTTAATCAACCACAAGAAGTGGCAAGAAGTCAAACAACCAAACGGTGAATTTTATCGGCAAGGCTATTTATTAATAGAACCTGAAAAAACAATTCGCATCAGACTCGCAGGAGCAATTGCTTCCCTTACGATTAAAGGCGCATCTATAGGTGCAGCACGCGCAGAATATGAATACAATATATCTTTTCAAGAAGCAACTGAATTGTTAGAGAAATTCTCAGTTTCAGAAATTACAAAAACCAGATACAAAATAATCCATAGTGATAAAACATGGGAAGTTGATGAATTTTCAGGCAGAAATCAAGGATTGATTATTGCCGAAATTGAGATTAATAATGAATTGGAAGCTTTTGATATGCCCGATTGGATAGAGAAAGAAGTAACCTCTGATGAAAAATATTATAACTCTAATTTAGCGCTAAAACCCTTTACAACGTGGTGATTTTGATTGCAGATTGATTTTTCAATTAAAATTCTTCTTACCTTGCGCCCAAATACATCAAGATTTTTCTTCTAAATTTATAGAAGAAAACCCAACCGAGACGCGAGTCCACGGTGGTAAAGAGATGAGGGCTGGAAGCCAAAATAAAGTGCGGCTTCCACCTTTTCTTTTATTTTGATGTAATGATTTAACTCAGTTAATTCATTGCAAATATGGAAATTCAAAACGATAAGGGTGTCCCAAACTTTGGGAAGATTAAAACTCTAGTGATACACCCGAAAGATGAAACAACTGATTTTCTTTCTCTTATTTATAGTGGCAGAGATTGGACAGTGATAAACGACCCGTTGATTTCAGATAACGAGTTGATTAATCAGTTAAATACTCACGATAGGATAATAATGCTTGGTCATGGAACAATGTGGGGACTGCTAACTTCTCAACTCTCTAAAAACGAAGTGGGTTATAAATATCTCATTAACTCTGAGCACACTGATATTCTCAGAAAAAAGAAATGTGCGTTTATCTGGTGTAATGCGGACGTATTTGTAAGCGACTATTCACTGAAAGGATTTTATACTGGAATGATTATTTCAGAAGACCCAGAAGCTCTTATCTATGGTCTTGACGTAAGCCTTGAGGATATTGAACAATCCAATTTGGAGTTTGCAATAGCCATTAAACAAAGTATTGACTGCGCAGATATGTTGGGAGAAACAAAGGCATTATACAAAAGCAGAAAAAATAAAGTGATATTATTTAACATGGATAATCTATTTCAAAATGATAGATACCTAACCGTCTGATAAAAAGAGAACTAATTAATTAACTAAAAAACAAAAAATGGAAACAAATACACCGAAAACTACAAGCCCCTCAACAGCCGATACATCGAAGCCACAGGGCGACAAGCAATCCTTCAAAACCTACGGGGAAATCAAGGGGTTGAAGCACCTCAACGACAGGGTGGGGCAAGCCTTCGTGATGCACTTGAAGAAGCCATTAAGCGGAATGAAGAGTTCATCCGACAAGAAAGAAAGCTAATAATAAATAAACTTTAAAAACAACATGGAAACAAATACACCGAAAGGTACAAGCCCCTCAACAGCCGATACATCGAAGCCTCAAGAAGACAAGAAACCCTTCAAAACATACGGGGAAATCAGGGGGTTGAAACCAAGTTACGACAGGGTGGGACAAGCCTTCGTGATGCACTTGAAGAAGCCATTAAGCGGAATGAAGAGTTCATCCGACAAGAAAGAAAGCTAATAATAAATAAACTTTAAAAACAACATGGAAACAAATACACCGAAAGATACAAGCCCGTTAACAGCCGCTACATTGAAGCGCCTCAACGGGGCGACATCCTACAAAGAATACAAGGGTCTCAAACCCGACCACAGCTCGGTGGGACAAGCCTTCGTGATGCACTTGAAGAAGCCCTTAAAAGGAATGAAGAGTTCATCCGACAAGAAAGAAAGCTAATACATAAACTTAAAAAAATGGAAACAAGCAGGTAAAATTGAGTGATTATCCCCCTGTTCAAGAAAAGTCTTTACCTAAAAAAAAACGCCCCCCGTCAGTTACCATTTTTGAGAAAAAATTAAATTACTAAACTTTACTTCTTAACAGTCCGATTAAGCAAATTTTTATTTATTGCTAAGGAGGCTAATTTCCTCTGAGGTTTAGTCTTAATTGAAAATTATTTCCGTATTGCTTTACCATTTACAACAAAAGGAACTTTAATCAATCCTCAGTTTTAAAAATGAAAATTCAGTTTAGAGCAGGAAATTTGTGCAAATTCTGTGCAAATGAAAAAGGGTCTCAGAAATTAATTTTCTGAAACCCTTGTCCTTGTGGTGGGAACTACTGGGTTCGAACCAGTGACCCTCTGCTTGTAAGTCATATTTTAGGGGGTAAATAAGGAAATAGTAAAAAGTGATAAACTACTATTAAACCCTTATAATTAGTGATTTATATGATTATTTAGTATTCTTTTTTAATTTTTATTATTTGTTTTTTAATTAGATTTGTGTCGAAATTGTGTCGAAATGAATACTTCTAATTAAATCCAATGAAAATAGAAAAGCCATCAGCATCAACCGCCATATTTATAGATAAGTATCACCCAAAGTCAGATGGGGCTTGTGCTATTTCAATTCGAGTAACCTTTGACAGGAAGAAGAAATGTTATCTTACACCGTATAGTATGACCATTCCAGACTTTGATAAGGTTATGGGAGAAAAGCCCCGAAAAGAGTATAAAGAAGTAGCTTTGAAATTACAGTCTTTTGAGAAGAAGGCTGCTGACATAGTAAAGAACCTACCTGTCTTCTCATGGAGTTTATTTGAGAAGCGCTATCTTTCTAATCGAGGCGCAAATGACCTGATAAACCTTGCTTATGACGAAAAAATACAAGCTCTGAAGAACAATGGTCAGATTGGTACAGCTATAAGTTATGAGTGCGCCCAAAATAGCTTTGGTAAATTTGACAATAGAGTAAAGTTCACAGATATTAATTCCGATTTTTTATTCAGGTATGAAAAGTGGATGCTGCAACAGGAAAGAAGCGCAACCACAGTCAGTATTTATTTACGGACTCTGCGGACTCTATTCAATGATGCAATTACAGATGGATTACTTTCCAGAGAATATTACCCATTTGGAAAAAAGAAATATGAAATACCAACAAGCAACAACATTAAAAAAGCTCTTACTCTGAAAGACATTGCTTCCATTTATTACTATAAGCCAAAGAAAGGCAGCACAGAAGGGAAAGCACGAGATTATTGGCTGTTTATGTATTTCTGTAATGGGATAAATATAAAAGATATGTGTTTACTAAAATATGAAAATATCAATGGTGATATTTTAGAATTTGAGAGAGCAAAAACAGTGAGAACTAAAAGAAATATTGAACAAATCCGTGTTGTTTTAAATGCTGATACAAAAGCTATAATTAAAAAATGGGGTAACCCATCGAGAAAGCCGGGTGATTATATATTTCCTGTGCTTATTGATGGTTTAAGCCCTGAGCGAGAGCGACAACTAATTTATCAAATCACACAAGTAGTAAACGACCACACTAAAAACATTGGTAAAGAATTGAAGATTGAAGGCTCTTTAACAACTTATGTAGCTCGCCACAGTTTTGCAACCATCTTAAAAAGAAGTGGAGCAAGCACAGAGTTTATTGGTGAGGCATTGGGTCATAGCAACGTAAGAACAACCCAAAATTATTTAGCCGGATTTGAAGATGAAAGTAAAAGGGAAACCGTGAAAGCACTTACAGCATTTAAGAAGAGTTTTCGCCCAAAAAAAGCAATGAAAACAGCACAAATAAGTGAATAATATGAGTAAGACCACTGATAATTATATTGATTACGACAAATTCTTTAAGAAAAAAAAGAGTGAACATTACTCCAATATTAAGTTGGAGTTTGCTGACAGTATTAATCGGGCTAAAGATGTTCCTTATGTAAAATCTAAAATAGCATCAAAGATTGCTCAAAGAATTTGGCATTTACATACCGCTTCAGAGTTTACCGATTCCATAGGGAATCATTTCAAGCGTGAGTTGCACGATTTTATTGATGAAGCATTCAGGATTGAAAAGGATTTACCAGTTAAGCATTTTATTGAGGAAATGATTCCCTCTCTTCGTATGAAATATAAAGAAAAGATGAAGGAGAATCCAGCAAAATATTTTAATAAGTTTTCAGATGGCAGTAATGACGGTGATTTCATCAACTCCACAGAAAAGGAAGTTATTGATTTTGTTTCGGAATACATTGCGCTAAAAGAATATAAAGACGTTTTGTTTGAAGTAACACAAGATGAGTTAGACATAAAAAAATATTTTGATGAAATAATAAAATCAGAGAACACATTTCTGAAAGGCTTTACAATGCAAAAAGTGGTTGACCATTTTAAGCCATTAACAGAAAAGAAAAGCACGAACGGTAAACCATTTCTCACCGATTTGCAGCTGATTCATTTTATTCAAAGAGGATTTCTAAATAAAAACTCAATTTCAAAACAGACATTTAATCTTGCAGTTGGCGAGAAAGGATTTATTATAAATCGTTTTTATGAATTTTATAACATTGCCGTTGGTCAATACAATGAACCAAACAAGAAAAAAAGATATATAAATCTATTGTCTGACAACTTTACTAACTGGAACTATCAAAGCATTACTTCATTCTTTAAACCAAAGAAAACAAAGAGAAAATGGTAAAAAACTTTGCCCGCTTTGCCTTTATTGTTGTCCGCTTTGTCCGCAAAGTTTTAATACCCTAACATTATAATACTATTGTTCTTTCAATATTAAATTGATTGCACAATGGAAGAACAACCTACACATGACGGCTTACCAAAAGCAGTTCATTCGTTACGCGAAGAATTCCGCGAAGAGATAAAGGAAATTAAGTCCCTTCTCTTTTCTCTTACCAATCGCACACAGTCAAAAGCTGACCAGTGGCTTGACC
Source organism: Bacteroidota bacterium (assembly GCA_947479755.1). Taxonomy (GTDB): domain Bacteria; phylum Bacteroidota; class Bacteroidia; order SXHM01; family SXHM01; genus SXHM01. The sequence continues at coordinate 6,402 of CANKAM010000087.1, forward strand.
TTGTTGAGTTGTGCAATTATCTACCGGATAAACCTGTTCCGCAGACAGTTTATCGGTGGGTACATGAAAAAACTATACCCTTTCACAAAGCCGAAGGTCGAAAAAAATTACGGTTTTTAAAGTCAGACATTGATGCCTGGCTAATGAATGGTCGCCAGCATACGGTAAAAGAAATAGATGCCGAAACTGACAACTTTCTTTCTAAAAGAAAAAGGAGGGCATCATGATTATTCCTGAACAAATAGTGGGCGCAATCTTATTAGGGAACAATAGAAAAATAGACTCGTCCTGACCCATTAGTCCAAAAACAAAATCCAAACAAATAATTATACTAACAATTAAAAACAAAAAAAGATGCGAAAAATAGAATTATTTATACCTGTAGAGGTATTAGCTGAATTTTCAGAAGAAATGGTTAAACGCAATTTGAAAAACGGAATTTCCGGCACATCAGAAGACGGAGAAATTGTTATTGAAATTGAATATGACAAATCAGAAACAGATGATGTTGATGCGTTGGAAGAACTCCTCGACAAACTTTGCGAAAATTTTGAAGAAGACGAAAAATAATCTGAAAATTAAAAGGAGCAGATTTTATCTGCTCCTTTTTTATTTGCTGAATAACAGACGTCTGACAGACGTTTATAAAACCATAAAATATGTTGAAGACGTGTCCACAATGCCAAAATGAATTTGAACCCAAAAGAAGTGATGCCAAATTTTGTTGTTCAACTTGTAAAGCAAAATATTGGGAGCAAAACAAAAATAAAACTGAAGCCACTAAAAGTATCACTGCTGAGTTGCGTGGCACAATTGATTTGAGTGAAAAGCCGGAAAATAAAATACCAACATCGCTAAATCCCCCCACAAAAACCATTCAGGTTGAAACTGAAGAATATAAGGCGGTAAAACGGAAGATAAGTGAGTTGGAGACGTCTAAAAAACGTCTGCAAGGCGATATTCGCTCAGTAAATCAGCAAATAAGTAATCCTGGTGGTTCAGGAGGCTTGCTTTTAGTTTCAGGTGGAGCGTTTGGAGCATATATGGCAGACAGCCAATTCAAAAGCCCGACTAAAAATATTCTTGGGGCTTTTGGGGGAATATTAGGTGCAGCAGTTATCAACTCATTGACTGCGGATGATGATGAAAAGAACAAGCAAATAAGAATAACTAAGGCGAAAAATAAACTCAACGAATTAAACGTCTCATTGACGTCTGTTGATACGGAATTGACGTCTTTAATGTGGAAATCTCTTAAAATGATTCAGTATAAAGAAGAAGCCATTCCTGTATTTCCGGGATTTCGTGGGTGGGGTGTAAAACTTGGTGAGCCTAAAACAAAAATAGAACCTGATTTATCCCAACCTAAAATCAAAATTCCAGTTCTGCAAAATGAAATCAAAAAGCCGGTTATCACAGGAAAAATAATCAGTAGTTCGGATTTGCAAAAGATAAATCACAAGGCTTTGGAATTTAAAGATAAGTGGTGTGAATTTTTCGGTTATCCATCTATAAATTTTAATTGTGTTATTCATGGTATGTCGGGAGAAGGAAAATCCACCTATGCCATACAGTTTGCTAATTACCTTGCCGAGAATTTTGGCAGGGTTGTTTACATCAGCGGAGAAGAGGGTTTCTCAAAAACATTCAAGGATAAGGTTTCAAACAACAATGCAGCCTCAGATGATTTATTTGTAGCTGACATAAGAACATTTGAAGATGTCGTAAAAGAAATCGGAACCAATTCTTTTAACTTCATTTTTATAGATAGTCTTGACAATATGAAAATAGATGTAAATAAGATGAAAGAACTCCGGGAACGCTATAAAGACTCGGCTCTGATTACCATATCTCAATCAACAAAGGAAGGTAAAATAAGGGGGTCTTATGAACTCGTTCACGATTGTGATGTAGAAGTAAAAGTTGAAAATGGAATTGCAATCACTACAAAAAATCGGTTTAAACCAAAAGGGATGAAAATGATTGTGTTTCCGAATAATCTAAAGGAATAAAAATGGAAAACAATTTACTTATCTTTATCCAGTCCATTTACTGCATAATGCAGTTGCTTATTGCTAAAATTTGAAGCTGTATCCCAATCGCACAACTTGTGTCTCGTAATAATCTGTGGAGGTGTAATTAAAATCTTTGCCTTGAATTTGTTTTTTGATAACCATTGTATTTGCAAAGTCAGTTGCGTTTAGGAAAAATTCGCCTTTGCCTTTTTAAATAGTTTTCTTTATACCAAGGTCTAAAGAAAATCGCTGTACGATTTTTCCTTGCGGAATTATGTCGGGGGTTAAGTATTTGCTTGTCAAATTCTCTCCGCAATAAAAAGTCCGCCAAAGGTTGCAGTTCCGCAAACCAATACACTTGCAAGAATATAAAGGACTAAGCTTATGTTGTGTCCTTGTTGAAAGAGTGTTAATGTTTCGCTGCTGAAAGTTGAGAATGTGCTGAAGCCCCCACAAAAACCAACAACTAAAAATAGTCGCGCAGTTGGAGAAAGGATTTGTCTATGGTCTGCAAGCCCGATTACAAAACCTAAAGCGAAACAAGCAAC
>CANKAM010000088.1 GCA_947479755.1 Bacteroidota bacterium
CTCAATGGCGAAACGATAAAAAAAGTTGAACCTCATCTTGGTTTTATACATCGCTCGATTGAAAAGATGTGTGAAAGCTTGACCTACCGCCAGTTTATTTACGTTACCAGCCGGATGGATTATCTTTCTTCACACATCAATAATCACGGTTGTGCGTTGTGCGTGGAAAAAGGAATGCAGATTGAAATTCCTGAGCGCGCAAAAGTCATTCGTGTATTGATGGATGAACTAACGCGTATTGCTTCACACGAATTGTGGTGGGGCGCAATGGCAATGGATTTGGGAGCATTCACTCCTTTCTTTTTATCTTTCCGTGAGCGTGAAACCATTACGGACATTATGGAGGATACCTGTGGGGCTCGCCTTACAATGAACTACATTGTTCCGGGCGGTGTGATGGTTGATTTGCATCCTGATTTTCAGAAAAAAGTTAAAGCATTTATAAAACTGTTTCGCGAAAAAGCAGACCAATATAATGAGCTGGTAACCGGCAATATTATTTTTCAAAGCAGGATGAAAAATGTTGGGGTGCTTTCAAAAGAAGACGCTATCTCTTTCGGGTGCACCGGGCCGACAGCAAGAGGAAGCGGAGTTAATTGCGACATACGCAAACTTTATCCTTATGAAATTTATGACAAACTGAAGTTTGATGAAGTGATTGAAACTGGTTGTGATTCGTTTTCGCGTTACCTGGTTCGTGTTAAGGAAATGTATCAGTCTATCAGCATCATTGAACAACTGATTGATAATATTCCGGAAGGGGATTTTCAGGCAAAAACAAAAGCAGTATTGAAATTACCAAAAGGTGAATTTTACACACGAGTAGAAACAGCGCGTGGTGAATTAGGTGTTTATATTGTGAGTGAAGGCGCAACAACTCCTTACAGAATTAAATTCCGTTCACCGGGTTTCTCCAATCTTTCTGCCCTTAATCACATGGCGAAAGGCGGAAAAATCGGTGACCTTGTAGCGATGATGGGAACATTGGATTTAGTAATACCGGATATTGACAGATAAGATGTGGAGCTTAGGAAATATAACTCATAGTATTGATGCATGGCTGAATGAATCATTCAACCCTGCAATTGCTTTGCTGACTGAGTTTGTTATTGTCGGCACAATGGCAATCGGACTATTTGCTGTTCTTGGATTAGTATTGGTTTTTATGGAGCGCAAAGTTTCGGCTTATATGCAGATACGTGTTGGACCAAATCGCGTTGGACCGAAAGGAATGTTTCAAACCTTTGCCGATACAATTAAACTTTTGCTGAAAGAAGGTTTAACTCCAACCGGTTCCGATAAATTTCTTTTCAATCTGGCTCCTGTTATTGCAATTATTTCTGCCATGTTATTGCTTGCACCAATTGCTTTTGCAAAGGATTTTCAGATGTGGGATTTGAATATTGGCGTGTTGTATGTTTCTGCTATTTCTTCAGTTGCGGTTATCAGTATTTTAATGGCGGGCTGGAGCAGTAACAATAAATATTCGCTGTTGGGAGCTATGCGCAGCGGTGCGCAGATTGTGAGTTATGAATTGTCGGCAGGACTTTCCATTCTTGCCATTGTTGTTTTAGTAGGAAGTCTTAAAATGACTGATATTGTTGCTTCACAGGAAACCGGTTGGTGGTTATTTAAAGGACATATTCCTGCACTTATCGCTTTTGTGATTTTTATAATTGCAGCAACTGCCGAAACAAACCGCGCGCCTTTTGATTTGGCAGAAGCCGAATCTGAACTGACTGCAGGATTTCATACAGAGTATTCAGGAATGCGTTTTGCATTATTTTTCTTAGCTGAATATGTGAACATTTTTATTGTGTGTGCCATTGGCGCAACCCTTTTCCTTGGTGGCTGGATGCCTTTCCATATCGGACAATGGACTGCATTCAATCATTTAATGGATTTCATTCCTTCATCACTTTGGTTCTTCGGAAAAACATTCTTTCTCATATTTCTCATCATGTGGTTTCGCTGGACATTTCCGCGGTTACGCGTTGACCAACTTTTGAATTTAGAATGGAAATATTTATTACCAATCAGTATGTTTAATTTATTGCTGGCAACAGCAATAGCAATTTTGGGGTGGCACTTTTAATGAGCGCAATACAATACATAAAAGATATTTATAATGCGGTGAAATCGCTGCTCATCGGCATGAAGCAGACGGGATATTATTTCACGCATCACAAAGAAATTATTACGCAGAATTACCCTGAAGAGAAGCAACAACTTGCAGAACGGTTTCGTGGTGAAGTGGTAATGACACATGATTCTAACAACGAGCATAAATGCACGGGCTGCACGGCTTGCGAGCTGGCTTGTCCTAATGGCACAATAAAAATTGTAACCAAATTTGAACTAACACCTGAAGGCAAAAAGAAAAAAGCGATTGACAAATTTGTTTACCATTTAGAATTATGCACCATGTGTAATTTGTGCATTGTAGCTTGTCCTACCGATGCAATTAAAATGGATCAGGCATTTGAACACAGTGTTTTTGACCGTAGCCAGTTGACAAAAGTATTGAACAAACCCGGCTCAAAAATTATGGAGGGCGTTGAATAATATATGACAGCACAAGACATCATATTTTATTTGTTGGCAGCGTTTACGTTGGTCACAGGATTTCTTGCTGTTACCACCACTAAGATTTTCCGCTCCGCAATTTTTCTTTTGTTCTCACTTATCGGAATTGCAGGTATTTATTTCTGGCTGGAGTATGAATTTATTGCCGCGGTGCAGATTATAGTTTACGTTGGCGGAATTGTGGTGCTGATTATCTTCTCTATTTTTCTCACACAGGAAGCCGGTTCAAATTTGCCCGACACCGCACTAAGTAAAAAAATTACGGGCGGACTTGCAGTTGTGTTCGGATTTGGGTTTACACTGCTTCAGGTTTTGCAACATAAATTCATTGGAACAACAGAACAGGGAATTGAGCCAAACGTTGCTAATATTGGAAACAGAATGCTTGGAGTAAATGAATTTGGATATTCGCTTCCATTTGAAGTTGTGAGTATTCTGCTGCTTGCAGCAATGGTTGGATGTATTGTTATTGCATTGAAAAAACCGGCAGAAAAATGACGGGCATAGGATTATCACATATATTAGTTGTAAGCATTGCGCTGTTCTTCATTGGCGTTTATGGTTTCCTGACGCGCAGGAATATGATTATGATGCTGATGTCAATTGAACTGATTCTTAATAGTGTGAATTTGAATTTTATTGCTTTCAATAAATACCTGTGGGCAAATAAAATGGACGGATTGTTTTTTACCATATTTATTATTGCCATTGCTGCTGCTGAAGCTGCCGTTGCTATTGCCATTATTATTAACCTCTACCGCAGTCATAAGTCCATTGATGTGGAAGATGCAAGTGATTTAAAGTTTTAAAATGTTTGAGAAACTAAGCCTTTCCTTAATTCCACTTTTGCCGCTGCTGAGTTTTTTGCTGCTCGGACTTTTCGGAAGAAAAGTATTTAAGAATTTTTCGGGGATTATTGGAACAGGTGCGCTTCTGGCTTCAGCCGGTTTATCGTTAAGCACTGCTTACAATTATTTTTTTGTGAGCGGAAAAGTGGATGGTGTATATCAGAAAATCACTGCATTAAAAATTACATGGCTGGAGTTTTCGCCAGGAGTTTCTATTGATATAGGTATTCTGCTTGACCCGATTTCAGTGATGATGCTGGTGGTGGTAACCTTTGTTTCGCTGATGGTGCATATTTACAGTCTGGGCTATATGAAAGGCGAAGAGCGTTTCTCCACCTATTATGCTTTCCTCGGGTTGTTCACTTTCTCAATGCTGGGTTTGGTTATGTCTTCCAACATTTTTCAGATTTATATTTTCTGGGAACTGGTTGGTGTTTCTTCATTCCTTCTTATCGGATATTACTTTGATAAACCTTCAGCAGTGGCAGCGGCCAAAAAAGCATTTATAGTTACCCGCTTTGCTGACCTTGGATTCTTAATAGGTATTTTAGTTTTATCATTCAATGCGCATACACTGGATTTTGAAACATTAATTCAACGCCTGACCGACCCGAATTCGGAATATATGCGCTCGGCAATTGCACCTGCCTTCTTAGGGTTAAGCTCACTCACGTGGGGATTGGTGTTAGTGTTTATTGGTGGTGCAGGAAAATCTGCGATGTTTCCTTTGCACATCTGGTTGCCCGATGCAATGGAAGGACCTACACCCGTTTCTGCTTTGATACATGCTGCAACCATGGTTGTAGCCGGAGTTTTTCTGGTTGGACGATTGTTTCCGATTTTCGCAATTTCCTGTCCGGGAGCATTGGAGTTGGTTGCTTATACTGGTGCCTTTTCTGCGCTGTTTGCAGCTATAATTGCCTGTACACAAACGGATATTAAACGCGTGCTTGCTTACTCTACCATGTCGCAAATCGGTTATATGATGTTTGCGCTGGGCGTTTCAGGTTATGGTAATGAAGATGGTTTAGGATACATGGCTTCTATGTTTCATCTCTTCACTCACGCCATGTTTAAAGCATTGTTATTCCTTGGTGCAGGTGCAGTCATTCATTTTGTGCATAGCAACGAAATGAATGATATGGGAGGGCTGAGAAAACACATGCCGATAACGCATATCACCTTTTTAATTGCATGTCTTGCCATTGCAGGAGTTCCGCCACTGGCAGGATTTTTCAGTAAAGAAGAAATTCTGCTTGCTGCATTTCATCACAACAAACTGATTTACGGAATTGCATTGATCACTTCGGGAATTACAGCATTTTATATGTTCCGTTTATACTTTACTATTTTCTGGGGTAAGGAATTTCATAGTCATGGAGAACATCACGGTGAAGGCGGTGTTGTAATGATGCTTCCTTTGATTCTTCTTAGCCTCGGTGCAGCATTTGCGGGCTTTATTCCGTTCAGTCAGTTGGTTACTTCAGACGGAAAACCATTTGAGACTGTGCTTCATTTAGGTTTTTCTATTGCACCTGTGTTGCTTGGCCTCACAGGAATTTTCATAGCTCTGCGTTTCTATAAAACACAAAACGATTTATCTGAAAAAATTTCTTCATCACTGAGCGGATTTTATAAATCTGCTTACCACAAATTTTACATTGATGAAGTTTACCTCTTCATTACGCACAAAGTAATTTTTAATCTTTTAGGAAAGCCGGCAGCATGGTTTGACAAAACAATTGTTGACGGATTTATCAATCGCCTTGGAAGTTCATCAGAGAAAATCTCGGAAGAAACAAAGACTTTGCAAAGCGGGCAGGTGCAGCAATATGCTGCGTATTTTCTGGCGGGAGCAATTGGACTAGGGATTATTTTTATTTATGTATTGACACTGAAATGAATTTATCATTACTCATAATCATTCCACTTGCAGCTGCTATAGCCGTTTTGCTTTCGCGCAATGGGCAGCAGGTAAAATGGATTTCATTTCTTGCTTCTCTTGCTCAACTTGGCTTATCACTTTTTCTGCTCTCAGCCTTCATGGGTGAGCGGGCAAACGGCAATGTTTCGCAAATGCTTTTTGAGCAACGTTATTCATGGTTCGCACCGCTGAATATTGAATATTATATTGGAGTGGATGGCATCTCTATTTCCATGATTTTGCTGACTGCATTTGTAGTTCTTGCCGGTGTGCTGATGTCGTGGAATGTAGAGAAAATGACGAAAGAATTTTATTTTCTTTTGCTGCTGCTTTCACTTGGTGCTTACGGCTTTTTCATTTCACTGGATTTATTCACGCTGTTTTTCTTCCTTGAAATTGCAGTAATTCCTAAATACCTGTTGATTGGAATTTGGGGAAGCGGAAACAAAGAATACAGCGCAAACAAACTTGCGCTGATGCTGATGGGTGGGTCTGCGCTGGTGCTTGTTGGCATATTCGCAATCTATTTTATGTCGGGCATTCATTCATTTGATATGGTGAAACTTTCGCAGGTACACATTGCCATTGAAGTTCAGAAAATATTCTTTCCTATGCTGTTTGTAGGCTTTGGAGTTTTCACTGCTATATTTCCGTTTCATACCTGGGTGCCTGACGGACACTCATCCGCACCTACTGCGGGTTCCATGTTCCTTGCCGGCATTTCAATGAAGTTGGGCGGCTATGGCTGTTTGCGCGTTGCAACGTACCTGATGCCCGAGGCTGCAAAAGAATATGCGCCTATCATTATCATCCTTGCTTCCATTGCTATTTTGTATGGGGCATTTGCAACCATGATGCAGAAAGATTTGAAATATATTAACGCCTATTCATCAGTGAGCCATTGCGGTTTTGTATTATTAGGAATTGGCATGCTGACTAAAACTTCCATTGAGGGAGCAGTGATGCAAATGGTTTCACATGGTTTGATGACAGCACTTTTCTTCGCTGTTATCGGTATGATCTACGAACGAACACATACGCGAAAAGTAGAAGAGTTGGGCGGCTTGCTGAAAATAATGCCTTTCGTGTGTAGCGTGTTATTTATTGTTGGATTGTGCTCCCTTGGTTTACCGGGCTTCAGCGGATTTGTGGCGGAGATGACGGTGTTCATGGGCTCGTGGCAAAATCCGGAAATGTTCTACCGTGTTGCAACGATTGCTGCTTGTATGTCAATCGTAGTAACTGCGGTTTATATTCTGCGTGCCGTTGGAAAAACAGCAATGGGACCAATTACCAACGAACATTTTTTACAGCTTAAAGATGCCGCATGGAACGAACGCTTAGCGGCTATTGTGCTGTTATTGGGAATTGTTGCCATAGGTATTGCACCTTTCTGGCTGAGTGATTTGGTTTCACCGGGCGCTGAGTTGATTGTAAATAAAATTGCAGGCGTTATAATTTACTGACGATGATGAACGAACTACTATTAATGAAATCAGAATTGGCGGTGACTGCAGTCATCTTCATTTTGCTGTTCATTAAAATCAACGATACAACAAGTAATGAAACGGTGCTGAAGATTGTGAATGCGCTCTTGGTGCTTAATGTTGCTGCCGGATTTTGTTGCGTGGATATTACGGGCGAATTATTCAGCGGCATGTTTAAAACAAATGCGTTGATAGCATTTGAGAAGAACTTGCTCAACATCGGAACGCTTCTGATTTCATTGCTGTCTTACGAATGGCTGAGAAATCACAGGCATCTTCCTGAGTTTTTTGTTCTGATGCTTTCTTCGTTGCTGGGAATGTTCTTTATGATTTCGAGTGGTAACTTTTTAATTTTTTACCTCGGGCTTGAACTCAGCACCATTCCGGTTGCCGCGCTTTGCAACTTTGACATGGAGAAAAGGCAATCGTCAGAGGCGGCCATGAAAATGATTATGTCATCGGCTTTTTCATCGGGTATTTTGTTGTTTGGTATTTCCATGATGTATGGAACAACAGGAACCATCAGCTTCGCAGAACTTCCAATGCTTCTTACCGGAAGTCCGTTACAAATCTTTTCGTTCATTTTATTATTTACCGGGTTTGCATTTAAACTTTCTGTCGTTCCATTTCATTTATGGACTGCCGATGTGTATGAAGGTTCGCCCATTGCAGTTACTTCTTTCCTTTCGGTAATTTCAAAAGGCTCTATTGTTTTTATTTTCCTTACCACACTTTACAAAGCCTTTGCACCAATGGGCGAAGTATGGTATAATCTGATTTTCCTGCTTTCGGTTGCTACCATGATAGTTGGAAATCTTTTTGCACTTCGCCAGCAGAATATGAAACGCTTTCTTGCGTTTTCATCCATTGCACAGGTTGGCTTCATCTTAATAGGTATCAGCGGGGGCGGACAAAACGGCATTTCTTCTTCAGTTTACTTTGTGCTGGTTTACATCTTCTCTAACCTTGGCGCATTTGGTGCGGTGCAGTTGATTTCATCTTTCTCAGGAAAAGAAACCATTGACAGTTATAAAGGTTTGTATCAAACCAATCCCTTGCTGAGTTGGGTTCTGACTATCTCTTTATTTTCATTGGCGGGTATTCCTCCAACTGCCGGTTTTTTCGGGAAATTCTTTTTGCTGGCATCAGGTGCTGAAAAAGGAAATTACATCCTTATCACCATTGCTGCGCTGAATATGATTGTTTCGCTTTACTACTATTTAAGAGTGGTACGTGCCATCTTTATGGAGAAGAATGAGCAGCCGATCGCAGCTATTCAGGGTAGTATATATGAAAAGGCAGGACTGATTATTTGTGTTTTGGGTATTATAGCGGTTGGTTTATACAGTCCTTTCTACGAATATATTTATGCTTTAAGTGTTTTTTAAAAAATGGCTATCAATAAAAATCACGAGTTTGAAGATTTAGACGGTATTAAATGTGCGGTGGTAGAGCGTAATCTTTCACCAGCAAGGCTTCAGTTTTTAAAAGAGTTACTGGAGTATAACCACTACACAACCGTTGTAGTGGCAAGTCCGCCACCTAAAGCTGCGGCACCTAAACCGGCTGCTCCGGTTGCTGAAGGTGCAGCTCACGAGCCTGCCCCTGTTGTTGCCGAAACGCCTCCGGCACCTGAATTATTTACCCTTGGCGTTACCGATGCCACCTTTAATGCTACCAATGCCGTATTTGGAAGATTACTGAAAACCCGCACCGGGCATGTGGTTACCCTTGCATACTGGCATCAGAAAGAGGCTGTTTCGCAGGATGAAGTGCCGTACTTTCAGAAAAATGCCTGAGTAAGAGGCTGTTTAAATTTTAGTGGGTATTGTGTAATTGTAGCAATTGTAGTAATATTGCGCTCCTTTTTTGGGAAAAATTCCTTCTTAGCTCAGCTGGTTAGAGCACATGACTGTTAATCATGGGGTCGCTGGTTCAAGTCCAGCAGAGGGAGC
>CANKAM010000089.1 GCA_947479755.1 Bacteroidota bacterium
CTGGTTGATGACTTTTATGAAGCCCTGCAACGGGCCATCAGACGCGGTGAATTTGCTGCGGATGTGCGTGCGCTCTACGGATTGGAACTGAGCGAAACCAACACCCCTAAACTAAGCACCGAACAGGATGTATTGGACTGGGGCGAAAATGCACACGATGGCGAAACCGTGCGCACGGGGGCAGGTGGCGCACCCATCACCTTTCCATCGCTGCTGCAAATGGACACAGCCGTAAACGATTTTAAAACCAAAAACCTTACGCAGGCTGCCGCCAAAACCACTTACGATAATGCACAGCAAGCACTGGAAACCGATAATACGGAAGCCGATAAACTCATTCTCAAATGCTGGAACGAAATAGAAACTGCCTTTGATGATGGCGACAAACCCAGCATGCGCAGGCAGGCCCGCGAATGGGGCGTAGTATATATACCCCGCAAAGGCGAAACATTAGACCCGAGCGAGTTCTCGGTAAAAGGCAAAATAACAGACCAAGTTACCGGCAACGGAGTGGAAGATGCCGAAATAAGAGTAGTAGAAACCAACGAAACCACCCTGAGCGAAAGTAATGGTGATTACCTTGTTACCTATCTGAGCCCCGGTAACTATAATCTTGAAATAACCAAAATTGGTTTTGAAGTGGAGACACTGCCCGTAACCGTTGTTGCAGGTGAAATAGCCGGATTGGATGCTGAACTCAGTCCTGTTGTTAGCATTGGCGGCACAGTGGCAGGTACAATAACTTTTACCGGCATGCCTGCTGCAAACATAGCCGTTAGCATTATGGGTGTTGCCCTGCCAATTGTACTAACAGATGCAACCGGACATTTCAGCATCAGCGGAATACCCGCAGGCCCTCAAACGGTAAGGGCACAACTACCCCCTATTATGGGTGGCGGCTTTCAGACACAAGGTGTTAATGTGATAACAGGTAGTGAGGTGACAGCTAATTTTAGTTTTTAGGAAAGCGTAAGTAAACAACAATTAACAAAACCCCTCGCCTTAGGCGAGGGGTTTTGTTTTTAATACATTTGTGAAGATGAAAATCCGTTTACTGCTTTTGCTTGTAGCTGTTCCCTTTTTAGCGCTCTGTCAGAAGCAGGGGAATGTTTGGTATTTTGAAGGGCAGAATGGAATTGATTTCAATTCTGGTTCACCTGTTCTTTTGTCAGATGGACAAATTCCGGAAAGTTCAAACATTGAAGGCACTGCATCTATTTCTGATAGTGCCGGTAATTTGTTATTCTATGCTACAGCAACTATAATATGGAATAAGAATCATCAGGTAATGCAAAACGGAGCAGGCTTATCGGGAGGAGAATCTTCTACACAGGGTGTTTTTATTGTTCCATTACCCAAGTCCAACTCTATATTTTATGTTTTTACATTAGATGAAATGCAAGGTTGTTTTCAAAATGGGTTACGCTATTCCATAGTAGATATGTGCCTTGATGATAGTTTGGGTGCTGTTGAAAACGACAATAAGAATATTTTGCTTTTGGATAATGCCGGTGAAAAAATGGCTGGCACATTTCATGCAAACGGGACTGATATTTGGCTTATAGTACATAAATATTTTTCTGATGCTTTTCATGCTTACTTAATAACTGAAAATGGAATAGCTGATACAGTAATATCAAATGAAGGTTCTCATCATCCTGCAGATTCAACTATAGATTGCAATCAGGCAATTGGTCAAATGAAAATTTCTCCTGACGGCTCTAAGCTTGCTCTTGTTAATGCAAATGCTTTTACACGCTCTATCGAAGAATTATTTGATTTTGATAACAACACAGGGATTGTGAGCAATGTAATTAACCTTCAACCAGACACATCACTTCTCTATTACGGTGTTTCATTTTCTCCTGACAATTCAAAACTATATGTGTCAAAATCAACCTACCCGTATCAGCTTTATCAATATGATTTAAGCTCAGGAGTTTCTTCTTCCATCGTTGCATCAAAAGTTAGTATTCACAACAGCAATTCTCCAATAACAGGTCTTCAACTTGCGCCAAATGGTAAAATATACGTTAACATAGGTTCTTACCTTGATATAGTTTCCTCCCCCAATAATATAGGTCTGGCTTGTAGTTATATTTCTGTTGGTTTTATTTTACATCATACTCTTTCCTATTCTTTACCAAACTTTATTGATAGTTATAAATACCAAAACCAACTCGCCTGCACAGAATATGTACCTATAGAACCACCAATCACAGAACTAAAAGTCCCAAATATTTTCAGCCCTAATGCCGATAACATAAACGATACCTTTATAATAGAGAACCTGCCCACAGATGCAACAGTTCATATTTACAACCGCTGGGGTGCATTGGTAGCAGAGTGGAATAAACCCGATGGCAGTTGGGATGGGCGCACCAAAGGTGGCTCGCAGGTTAGCGCAGGGGTTTATTACTATATAGTTACCCTGCCGGATGGAGAGCAGAGGAAGGGGTTTGTGGAGGTTATCAAGTAATTGATTTAGTTTTGTGTTATGAAGTTTGTAAAGCAGTAATAACCCCTATCTGTTTAGATGAAAAAAATAATACTGCATCTTTGTTTTACGCTTTTTTTGAACCTTGCATTTGGGCAAAGTGACAGAATTTGGGCAACCTATTGTGGTGGAGAAGCAGATGATTTAGGATATAGCGTTGCCATAGACACTTCAGGAAATGTATATCTATCAGGTGAAACCCAAAGCACTACAGGCATTGCTTCGGGGGGATTTCAGAATATTTATAGCGGAGGCTACAAAGATGCCTTCCTTGTAAAATATGATTCTTCAGGTAACCGCCTTTGGTCTACCTATTATGGCGGAACAAGCTATGAGTGGGGCTACAGTATTGCTACCGATGTTTCAGGAAATGTATATATGGCAGGTATGACTACCAGTTCTTTTGGTATTGCTCATAATGGATTTCAAAACACTATAAGTGGTGGATTTGATGGTTTTCTTGTAAAGTTTGATGCCAATGGTAATCGTTTATGGGCTACTTATTATGGTGGTCTTAACGATGATCGTGTTTATACTGTTGCCACTGATGCTTCAGACAATGTTTATATTGCAGGTATAACGGGTACCATTTATGGTATTGCCTCCGGTGGTTTTCAGAATACGTATGGTGGCGGCAGTTCAGATGCCTTTCTTGTAAAATTTGATACAAATGGTAATCGCTTATGGAGTACTTATTATGGCGGCAATGGCTATGACCAAGGTTATAGCGTTATCACCGATGCTTCAGAAAATGTTTATCTCTCAGGCTATACCGATGGTACCAATGGAATTGCCTCGGGCGGATTTCAGAATACTCTTGCAGGAAACAATGATGCCTTTCTTGTTAAATTTGATTCTGACGGCAACCGACTGTGGGCAACTTATTACGGAGGAATTGATGATGACAAGGGCGGCTTTGGTCTTGCTACAGATGCTTCTGAAAATATATATATGACTGGATATACTAATAGCGTTGCGGGAATAGCTTTTGAAGGATTTCAAAATATACATGGAGGAGGAGATTATGATGCATTTCTTGTAAAATTTGATGAAAATGGTAGCAGAATTTGGGCTACCTATTATGGAGGAACTGCAAACGAAGAAGCGTATAGCATTGCAACTGATGCTGCTGAAAATGTTTATCTGTCCGGAGATTCTTATAGTGCCAATGGTATAGCCTTTTTAGGATACCAGGATAACCTTGCAGGGTTAGAGAATGAGTTCATTGTAAGATTTGACAGCAGTGGAGTGCGCTATTGCGCTACTTATTATGGACAAGCTCATGATGAAGAAGGGAGAATTATTTTAGATAGATTGGGTAATTCATACATGGTAGGATATACCGAAAGCGATTCTGCTATTTCTTCAGGTGGATTTCAGAATACCTATGGTGGGGGAGCACATGATGCTTATTTAGTAAAATTTAGCGCTTGCAACAATCCGCTTAATGTGACTATTACTGCATCTAACCCTGCATGTTATGGTCAATACAACGGAAGTGCTTTAGCAAATGCACAATTCGGAACAGCTCCTTATTCTTATATGTGGTCAGATTCTGTGACGACAGAAATAAATACAGGGCTTTGCCCGGGAAATTATACCGTAACCGTAACGGATGCAGCAGATAGTTCCGTTTCTATTACTCTAACTGTAAATGATGGACTTGATATACCTCTTACAGTTACACAAATTGGTGATACCCTATACGCAACTATTGCTCCTAACTATCAATGGTATTTTAATGACACCATTATACCCGGAGCCGATAGCCAGAATTATGTAATAACTGAAAGCGGTAATTATCATGTTGTTACTTTTTCAGATAGTTGCACCTTTAGTTCTAATATTATCGAAACGGGCTGTGTATGTGTCGGCATAAATGAAAATGAGGTTTCAAAAAAGACTAGGATTTATCCAAACCCGGCTAACAACACACTAACCATTGAAACTCTAATCGCAACTGGCATTTACCAATTACAAGACCTAACCGGCAAGGTATTGTTAAGTGGTAGCGTAACAGCTACCAAGTTTACTTTAGATATAAGCGCACTCAGCAAAGGCATTTATTTACTAAGCCTAATTGATGGCAAGCGGCAGGTGAACAGGAAGGTGGTGAAAGAGTAGGCTATTTAATAAGTAATATTTAAGAGGTAATAGTTATGGGCAGCTGCCGGTGAATATTACCTCTTACTTTTTACTTATTACCTTTTTATAAAGGCTTATATTTGCAGCAAACAAAAACGAATATGAAAACTTTAATCATAGATGTTGACAGCGATTCATCCTTAAACCTGATGATGGAGCTTGCAAAAAAGCTACGTTTTAAAGCCCGTGTTTTAAGTGAAGATGAAACTAAAATTCGCAGGTTTACAAAAAAAGAGTTGCAGCAACGTGCTAAAAAAGCAAACAGCGATATAGCAGCCGGTAGGGTAAAATCACAGGCACAACTCGAGAAGGAATCAGAAAACTGGTAACCCGGTCATGAAAATAATCTGGTCTGACTTTGCTTCTGATGAATTGAAAAGTATTTACAAGTACTATAAAGAGGTTGCAAGTGTTAAAACGGCAAAGAAGATTAAATCAACTATTTTTGAAGCAACCAAACAGTTGGTTAAGTTTTCAAAATCAGGAACCAAAGAAGAAAATCTTCGCGAATTGAAAGAAGAGCACAGATATTTGGTTGCCGGAAAATATAAAGTGATTTATAAAGTTGAAGATGACATTATCTACATCACAGATGTGTTTAATTGCGAACAGAACCCGCAGAAGATGAGAGAAAATGCTGAGAATTCGTAGTCTTGTATTGCTACGAAATCCCCACCTCCCCCCATGTTAAATAATTAATAAATTTGCCGCATGATTTTTACAGCGCGGCAAATTGCCGGCATACTCAATGGCACAGTGGACGGCAACCCCGATGCACAAGTAAGTACAGTATCTAAAATTGAGGAAGGCGCGCCCGGTTCGCTTTCCTTTCTTGCCAATCCTAAATATACCGATTACATTTATAGTACTAAGGCAAGTGCCGTTATTGTAGGTAAAGATTTTAAACCGCAGCAGCAACTCAGCACCACGCTTATTCGTGTGGACGATGCCTACCAGAGTTTTGCAAAACTGCTGGAATACTACAATAAACTGAATAAAGACAAGAAGGGCAGGGAAGAGCAAAGCTATGTTTCACCTTCTGCTAAAATTGGAAACAATACCTATATAGGGGCTTTTGTGTATGTTGGTGAAAACGCAGTAATTGGCGATAACACCAAACTCTATCCCGGAACTTATATTGGCGATGATGTAAAGGTGGGAACCAACACCACCCTTTTTCAGGGCGTAAAAATTTATCACGGCTGTGTTATCGGAAACGATTGTACCCTGCATGCAGGTGTGGTGATAGGAGGTGATGGATTTGGATTTGCACCCAATGCCGAAAGCAACTATTCAAAAGTTCCGCAAATCGGGAATGTAGTAATTGAAGACCGTGTGGAAATAGGCGCGAATACAACCATTGACCGCGCAACTCTAGGTTCAACCATCATCCGCAAAGGCGTGAAGCTGGATAACCTGATTCAAATTGCCCACAATGTGGAGATAGGGGAGAACACCGTAATTGCAGCGCAAACAGGTGTTGCGGGTTCAACCAAAATAGGCAAGAATTGCATGATTGGCGGACAGGTTGGCATTATAGGACACATTACGATTGGCGATAAGGTGATGATTGCAGCACAATCAGGCATTGGAGGTAACTTAAAAGACAGTGAGATTGTACAAGGCTCGCCTGCATTTGCTGTAGGCGAATACAAACGTTCGTATGTGGTGTTTCGCAAACTGCCCGAATTAAATGCTAAAATTGCGGAGTTGGAGAAGAAACTGAACGAATTAAAACAAGCAACTGAATGAGTGATTTTCAGAAAACAATAAAACAGGCTGTAACTCTTACAGGTGTTGGTTTACACACAGGTAAGGAAACACATCTTACATTCAAGCCAGCTTCTGTTGACCACGGTTTTAAATTCCAGCGCATTGACCTGGAAGGAAAGCCCATCGTTACAGTTGATTGTGATAATGTGATTGATGTTTCGCGCGGAACTACTATTTCTGAAAACGGAGCTTCTGTTGCTACTATTGAACATACGCTTGCCGCTTTAGTGGGAATGGATCTGGATAATGTGCTGATGGAATTAGACGGTCCGGAGCTTCCTATTATGGACGGGAGCTCCAAACCGTTTATGGATGCTTTGAAAAAAGCAGGTGTTCAGGAGCAGGATAAAGCCCGCGTTTATTTTGAACTGGAAGATAAATTAGAGTACCGTGATGATGAACGTAATGTTGAAATCTTCGCAATTCCCGCACCTGATTACCGTGTTACGGTGATGATTGATTATAATTCACCCGTCCTGGGAAGTCAGCATTTTACATTGGAAAAGCTGGCTGATTTCGGAAAAGAAATTGCTTCAAGCCGCACCTTTTGTTTCCTGCACGAACTGGAATACCTGCATAAAAACAACCTGATTAAAGGTGGCGATATGAGCAATGCCATAGTGGTAGTTGACAAACCTGTTTCTCAGGAAGAATTAAACAACCTTGCATCCTTATTTAACAAGCCAACAGTTGAGGTAGCCAAAGAAGGAATTCTGAATAATGTTGAATTGCATTATCACAATGAACCTGCTCGTCATAAACTATTGGATGTTATTGGTGATTTGGCTTTGTTGGGTGTGCGGCTGAAAGCACATGTGTTTGCTACTCGCCCCGGACATGCTGCCAATGTAGAGTTTGCCAAAAAACTGAAAAAGCTTTTAAAGAAATCGCGTTCAGGAAAAAACGCACCTAAATACAACCCCAATACTCCTCCGCTTTTTGATATTGAGGCCATACAAAAAATACTTCCACATCGTCAGCCGTTTTTGTTGGTTGATAAAATTATAGAGATGAGTGATACGCATGTGGTAGGCGTGAAGAACGTAACCATGAACGAAGAATTCTTTAACGGACATTTTCCGGGAAGCCCTGTTATGCCGGGTGTTTTGCAGATTGAAGCGATGGCACAAACGGGAGGGATTTTAGTTCTGAACACTGTTCCCGACCCCGAGAATTACCTTACTTATTTTATGAAAATAGATCAGGTGCGTTTCAGAAGTAAAGTAGTTCCGGGTGATACACTTATTTTTAAATTAGAATTACTTTCGCCCATCCGCAGGGGAATAGCACAGATGCGTGGCTATGCCTTTGTTGGTGAGAATATTGTTATGGAAGCAGAACTGATGGCACAAATCGTTAAAAAAGCATAAGCATGATAGATTCGTTATCCTCAGTTCATCCGAAATCCCATCTTGGGAAATTTGTTTCAGTAGGACCCTTCAGTGTTATTGAAAACGATGTGGTTATTGGTGACGGAACCTGGATTGGTTCCAACGTAAATATTATGAGCGGTGCGCGCATCGGCAAAAACTGCCGCATATTTCCGGGAGCTGTTATCTCAGCCATTCCGCAGGATTTGAAATACGAAGGCGAGGAAACTCAAGCTATTATTGGCGATAATACTACTATTCGTGAATGTGTTACCATTAATAAAGGAACAAAAGCAAGAGGTGCAACCGAAATCGGAAGCAATTGTTTACTTATGGCTTACACACACATAGCTCACGATTGTGTAGTAGGCAATCATTGCATTCTTGCCAATGCTTCAACATTAGCCGGACACATTAATATTGGTGATTACGCCATTCTTGGAGGCCTTACCGCTGTTCACCAGTTTGTAAACATCGGAAGACATGCAATGCTTTCCGGTGGTTCATTGGTAGGTAAAGATGTACCGCCTTATACCAAGGCTGCCCGCAGACCACTTTCTTATGCAGGTGTGAATTCTATTGGACTACGCAGAAGAGGGTATGATAACAAGACCATCAGCCACATTCAGGATATTTACCGCATACTTTACTTAGGAAAAAATAACACAGCGCAGGCTTTGGAAATTATTGAAGCCGAAATTCCGGTTACCGATGAGCGTGATGAAATTATTTCTTTCATCAATACTTCGCAGAGAGGTATCATGAAAAAGTATTCGCGCAACGGAAGAGAGTAGGGGATAACAGTTAGTATCTTTGGCAATCTCGTCATGCTGAATTTATTTCAGCATCTTTAATAAATATCATTAGCGTTTTGATGTTACAAATATAAGTTCTTTGAAAGTATTGTTATTATTGAGTTTCAGCGATTTTATTGCCTGCAACGATTTGAATTTATGAGTTGAAAATATTTTTTATTTTCTTGATAA
>CANKAM010000090.1 GCA_947479755.1 Bacteroidota bacterium
TCTCTTACAACGTGCGCCAGTATTCCTTTTTCAATGAAGTCAATACCCTTATACTCGTTCTCCCCCTTATCTTCATGCCCCCCGATTGGAATCAATGTTCCTTTAATTTCCGTTTTGCCAAGCATAATTACTTTTACTTTAGGCGGCAAAATTGTGGATTATTAATTTAAGCCTATTAACAATTTAGTAAAGTTATCAAGACATTAACAATATCCCACAAAGGCACTAAGCGCACTAAGTTTTTCTTTGTGTTCTTTGTGTCTTAGTGGGAACAGAAATAAATAAACTATGAAAATAATTGAAATAAATGCAATGCGCGGACCAAACTACTGGTCGGTTAATCGTCATAAACTGATTGTGATGGTACTTGACCTCGAAGAGTTGGAAGAGCGCCCTACCGACAAGATTGAAGGTTTTGCCAAACGCATGATGGACATGTTTCCTTCGTTGATGTCGCATCGTTGCTCGGTGGGAACGGAAGGCGGTTTTCTGGAACGTGTGAATGAAGGCACCTGGATGGGACATGTGATTGAACACATTGCACTGGAGATACAAACCCTTGCCGGAATGAATGTTGGTTTTGGAAGAACGCGTGATTACGGAACAAAAGGCGTTTACAATGTAGTGTTTGATTATATGGAAGAAAAAGTGGGACGCTTTGCAGCAGCTTCTGCAACACGCATTGCGCAGGCTTTGGTTGATGGCACTGCATACGATCTTGATTCTGATATCCAGGAAATGCGTGAGCTGCGCGAAGGCCAACGCCTTGGACCCAGCACCGGTTCTATTATTGAAGAAGCGGAACACCGTGGTATTCCGTGGATTCGTTTGAATAAATATTCACTATGTCAGTTGGGGTATGGCGCTAATCAGAAACGCATACAGGCCACTGTTACCAGTCAAACGGGAAGCATAGGAGTGGAGCTTGCCGGTGATAAAGAAGATACTAAGTTTTTGTTGGAACAGGCAGAAGTTCCTGTTCCCAAAGGCGATATAGTAAGGAGCGAAGAAGGATTAAAAGATGCAGTTGCACGTGTAAAATATCCTTTGGTGGTAAAACCCATCAACGGAAATCACGGACGCGGAATTACCGCCAATATTACCAACTGGGATGATGCCGTTGTGGCTTTTGCTGCTGCAAAAAAAGTATCGAATTCGGTGATTGTAGAGAAATACATTGTTGGTGAAGATTTTCGTTTGCTGGTTATCAATTACAAATTAGTAGCGGCTGCCAAACGCACTGCTGCACATGTAAAGGGCGATGGCAAATCTTCTATACAACAACTGATTGATAAAGTGAACGAAGACCCGCGCAGAGGCTACGGACACGAGAAAGTGCTGACACGCATTGATATCAATGATTTAACCCTCGGCATTCTGGAAGCACAGAAATTGACCTTGGAATCAATTCCTAAAAAAGGTGAAATCATTAAGCTGAAAGACACTGCCAACCTTAGTACAGGCGGCACTGCCGAAGATGTTACCGATATTGTTCACCCGTATAATGTGTTTATGTGTGAGCGTATTGCCCGCATCATAGGATTGGATATTTGCGGAATTGACATTATGACTACCGACATCAGCACACCGCTTCCTGAAACAGGGGGTGCTGTGTTAGAAGTAAATGCAGGTCCCGGTTTCCGCATGCACCTGGCGCCTGCCGAAGGTTTGCCGCGCAATGTTGCAGGGCATGTGATTGATATGCTGTATCCTCCGGGTTCTACTTCGCGCATACCTATTGTTGCTGTAACAGGTACCAACGGAAAAACTACCACTACGCGATTAATTGCTCACATTATGAAAATGCGTGGTTACAAAGTGGGATATACCACTACCGATGGAGTTTATATTCAGAATAAAATGTTGCAGGCCGGTGATTGCACCGGCCCTAACAGCGCTGAGTTTGTGCTGAAAGATCCTACTGTTGATTTTGCAGTATTGGAATGTGCCCGTGGCGGATTATTACGTGCAGGATTAGGTTTTAAAAAATGTGATGTGGGTATTGTTACCAACGTAGCTGCCGACCATCTGGGATTAAAAGGCATTCACACCATTGACCAACTTGCAAAAGTAAAAGGCGTTATTCCCGAATCAGTGTTGCCCGATGGCTATGCCATTTTAAATGCTGACGATGACCGCGTTTATGACATGCGCAAAACGGTAACCTGCAAAGTGGCTTTGTTTTCGATGGACGAAAACAGTGCGCGCATAAAGAAGCACGCTAAGAAGGGCGGTCTTTCTGCATTGTATGAAAACGGTTACATCACCATTTCAAAAGGCGAGTGGAAAATACGTGTTACCAAAGCGGTAAATGTTCCGCTTACGTTTGGCGGCAAGGCAGCGTTTATGATACAGAACGTTTTGCCTGCGGTGCTTACCGGCTATATTCAGGGCTTGGCGATTGACGATATAAAAGCTGCCTTGGAATCATTTATGCCATCACCTGCGCAAACTCCGGGAAGGTTGAATATGTTCAACTTTAAAGATTTCCAGATCATGCTGGACTATGCACACAATGCTGCCGGTTTGCGTGCCCTGCAAAAGCTGATTGAAAAAATGGACGGGCATCCTAAAATAGGAATCATTGCGGGTATCGGAGATAGGAGAGTAGAGGATAACAACGAGATTGGTAAGGTAGCTGCCGAAATGTTTGACGAGATTATTATCCGTCAGGATAAACACCTGCGCGGAAAAACCGAACAGGAAATTATTACCATGGTGCATGACGGAATAAAAATGGTTGACCCTAATAAAAAGGTAACCATTATTACTTCCGAGAAGGAAGCCATTATGCATGCCATAAAACATGCCACCAAAGGCTGTTTAATCATTGTAAGCAGTGATGTGGTGCCCGATGCGCTGAACCTTGTTATGAAATTCAAAGAAGAGGAAGCCAATAAATTGTATGAGTTTTCAAAAGCAGATATTCCTAATTTAGGGCAATAAAATCAAAAACCACAAACACTATTAATACTAATGAAAACAAAACAACTACTCCTTTCACTTGCATTTATTATTTGTGCAGGTTCTGCATTTGCGCAATGGTCTAACAAAGGTTTTACTTTTGAGGGTAACGACCGTGAATACAGAATGTATGTTCCTCCTATGTATGATGCATCAGCACCGGCTTCGCTGGTGCTTGCTTTGCACGGACTGGGTGATAACATGACTAACTTCAGTGGTATTGGCATGAAGAATATTGCAGATACTGCCAATATTATTTTTGTTGTTCCGCAGGCTCTGGCTGATCCTATAGCAGGTACTGCATGGAATTCAGGTGCAGGTTTTTTTGGTTATTTCCCAAATAGTTCAGTTGATGATGTGGGGTTTATCAATGCCCTGATTGATACCATTTCGGCAAACTATGCCATCAACGCACAGAATGTATTTTGCTGCGGTTTTTCTATGGGTGGTTTTATGACCGAGCGTTTGGCTTGTCAGCTGAGCAATAAAATACGCTCGTTTGCTTCGGTAGCCGGAACATTTGGAAGCGCTATCACCTGCGAGCCGTGGAGGTCTGTTTGCGTTCTGCATTTTCATGGTACTGCTGATGCTACTGTGCCATTTGAAGGTGGCGATTATGGTGTCAGTGCCGATTCGCTTATCAACTTTTGGGTAGGGAATAATCAATGCACTACTGACCCACAGATTGACAGTTTGCCTAACACTATGAATGACGGCTACACCGTTGAAAAATATACCTACAGCGGTGGCAACGACAACACACGCGTTAACTTATATAAGGTAGATGGTGCCGACCATACCTGGCTTACCAATGCCAACGATGTATCGTATTCGGTAGAGATATGGAAGTTTTTCAGCAGCTGCGGTGGAGTTATGACCGGTATTGAAGATGCACCGCTTGCAAAGGAAATGGAAGTGTTTCCAAACCCTGCCGGTGATTTCCTGACCATTCATTTTCCCGATTTTGTAAGCGGTAAAAAATACGATGTTACATTAATTGATTTCACAGGAAAAGTTGTGTTGTCATCAACACTGAAAGACGAAAATACACGCCTTGATTTAAAGGCAAACAACCTTGCAAAGGGTATTTATTTTCTGAACGTTGCAGGACAGAGCAGGAAGGTGGTGGTGGAGTAGAATGCTCAGGCTCTTGAAAGAAATAGAATAAAAAAAGTCCCGCAGTAATGTGGGACTTTTTTTATTTAATAGTTATTTAAGGTGTGTTTATTTCTGCAAACGGATAACGCTTTTACCTTTTCCGTTTTCAAGTTCAAGTATATATTGTCCGGTGGCAAGTGAGGCTGCATCAATGCTTAGCTCATGTTTGCCGGCAGCAAAGAATTGATTTTCACTTATTGTTTTTATTTGTTTGCCCTGCATATCGTAAATGCTGATGTTTAGCAGTTCCTTGGTTGCAAGTTCAAATGATAACACGGTGGTTTCATTCAAAGGGTTGGGGTAAATAAGTGCAGAGGTATTGGTGCTGAATTCAAGTGTACCCAGGTTAAGACCTGAAAGATAACGGGCAACTGCAAAATCAAAATTCAATCCGTTGTATTGAAATCCGGCAAGCACAATTTTAAGATCGGGCTGAATAGCAACTGAATTGGCTTCGTCATTATTGCTGTTAAAATCAGTAAAAACCGAACCACCAGTGCCAAAGGAGTTATCAGTCGAACCATCCTGGTTAAACCTTACTATGCCAAATCCATGGTTTGGATTTTCTTCTCCGTATCCGGCAGCAATTATTTTTCCATCGGCTTGCATCACTAATCCACGTGCTTGTCCTGTATATGAAAATGCATCGGAGGTTAGTTTTCCATCACCGTCAAAACCGGTATCAAGGGTGCCATCTGTTTTGTAGCGGGCTAATCCAAAAAAGAAATTGCCACTGATAAATGAATATCCTCCTGCCACTATATACCCATTTGGCTGAAGAACTATTGAATTAATTTCAGCTATATTATCAGATCCAAGGTCGGTAGTTACTTTACCGTCAACACTAAAGGTATTGTCCAGTGTGCCATCTGCATTATAGCGTGCAAGTGCAAAGGAGGAAGTTGGTCCCCCATTTAGTTTATACCTGCCCGCAGCCACTATTTTTCCATCGGGTTGCACAGCAAGAGCATTGGCGGAAGCCGTTGAGGCGCTAGTGGTAAACAGCGTGGTAACTTTGCCTCCCGAGCCAAAGGTGTTGTCTAATGTTCCATCAGCGTTATAGCGTGCAAGTGCAAAGTCATACGATGTTTGTCCGTAACTTTCGCCAGCAAGTATTATTTTTCCATCAGGTTGCAGGGCTGCTGCCTTACATGCATCGGCTGAGTTGGTAAAATCGGTATATAGTATTCCGTCACCGCTGAAGGTGTTGTCTAATGCTCCGTTGGCGGTGTAGCGCGCCATTGCAAAATCATAGGTGCCGTTAAACATGTTTCCGGCCAATATTATTTTTCCATCGGGTTGCAGCAGCATTGTAAATGCCACTTCGTTTCCGGAAGAGAAACTGGTAGTAACCTTTCCGCCACTGCCAAAGCTGGCATCGTAGGTTCCATCGGTGTTAAAGCGTGCCATCGCAAAGTCATCATCGCCTGCAATACGGGCATAGCCTGCAACAATTACTTTTCCATCGGGTTGCACGGCAACGCCATAAGCTCTGTCATTTTGCGAATCAAAATCTACGGTTAGTTTTCCATCGCTGTCAAAATCGCTGTCAAGGTTTCCGGGTTGTGCGTTTACGGAAATGGAAAACAGAATACAGATGATAGAAAACAGAAAATAGTAGTGGTTTTTCATGATGCATAGGTTTGTTACAAAGGAAAGCATTTTTATGCAAATGCTATATCACCGGAGGATAGGGCAGCTTATTTATTTTCAGCGTAATTCAGGAGTTAAATAAAAAAGAGGCCCACACAGTAGGGGCATAAAATGTTTTGCCGCTCGGAACACACTAGAAATTATAATTCCACTTTATCTGCCTTTTCTGCTTTTAATTAACTTTGTTGCGGTGCAAGCTATTTAAAACAACTTTAAAAAATATGCTGAAACCAATTCATAATGTTTAAGATGAAAAGCCTTGCACTAATTTCAGTAGTACTTACACTAACCATTGCCTCAGTTGCACAGACCTATCAAATGCCTGCCGAACCCTTGCCTCATGAAGGCACATGGCTGCAATGGCCGCATCGGTATGAGTATGGTGTAGGCTACCGCAACAGTTTAGATGCTACCTGGGTTGCAATGACAGCAGCCTTAGTGCAAAGTGAAAACGTTCACATCATTGCTTACAATTCAACCCAGCAAACACGCATTATAAATTTGCTTACCGCAGCAAGCGTAAGTTTAACCAATATTGATTTCAGATTATTGCAGACTAATGATGTTTGGGTAAGAGACAACGGACCTGTTTTTGTAAGAGATACAGGTGGTAATTTAACCATCGAAGACTGGGGTTTCAACGGGCTTGCCTATTGGTAATTTAACCAGCCAAGTATTTGCCAATTTTTATATGAACCATTTTGACCAATACCTAAAAAAAGAATTGAAGGTTGCTTTATATGGGCGATATGTAGATGATTTTGTCACAAACCGCAGGACGACAATTAACCACAACCACAACTAACCTTTCGGGCGGACTCTGTTTGCCGACTCTTGGCGTCACTGACTCACATTCGGGCGGACTTTTAATTCCGACAAGCCCTCGCACATTTGGCACATTTAGTTTTGTCTGCCAACCCACTTGCCGACCCAAAGCCAAACATAAAAGAGCCAAATCACCCACCGCACACTTTGAAAACTATAATTAACTCTGTTTTTTTATACAAAAACAACAGGATAGGTCTACCAATTCACATAAACAATCTAAATAATACTCATATATAAAATAAAACTATCCTTTAGTAAGCGTAATACCGAAACTTTAAATGTGTACCATTACTGTTCTTGCAATACACTCTGCAGCCCATGAAAAATATTTCTTTCGAAAAAAAGCTACACCTGCTACTTATCATCATCTTTGGTTGCGTTGCTTTGGCAGCCGTTATCACCTATAAAAAAAATAAAACCAGGAAATCCTTTGAAAAAGATGTAGCGCAATCTCAAAACATTCTTTTAAAAACAGAGCAGGTATTTACGCTAACTCAGGATATTATAATAGGCAGTGGTTCATTTATTATGATGGGTGACACTGCTTTTCTTTACATAATGGGAAACGCAAGTGATAGTATCAACAAAAACTTTGACGAACTAAATAAAAGTTTGCAGGATCATGCCGATCAGGGGTTGAGCTTAGATACATTGAAATTTCTGATTGATAAAAGAATTGAGTTCGCATTTGAAGCCGTTCAGATGAGAAAACAAAACGGATTTGACAAGGCGACCCAATTACTTATATCCGGCAAAAGCAAGTTGTATATGGATAGAATCAGAAAACTGATCAAAATAATTCAGAAAGAAGAAGAACAAACGCTTATAACCCGCCAGACAGCCTATGCTGAAAGCGAACTTACGCTCAACCATTCAATATTCTGGTTGTTCGCCAGCATAAGCTCACTGCTCATTATTTTATTTTTTATCATCAACACTAATTTAAGGGCGCGCAAAAAAGCGGAAGCAAAAGTTATAAAATACGAGCCTTTTTTTTATTACATGCAAGGCCTTGGCTGCATTGCCAATAGAGAAGGTTATTTTGAAATGCTTAACCCCCAATGGGCAAAAGCATTAGGCTATACGGAAAAAGAGTTACTTGAAAAAAAAGTCCTGGAGTTCATCCATCCCGATGACATTGAAGCTACACTGAAAGAAATTGAGAAGCTCAAAACAGGCGCAGACACCCTGAATTTTGTAAACAGGTTTCGTAAAAAAGATGGAAGCTATTTGTGGTTTGACTGGAATGCAAGCCTCGACACGGCCACCGTAAAACTATATGCAGTTGCACACGATATAACCGAGCGCAACAAAGCCGAAGAACTGTTGAAGGTAAAAAGCAAAGAACTTGAAGACCGCAACTACAAAATAATAGACAGCATCAATTACGCGCGCAGAATACAAACAGCAATAATTAACAAACCACTTCCAACTACATCAAGTTTTAACGGAAGTTTTAGCCTGCTGCAGCCAAAAGATATTTTAAGCGGAGATTTTTTCTGGCATTACCACGTGGGCGATATACATATCAACGCTGCTGTTGACTGCACCGGTCATGGCGTTCCGGGAGCGCTCATGAGCCTGATTGCCTATCAGTTTCTGAATCAGGTAGTGATAGAAGAAAAATGCTATGAACCTGCTGAAATACTTAAAAAACTTGACAGCAAACTGGGGGAAGCTATTAACCAAAATTCAAATGATGAGGTGCGTGACGGTATGGATATAGCTCTTTGCCGCATTGATGCAAAAGAAAAAGTTATCACGTTCTCAGGTGCCTTGCGCCCCCTGTTTTATTTTAACGGAAGTAAATTGATAGAGATTAAAGGCAGCAGACATGGCATAGGAGGTTTCAGTGATAACGGGGAGGTGAAAATTTTCGGGCACCACGAAATCACCTATAAAGAAGGCGATTGCATTTACCTTACCTCAGACGGATACCAATCGCAATTCCACCACAAAACCGGGAAGAAGATGATGAAAATCAGGTTACGCAGCATACTTGAAAGCGCAGCCACAAAAAATACTGAAGAACAGGAACAAATTCTCAAGCATTATTTTATGGAATGGAAAGGCAAAGAAGAACA
>CANKAM010000091.1 GCA_947479755.1 Bacteroidota bacterium
ATTGTTTTCTTTGAACTCTTGTTCGTAAGCCATTTTCACAATTGAATCTGGATCTTTATAAAAATTATCGACAACAATAACATGTGGAGAATTCTGATTGAAAACATAGTCGTTCATGGGTTTTTTTCTCTTACCCCCCCCCCTTCCCGTGCCCTGCTTACTCTGTCATTCCGAACGAAGTGAGGAATCTCACAAGGCTTATCCTGAACTCAGAATATTTACTTCTCCACTTCGCTCAGCATGACAACAACCTTAGTGCCCTTAGTGGTAAAAAATCTTTGCGCCTTAGCGTCTTAGCGGTAAAAACCCTTCGCTTTCCCACTTCCTCGCTCAAATGTCCACTGGACATTTGCCGTGCTCAGGGTGACCTCCCCCTAAATATCCACGCTGTACTGCAGCTCTACTCCGCTGCTGTTTACAGCCGTAAGAAAGCGGTGGGTTCCCCAGTTGCCGGGGTTGAACTGCGAAGCGGTTATTGTAAGTTTGCCATTGTTGATGCCCACCTGCACGGGGCTGCTGTTGGTAGCGCTCTTTGCGCTTCCGAGGTAAAAGGTAAGGTTTTCAGAGCCGGGGGCACCTACACCTGTTACTTCCAGCACCAGTTCATCATCATCCAGAAAGGTATGTATCAATACTTCTTTGGTTTCGTCTTTTGGAACAGTGCCGGTAAAGTGCGTTTGCTGATGCTCGCGCAGGGTTTGCTGGTCGAAAAGCACATCGGTAATTGCTACCAGGTTGGTGGTAAAATTATCCATGCAAAAGCCCAGGTCGCGGTATTGCATGGTTAGTGTTTCCACGCGGGCTGCTTCAACAAAGTTGCTGTCGGCTTTTTTCACTCCTTTGGCTCCTATCTGGGTATCGTGGGCGCCATCGAGCAAAGTAAATTCGGCATCCACTTCGGCTTTCACGGCCATCATAACCGGGTTAGCGTCTGCGCCAATGGCTTTGCTCAGCGAGTCAAAAGCATTGATGCGGTTGTCAATGGTATCGGCAACAAAAGGGCTGTGGCCGTTGGGAAATATCTCAATGTAGCGGGGCGAGCCTTTTGCATACACCGTTTGCACCCGTGCATCCCAGTTGGTAAGCATGGGTATTGAAAGTTCAAGCAATTGGTTAATGCTTGCTGTTTTACCCTTCTGGGTGCCGCCTGCCGCACGCCATTCATTGTATTTCTGTACCAAATTCTGGTGCAGCGGATGGTAGCGGTTATAAATGGGTATCAGTAATGGCTCGTGGGTTTGCGCTTCGGCAAGAGCGGCATCATGATAGTTGCTGAGCTTTACGGCTTTTTTGAAACTTGTTTTAGTTGCATTCAAAAATTGGTTGAGGATGTAATGCCAGATTTGTTCCATGGTTTAAGTGTGTTTAAGGTTTATAATTAAAATACATGTTGGGAGTAATTTCCTTGTGACGACTCGAACCCCAATGAGCATTTTGATACGAGTCGGCTTTCGGTTTGCTTATAAAATGATTGTTTTGTTTCGAGTCGGCTTGCGGTTTTGAAGCAAAATGACCGTTTTGGTTTGAAGTGCCGTGCGGCTTTGAAGCAAAATGACCGTTTTGCTTCGAGTCGGCATACGGTTTCCTTACAAAATGACCGTTTTGGTTCGAGTCCGCGTTCGGTTGGTTATCAAAATGAGCCTTGGCAGCGGTTTTCATTAGTTCTGTTGGTCTATAATTGTTTGAAGCTTTGCATTTATTTCTGCCATTCCGGCTCTCATTTCTATTTTAAAAGCCCTCAGCTCGGCATTACCATAAGGCTCACCCGGCTCGCGGAGAATAAAGACCTGCTCAGCTTCATTGTATTTCATTGTTTTAAGATCCTCAAAATCTTTTGAAAAGTCCCAGCCTATAATCGCACCGATGCGCAGGATTTTAACAAAGCTCAGGTTATGTTGCTCCAGCCAGCCTTCAAAGGTGTTTTTGGGAGCGGGGTATATGGTATAAACCTCTACCTGCTTAAAGCCACATTGCTCTATCCGCATTTTTACTATTTCGCCCCGGTGTATCATGGCGGGCAAAATTATTTGCAGCGGTGTTATGTTGTATGTGCAGAAAAGGTGCTGAAATGGGGCTGAAACCGACTTGGTGGGGTAGTGGAAATTTTGGTAGGTTTGTTGGGGAAAAGAGATGTTTTGCGGTAACTTTAAAAAACGAACAGTACAGACAAATGATTAATGAAAGCTATTACTGGAAAAAGGAATTATACAATAGCTTTTTGACAATTGTCTCGTCCTGAATTAATTATTAAAAAGAAAACAGCATCAGAAAGCGCATACGTTCTATTTGCGATGAAGGGTTAAATAAATCTATACTTTTAAGCATTAATCAAACAGCACCACCACATGGAATTTATCCGCACTCCCGATTCTGCTTTCAACAATTTACCCGGCTACCCTTTTGCCCCAAAGTATTTAGAAATAAACGGAGCACGCCTGCATTACATTGATGAAGGTAGTGGCGAACTGATTTTGTGTCTGCATGGCGAGCCTAGCTGGAGTTACCTCTACCGCAAATTTTTTCCGTTGCTTACCCAACATTACCGTGTTATCGCTTTTGACTTTTTTGGTTTCGGCAAATCCGATAAACCTGTAAAAGATGATGACTGCACCTATCAGTTTCATTATAACACCCTGGTTCAGTTTGCAGAGCAGTTAAATCTGCAAAATGTTACCTTGGTTGTTCAGGATTGGGGCGGACTTATAGGCTTGCCTTATGCAGCTGATAATTCAGTCCGTATTAAACGGCTGGTAATTATGAATACAGGTTTGCCTTCAGGCCTTGGTATCAGAAGTATTACAGAACTGATTAAAGGCTTTGGATTTTTTATGTGGCGCAGAGCCTCAAAAGGTTTAATGGCCAAGCCCGTTGGCAAAACCATACAACTGGGTTGCAAAACCTCTTTACCCAAAGAAGTAAAAGATGCCTACAGCGCACCTTTTCCTGATAATAATTATAAAGCGGCTGCCCGCAAATTTCCTTATCTGGTTCCCATGAAACCCCGAGATGAGGCAACCCCTTACATGCAAAGAGCGCGCAAAGAACTGGCGCACTGGAAAAACCCCGTGCAGATTATTTTCTCGGATGGCGACCCTATTACCGGACATCTTGATAAATTTTTCAAACGCCTTATTCCCGGTGCTGCTGATTTCCCTATGATTAAAATTACGGGGGGCGGTCATTTTTTGCAGGAAGATAAAGGCGAAGAAATTGCAGCTCACATTCATCAGTTTATGGCTAAGACTAAGTAATACCCCCTGTTGAGCGTAGGATATGCACGTTAAGGTGAAGCGTCTCGCTACGACCAGTTTAACCCGCATCTTGCCGCAAAGACAAAATGAAATAAAAAAGTCCTAAGGACTTATTAAAGCAAGCGTAGCCGGACGCTTCGCTTAACGGGGATTAAACAATAATCACCTTCCCATGTTATCTCGTTGTTAAGCCGCAGCTATAAAATCGTATCTTGCGCCCAATTTCCATGAGGGCATTAGTTCTCTTGCCCCGTAAAATCAGCGTAAATCATATAAATCATAACAATCAGCGTTCTATCACTATAAACATGCTATTCGATTCACTCAACATCATTGAACCCATTTTAAAAGCCCTTAAAGAAGAAGGTTACACCACCCCAACACCCATACAGGCACAATCTATTCCCATTGTTTTGCAAGGCACCGATTTGCTTGGCTGTGCACAAACAGGTACCGGCAAAACAGCAGCTTTTGCTATACCTATTTTACAACTGCTTCGCGCTACCCATACCAACGATAAAAAGAAAAAAGTGCGCAGCCTTATCGTTACCCCAACCCGCGAACTGGCTATACAAATAGGTGAAAGCTTTAATGCTTATGGAAGACATACAGGATTGACCAACACCGTAATTTTTGGTGGTGTAAACCAGCACTCACAAACCAATGCCCTGCAACGTGGTGTTGATGTTGTAATTGCCACCCCCGGAAGATTATTAGACCTGATGAATCAAGGCTTTCTTCACCTGCGTGACATTGAAATATTTGTACTCGATGAAGCTGACCGTATGCTCGACATGGGCTTTATCCACGATGTAAAAAAACTGATTGCAGCCTTGCCTAAAAAGCGTCAGTCGCTGTTCTTCTCAGCCACCATGCCGCCTGAGATTGTAAAACTGGCAAGCACCATTTTGCATACCCCTGAGAAGGTATCGGTTACACCTGTTTCATCAACTGTGGATATCATCAAGCAGCAGGTTTACTTTGTAGATAAAGGAAACAAAAATGCTTTGCTTGTTGATGTGTTAAAAAACAAAGACATTAAAACAGCCTTGGTTTTTACCCGCACCAAGCATGGCGCAGATAAAGTGGTAAAAATTCTGATTAAGAATAACATCAAAGCCGAAGCCATCCACGGCAATAAAACACAAAATGCAAGACAGCGTGCACTAACCAATTTTAAAGCGCAAACCACCCGCGTATTAGTGGCAACCGATATTGCTGCCCGCGGAATTGATATTGACGATCTGGAATATGTAATCAATTACGAATTGTCAAACATTGCCGAAACCTATGTACACCGTATTGGACGCACAGGCAGGGCAGGAGCAAAGGGTACAGCACTTTCATTTTGTGATGCCATTGAAAAAGAATACCTGCGTGATGTGGAAAAGTTGATTGCCAAAAAAATCCCGGTTATTGATAATCATCCTTTTCCCTTGATGGATAATAATCCCGAGAAGCCCACACAACAGCAGGGTAGGGGAAACCATGGTCACTCACGACCAAAATCACCAGGCAATGCCCCTAAGAAAAAGTGGTATGGTGCCAGAAGGTAGGGTAGACTTAATTTAAACTCAGTGGGCTTAGTGTCCTTAGTGGTAAAGCTTTCTCCTTAAACAAAATTTAACATACACTTGTTATCTCTCCGCTTTCGCGCAGCTAAAACATTTACATTTGCGCGGTTAAAAAAAATCCATAGACGATAGTCCTCAGTCCACAGATGTTTCGCCCTTTATTAAGTATTGTAATTCTTGTTTCCTGCTTCTTAACTCTTGCTTCTGATAGTCTTGCACAGGGTGCTAAAAAGCACACCATCAGCGGCTATGTAAAAGAAGAAGCCACCGGTGAGTATATGATTGGAGTGAACGTGTATATCAAAGAACTTACACGCGGAGCAGCTACTAATCAGTATGGCTTTTATTCAATGACTATTGAGGAAGGTGAATACACACTTGCCACTTCCTATATCGGCATGCAGGAATACACCGAGAAGCTGATACTGAACGAAGACAAGCGTATCAACATATCGCTCTTAGGTCAGATGCTGAACATTAAAGAGGTTGTTATTTCGGCTGAGCAGAGCGATAAAAATGTTCAGCAAACACAGATGGGTGTGTTTGATATGCCCATTGAAACCATCAAGCAATTGCCGGCATTTATGGGCGAAGTAGATGTGCTGAAAGTGATACAGCTTTTACCGGGCGTGAAAAATGCCGGTGAGGGAAACACCGGCTTTTACGTGCGTGGCGGTGGTCCCGACCAGAACCTTATCCTGCTGGATGAAGCAGTGGTTTACAATGCTGCTCACCTGTTTGGTTTCTTCTCTGTTTTTAATTCCGATGCGTTGAAAAATGTGGAGCTCATCAAAGGCGGAATGCCTGCCAATTATGGAGGCCGTCTTGCATCGGTGTTGGATATTTCCATGAAAGAAGGTAACAGCAAAAAGTTTCAGGTTGATGGCGGTATTGGAATCATTTCTTCGCGTCTTACCATTCAGGGCCCGATTAAAAAAGACACGGCTTCGTTTATTATTTCAGGACGCAGAACCTATGCCGATATTCTTGCAAAACCTTTTGTAAATGATACCTCGCCTGCAGCCGGTTCGGGTTATTATTTCTACGATTTAAATGCAAAAATAAATTACCGCATATCTGACAAAGACCGTATTTTCCTGAGCGGTTATTTTGGTCGCGATGTGTTTTTATTCAAGAACAGAGATAACGGTTTTAGTGCCGGAATTCAATGGGGAAATGCAACAACATCACTGCGATGGAACCACCTTTACAACGACAAACTGTTTGTAAACACTTCACTTATCTTCAGCGATTATCAGTTTGAATTCTCTGCCGGGCAGCAGGAATTTGAAGCACGTTTTTTCTCCGGCATCCGCGACTGGAACGTGAAGATTGACTACAACTGGCTGCCTGATATTCGACACAACATCAAGTTTGGTTTAAACTATATCTATCACACATTCACACCTACCAGCGCTTCTGCACGTTCAGGGGAAGTAAATTTCGACTTAGGGAAAGTTGCCCGTTTGTATGCGCACGATGTTGCGCTCTACATCAATGATGATTTTGATGTAACGGATAAATTCAGGATTAACGCAGGTTTGCGTGCCACCTACTTTGAGCAGATAGGTCCTTTTGACCGTTATATAAAAAATGAAAACGGCCAGATTACAGATACCGTTCACTATGCCGGAGTTGAAGATAACAACCCATTGATGAAACTTATAATTGATGGAGGTCTTAATCAAAGTGTGCAGGTTTACCGCAACCTTGAGCCCCGTTTGTTAATGCGCTATACGCTGGGAAAAACCTCATCGGTTAAGGCTTCATTTACTATGAACTACCAATATATTCACCTTGCTTCGTATGCATCGGTTTCACTGCCAACAGATATCTGGGTTCCCAGCAGCTCATTAGTAAAGCCACAAAAAGGAACTCAGTATTCGGTTGGTTATTTCCGTAATTTCTTCAATGATTTTCTGGAAACTTCGGTTGAGTTATATTACAAAACCATGAAAAATCAGGTGGAATATAAAGACGGTTCATTGCCCGGTGATAATGTGCTTGATAATCCTGATAACAATATGACCTTTGGTGATGGTAAAGCATACGGTATTGAGTTGTTTATTAAGAAAGCAAAAGGCAAATTTACCGGATGGATTGGTTACACACTGGCTCGCACCACACGTACATTCCCAACACTTAATTTCGGTCAAGAGTTTGAAGCAAAGTACGACCGCAGACACGATGTGTCGGTTATAGCAAGTTACGATATAACTGACCGCCTCAATGTTTCAGCAATTTTTGTTTACTCAACAGGAAACAAGCTCACAGTGCCTATTGCACGTTATGTTTATGAAGGTGCATTGGTAAGCGAATATGGTGATCGTAATGCTTACCGCATGCCTGCTTATCACCGTGCCGACCTTTCAATAACATACAAAGGCAAACAGCGCAAACATTTTCAGGGAAGCTGGAACCTGAGTATTTACAATGTTTACAGCCGGCAGAATCCTTTCTTCATTTATTTTGATGATGAAGGAAGCCTTGCAGATGGAACATTTCGCGTAGTTGCAAAACAGGTTTCGCTGTTTCCAATTCTGCCTTCCATTACTTACAATTTTAAATTTTAAGAGATGAAGAATTTCTTACAGAGAATAAAAAGAAGAGCAGTTGTCAGGCTGAGCGTAGTCGAAGCTCTATTATTAAACAGTTCGACTACGCTCACTGCTACAATTCTGCTGCCATTTATCTTCGCCTCCTGCGAAAAAGAAATCACCATTGACTTACCTGAAGCGCAGAAAAAGGTAGTGATTGAAGGTGTGATAGAACAAGGTAAACATCCTTATGTATTGCTTACCCGCAGCTCGCCTTACTTTGCGCCCATTGAAGATTTTACCAGTAACCTTTTTGTTACCGATGCTACCGTGATTGTCAGCGATGGAATAATTATTGACACCATGCAGGGAGGATTGAACATGGAGATTTATAAACCCAACCCTGTCTTTGCCTATAGTTCTGATCTAATCACCGGTGAAGTTGGTAAAACGTATTACCTCACTGTAATTGCTGACGGAAAAACATTGACAGCAACTACCACTATTCCTCAGCCTGTTCCGCTCGACAGCCTTTGGTTTAAAGAGGATTTAGGGGCTGAAGACGACAGCCTTGGTTTTGTATGGGCACATCTTACCGACCCTGATACAATGGGAAATTCGTACCGCTGGTTTTCGCAGATTTTTGGCAGGCAGGAAAGACTTTTACCATCAAACGGTTCTGTATTCAACGATAAGTTTATTAACGGACAAAGTTTTGATTTTGCTTACGACCCTTCAGACGACCCGCTCTCACCTCAGGATACCAGTGATTTGCCCTTATTTTATTTTGCAGTTGGTGATACAGTAGTAGTAAAATTCTGCACCATTGACCGCATCACTTACAACTTTTTAAATTCATTGGAAAGCATCAGATTTGCAAACGGAAATCCGTTTGCTTCACCTGCATCTGTTTTTACAAATGTTGAAGGAGGAGGATTGGGAGGTTGGTGTGGTTACGGAGCCAGTTATGATACGATTGTATTGAAAATGCAATAAACTCTTAACGAACCCCATCTTTGATCTATCAAGGATGAAAGATGGGGTTATTATAAAAAAAATTAGAAGAGTTTAATGTATTGGCTGCTCTTAAAATAGCTAAGTTTCGTCTAATTAAAGATATTATTTCATTAGCGTTTTGATGTTACAAATATAAGTTCTTTGAAAGTATTGTTATTATTGAGTTTCAGCGATTTTATTGCCTGCAACGATTTGAATTTATGAGTTGAAAATATTTTTTATTTTCTTGATAAATAAGTAATTATGAATCAAG
>CANKAM010000092.1 GCA_947479755.1 Bacteroidota bacterium
GATTCGTTAGCGGATTATTTTAAAAAAGTAGTGCAGCACAGAGCATTAATTCTAACACTCGCCAAACGCGATTTAAAAGTAAAATACGCGCAAACGTATTTAGGTTTGGCTTGGACTATTGTTCAACCTTTAACAGCAGTTGTTGTTTTTAGCCTATTTTTTTCTGTGCTTCTCGAGGTCAAGAATGACTATCCGTATGTATTATTTGTTTTAAGCGGTGTATTGATATGGAACCTATTTAATTATATTTTTTCGCAAGGAAGCACAAGTCTAACTAATAATCAGGATTTAATCCGTAAGTTGTATTTTCCGAAAATAATTCTGCCGTTGTCTAAAGTGCTGGTGGCATTGGTTGAGTTTGGAGTAACCTTGGTTTTATTAGTCGGTCTATTAATTTTTTTTCAGATAAATATCGGTTGGCAAATAATTTTCAGCCCGCTAATAATTGCAATCACAATTGTATTTTCAACTGCGGTTACGCTCATACTTAGCGCTGCCACCATAAAAAATAGGGATTTGAATCATATTATCCCTTTTTTAATTAATTTCGGGATATGGTTTACGCCTGTCTTTTACCCGGTAAGCATTATCCCAGAAAAGTTTTCAACCCTTATTTACCTGAACCCAATGGCTGGTTTTATAGAATTATTCCGCTGGAGTATAGGATTACAGCAGGTTTTCAACCCCTATTATTTAATGTCTGTTTTAGTATCATTTATCCTATTACTCATATCATTAGTCTATTTTGTCAAAACCGAAGATAGCATAGCTGACAAAATATAAGGCCACTGATGAATATCATATAACGGACAGTCACTAATTTATTTTACTTTGCTTAAAAATACTCAATGAGACCTGTTCTGAATAACCCCGAATTAGAAAAACAATTTCAACGCGAAGGATATGTTGTTCTTGATTTTATTTCTAAAGAAGATGTAGCAATTTTAAAGCAAAAATTCTTTGATACACTACCATCAAGCGGAGGACAAATAACAGCTCCCGAGACAGGCTTTAAAATGCCGGATGAAATAACGTATGATTTCACGTTCATTGATAAAAACCCGGAATACAAAAAATTGGTTTTTGGTATCATAACAGAAATGTTCAATGCAAAAATGAATGAACTTCTGAATAACTACAAACCGATTATTGCAAACTACATCCGCAAAACTTCTGAGAAAGGAGGCGAAGTACCATTACATCAGAACTGGTCGTTTGCAGATGAAAAAAAATGTTGCACCGTTTCCATATGGTGTCCTTTGGTGGATGCTACTATTGCAAACGGAACCTTACAGGTAGTGCCAGGAAGTCATAAGCGTTTTGGTGAAATAAGGGGCCCAATGGTTCCGTGGGAGTTGGAAAATATAAAGACTCCAATTGTAAATAAATACATGAAACCGATTGAAATTCCTGTTGGCAAAGCAGTGATACTTGACGATAGTATTGTGCATTATTCTGCGCCAAATAAAACAAAAGATTTACGGTTGGCAATTCAGTTAATCTGCATTCCCGAAGAACTTCCATCATGGCATTATTTCAAAAACCCTTCAGCTAACGATGGCAAAGTGGATATATTAGAGGTGGATAAAGAATTTTATTTTCAGTTCAATCCATGGCAGTTTCCGACCAATGTGAAATCAGTTGGAAAAGTAGATTATCGCCATGTAGATATAGATGAGAATACATTTTCTTCGCGCCTGTATGGAAAGCGTTTTGACATAAGAGAAGAAAAAAATATTTTTCAAAAAATTAAAGCAGCATTGGTCGGCTGAAAATTGTTGTCATGAATATTTTTAAAGACGAAGTATTACAAAAACAATTTGACCGCGATGGCTATGTAACGCTGCCTTTAATTAATTCGGATAAGGTTGATTTGCTTTCTCAATTATATCGCAAAGTTCAACCTGTTTCAATGAAAGGTTTTTCTTCAACTATTTACAATCCTGACATTGAGTTGAAGAAAAAAACAAGCGCTGAAATTGTTGCTACGCTTGACAGTTCAGTGCAAAATCATTTTCAGAATTTCAGAAAATTAGGCAGCAGTTTTCTTTGCAAAACTCCGGGACAAGAGAGTTTTATGCCTGTGCATCAGGACTGGACAATTGTAGATGAGTCAAAATTTCAGTCCGTTACCATTTGGATTCCGCTTACAGATGTGGATGAAAAAAACGGAGCAATGCGTGTGTTACCCGGAAGTCATAAATTTTCTGATGTATTGCGCAGCCCAACTTTGTCGGGAGTTTTTCAGCAACTCAATGAAGAAATTTACAGGCAAATGAAGTGGGTGAAAGTGAAAGCGGGGGAAGCTGTTATTTTCAGCCACGCTTTGCTTCATGCTTCTCCGCCTAATTTAACTGACAAAGACAGAGTAATTGCCACTTATGGTTTGGTGCCGGAAGAAGCCCAACTCGTTTTTTATCATAAAACCGAAACCGATAAAGTTGAAAAATATGTAACGTCAGATGATTTCTTCATCACCTACAACGAAATAGGTAAAGCTCCCGCGTATGCAAAAAAGATTGAAGAGTTTGATTACAGTTGGCAAACTTGGACAAAAGCAGAACTCGACAAAGCAATAAAGAATTATCAAGAAAAAAATCCGATTAAAATGAAACAACTTTTTAAAGACCCTGAAGTGCAGAACTTTTTCAGCAAGAATGGCTACGCTCGCATTCCAATGCTGGATGCAACTGATGTAAAACAATTATTGGATTATTTCAACGAACAAAACCTGCGCGACCATTCAGGCTATGGATTCAATATGAGCATGGAAGATGATGACAAGGAAAAAGTAGCACGTATTCGCAAGAAGATTTTTGAAGTGGCATTGCCTAAAGCCTTACCCCATTTTGAAAATACAAAGGTTATCGCAGGCAGTTATGTTGTAAAAGAAAAAAATCCACAAGGTGTTGTCCCGCCACATCAAGATTGGACTTTTGTTGATAATGAAGGGGAGAACTACTCAGTTACTTGTTGGATACCTCTTGTGCCAACCAACATGCAAAAC
Organism: Bacteroidota bacterium; assembly: GCA_947479755.1. Lineage (GTDB taxonomy): Bacteria > Bacteroidota > Bacteroidia > SXHM01 > SXHM01 > SXHM01. The sequence goes on from CANKAM010000092.1 coordinate 3,008, forward strand.
GGCTACATGGGCGTTATTAAAGGAAGTCATTTGATTTACAAGAATACACGCCCTTCTCCGTCACCACAAGTTCCAACGCCTTTGATGAATCATTTATTCTCTATTTTTCCGTACCTTGAAATGTATGAAATGCAACCCGGTGAAGCATTAATTTTTGACCACCGCACTTTTCATGCATCAACACCAAATATAACTGATGACCCGCGCATTGCAATAGGTTTGGGATTTACACAAGCAGATTCAGAACTTTATCATTTCACCTTAAAGCAAAACGGCAAAAAAGATACGTTATTGAAATATAAAATTGATGATGCTTTTTTGTTGAAATACGATAATTCAAAACTGTCGAAAATGTATGACAAAGGCGAAACCATTACAGGATATGAAATAGCTGAGGAGTTGCCATACATTTATCCAAACCCCACTTCAGATGAGTTACTGGCTAAAATAAAAGAGGCAGGAAATACCTTTAATGTTGAGCTATGTGAGCATATGGCGAAACTATTTAACTTTAATATGGACGGAAGTGCTAAACAACCTGAACCGGTTGTGGAAGAACTGGTAGAAGTGGGAAATGAATCCGCTCAGCCAAAAGAATCATTCTGGAAAATTTATACACCGATTAATATTTTGCGTGAAATAAAATTCCGCGTTACAGGAAATTAAAAAGAAGCGATGTTTGAATTTGCAAAGATGAAGCGTGTGTTTAAAAATCCTCAAATGCAGGAGGAGTTTGAGCGCGAAGGTTTTGTTGTTGTTGATTTTTACACTGCCGATGAAATAAGCGAAGCAGAAGAATTATATCATCGTTTGCATCCAAAAGATGAGAAAGGTTTTTTTCCTTCTACGTTTTCAAAAGACAAAAATTACCGCGATACAACAGACAAAGAATTGAAACGAATCGGACAAAAGCGTTTTGAGGAATTGTTTATCGATTATCAGATTATCAATGGTAGTTTTATCGTAAAGTCTCCGGGTGAAGAAAGTTATCTGCATGTGCATCAGGACATGACCTTGGTTGACGAGACTGAATTTACTGGCATGAATATCTGGACACCACTTACCAACCTCACTGAAAACAATGGAGTCTTATATATTTTGCCTGGAAGCCATCGTTTTTTTCCTACTTATCGCGGACATACGCTTCGCGGATTTTATGATGGAATTCAGGAAGAAATAAAAGATTACATGACTCCTTATTATCTGAAAGCAGGACAGGCAGCAATCTTTGACCAAAGCATTATTCATTTTTCACCTCCAAATACAAGTAACGATATTCGTATTGTTACCAATGTTTATTTCACACATAAGGATGCACGTTTTGTAATTTGTTATCACGACAAAAATAACCCCGAATGGAAAAATAAAGTGGAATTGTTTCAGCAGGATTTATCATTCATGACCAACTACGAACAATTTGGTGCAAACATTTATGGTCGCCCAAAAATGGGCAAAAGCCTTGGAATTACTGATTATAGCTTTCCTGAATTATCCATAGAACAATTGGGAAATCAATTTAAAAAAAAGAGGTTAAGAGAATTTACACCAACAAAAAAAGTAGCAGTTCAACAATTAGAAGAAGTAGCTGTTACAACACCTGAAAACAAACAAAAATCTTTCTGGGAAATTTATACTCCGAAAAATATTTTGCTTGAATTGAAATATAAATTAACAGGAAATTAGACGAAATAAATGCCAGCGCCAGCAATTTTTAAAAATCCTGAACATCAGGCCACCTTTGAGAAACAAGGTTTTTTAGTGTTGCCATTTCTGAACGAAGAAGAAGTGCGCCACATGGATAAACTGTTTGATGAACTGCATCCAAATCTTCCCGCTGATGGTTTTTTTGCCGGCAGTTATTCCAGTGATATGGAATATAAAAAAAGAGTAAGTGAAGAGATAAAAATTGTTTTTAAAAGACGATACGAAGAGGTGTTTCAAAATTACACTCCGTTTGGCGGAGCCTATCTTTTTAAAATGCCAGCGCCCAACTCTGATTTGTTTATTCACCAGGACTGGACAGTGGTAGATGAGAGCAAAAATATTGCATTAAACATCTGGACTCCTTTGTGTGATATTACTCCCGAGAACGGTCCGCTGATGGTTTTGCCGGGAAGTCATTATGCAGCTTTCCCTGTTATGCGTGCTCCAACAATGCGTTACTTTTTCGACCACGATTACCATCTTGCAATGGAGCAATTAGAACCAATGATTGTGAAAGCAGGAACTGCCGTGATTCTAAATCAATCCTTAATTCATTATTCTCCACCCAACAAATCAGATAAAATCAGGAAAGCAATTACTGCAGGGGTAAAAACAAAAGATGCTCAAATGATTTTTCATTACAAGGACACTGAGCGCAACGATAACCAAATTGAAAAATTTGAAATGGATGATGATTTTTTTATTCAGTTCGAAGATTTTTTCAAAGACATTTATAAAAGACCGACAGTAGGTACAAGCCTTGGTTTCATTGAATATGAAGTGCCTATGTTGAAAGGAGAAGAACTAAAAAATCGTCTTCGGAAAATGAAAACCGATGCAGGTTTTACATTTAAAGAAATTGAAGAAAAAATTCCTGAGCCACAGGTTGCAGAAATTGTTGAGATGACATCAAAAGAAGAAAAAAATTTCTGGCAGGTTTATACACCAATGAACATTGCAAGGGAAATAAAATTCCGGGTAACAGGTAAGTAAACATGAGTGAATACAGGCAAATACTGAAAGACGAAAAATTAAACGAGCAACTGCGCGAACGCGGTTATGTTACTGTTCCCTTTCTTAATAAAGACGAAGTGGATTCCCTTATAAAAGTTTTTTACGATAATCATAAAAGCGACATCAATCATTTTTATGCAACAGCACATGTTGATGATTTGGATTTTCGTGAACGGATGAATCAGGAAATCAGGAAAGTTTACAATAGAGCGATTGGCGAATACTTTATCAATTGCCGTCCGTTAGGTGGTTCATACATTGTAAAACCTGTAGGTCAGCAGGGGCTTTTACAGCCGCATCAGGATTGGAGTATAGTTGACGAAAATTATTTTCGCTCATATAATATCTGGATTCCATTGGTGGATTTGAATGAGCAAAATGGAACAATTTATGTTCTGCCCTGCAGCCACAAATGGGTAGATGCAAAATACCGCCACAGTAGTATTGATTGTGTCTATGGCAAAGTCTATGACTTAGTGTGGAAAAGCATGACACCGCTGTATCTTAAAGCTGGCGAAGCGTTGATATATGACCATGCAATGGTGCATGCTTCACAGGCAAACGAAACCAAGGACTTGCGTTTAGCCTGCGCTTATGGTATTATTCCTGAAGAAGCGGAGATGCGTTACTACTGGAACAATAATGGACAGGTTGAGGAATACGCAAGTAATCCAACGTATTTTATGACGCAAAATATTTTCTCCGGACCAAAAGGGTTAACCAAGCTTGCAGATGTAGCTTACGATTTTCATCAGGTTACAACAGATGAATTTTGTGAACTTGCAGGCATTGAAAAGCCGGTTGAACTAATTTATATAAATGCCATGTCACAAACAGTTAAAGTTGATTCAGAGCATACAGAATCTTTTTGGAAAATTTATACGCCTATGAATATTTTGCGAGAAATCAAAGGCAGGTTGATTAGTAAATAAAATTACATTTGCTCATCAACATATGATGAAAAATAAAAGAGAAGAACTGTGCTGAAACAACTGAAAGATTTTTTTTCAAATCCTACACAAGCTGAAGTTATAAAGCACAAATCCACGCACACAACAACTGATGTGGGCGATTTCTACAACCAATACACTGATAAGTTTTTGCAGGTTTACGGTCAGGTAATTCAGGCATTCCGAACGCACGATGTAACCAAATTATTGGATTACCAGATTGAAGCCATGCAACTGAAAGCAGGAATGAAAGTACTGGATGCCGGTTGTGGAGTATGCGGACCAGCAATTTATTTTGCGCAAAGAACAGGGGTGGAGATTCACGCGATTACAATTAGTGATGAGCAATACAAGCAATCGGTTGAAAATGTGAAGAAAGCAGGACTTGAAAATAAAGTTTTTGTTTATCATGGCGATTATCATCAGCCTGAAAGCGAAATAAAGAAAACTGATTTTGATGTAGTTTATTTTTTGGAATCATTCGGCCATTCGCCCTACCACCATAAGGCAATTGATGCAGCATGGAGAATGCTGAAGCAAGGTGGTTTGCTTTACATCAAAGACCTTTTCAGGCGCGAACCTTTGTTGCCTGAACATGCTGAAAAAATTGAACGCGAAATAAAAAAAATCAATGAAGCCTACCGTTACAACATAGCCGATATGTACGATGTGATGAAACATCTGCGTACCAAAGGTTGGATAATTTCAAAAATAAAAACCATTGATTTGCCTTTGGCCGATTTTGAAAATCTGACCATCTCAAACGAATTTCAGGAACTCACCGGTATTGCAAAAATTGAAAGCTGGGACGATTATGTTTTTCCGATTGATTTCTTTGAGTTGCATTGTGTTAAACCGCTCTTCAGTTTGGAGAACGGATTAGATAAATATTTTCTTCAGAACCTGATGTACATTCAGGTGTATGGAAAAAAAGAAAAAGAATTATAATGTCTGAAAATTCTGCTGCAGGTATTAGTCCATTTTTTTCTACCGATTGGAAACCCTCTCCTTACCGGCAAGTCATAGCTGATAGTCATCGAACAGAATTAGAAGATAAAGGCTATTTTGTATGTGAAAAATTATTCTCTACAGAAACGGTTGAGAAACTTAACAACCTTTACAATAAGTACCAGCATCAAGGCATGAATAATATAGGGATGTTTATGAGCGCTTATTCAAAAGATATAGATTACCGCAAGTCTGTTCATGAAGAGATTGGAAATATTGTTAAAGCTGAACTGGATACACTGTTCCAGAATTATCAGCCGGCAGTTTACAATTTTGTAATAAAAAGTTCTATGCCTGAACATGAGTTGCCATTGCATCAGGATATTACATTAATAGATGAAAATAAATCATCGCCCATCAATATCTGGATTGCATTGACGGATGTAAATATGGAGAATGGTCCGGTGTGTGTAGTGCCTAAAACTCAATATTTTTTTCCACCATATCGTTCTAACTTCTCGGATCAGAATATCGAAAATCTGAGCAGTGATTTAAAACAATATGCAGTTCCTGTTTGCCTTAAAGCAGGGGATTTATTGGTTTTTGATTCAAGACTAATACATTATTCTTTGCCCAATATTTCAGGCAAAGACAGAGTGGGAGCAGTTGTTTATATTTTTCCGGATGATGTATCGTTTTTATTTATGAGTAAATCAAAAACTGGAGACCTTAAAGACTTTGATTTAATGGAATTAAAACGTGAAGATTTTTTTATTAATGCCGATTTCGAAAAAGGTAAAGAAAGCGGACTTTCAGGGAAAGTACTTAAAAAAATTACTGTTGAACCCTTTACTGTTTCTATATAACAGCTACACAAATATTTTCTTCTTCAGGTGTTATTCGTAAGCAAAATAATGATGACAGAGAAAAAACCTTAAAGCCAAAGCAATCAAAATTAAAGAAAATAATTCAGCGATTGTTTTCTTTAAACTCTTGAAAATCGTGCA
>CANKAM010000093.1 GCA_947479755.1 Bacteroidota bacterium
CATAATAATTGAAGGACAAACATAAGAATTTAATTTACGCTACTTTTGGCAATCACCTGAAAATACAATGCCCAAAATCCTCGGCATATCTGCATTTTACCACGACTCGGCTGCTGCCATCCTTGATGACGGCAAAATAATCGCTGCCGCGCAAGAAGAGCGTTTTACCCGCAAAAAGCACACGCCAGACTTTCCTGTTAATGCCATAAAATTCTGTTTGGAGCAAAGCGGCTATTCAATTGACGAACTGGATGCCATTGTCTTTTACGACAAGCCTTTGCTGAAATTTGAACGGCTGCTCGAAACGTATTATGCCTTTGCTCCAAAGGGTTTACTTTCTTTTCTCACCGCTATTCCTGTGTGGGCAAAAGAGAAATTGTTTCTTAAAAAAATGATTTATGATGAGCTTAAAAAAGTTGGTGAATACGATAAGAAGAAAGTTAAACTTCTATTTCCCGAACACCATCTTTCACATGCAGCAAGTGCCTTTTTCCCTTCACCATTTGAAGATGCTGCTATACTTACCATTGACGGTGTTGGCGAGTGGACAACCGCTTCCATTGCCCATGGAAAAGGAAATAACATACATTTTTTAAAAGAATTAAAATTCCCACATTCAGTAGGCTTGCTTTATTCTGCATTCACTTATTACCTTGGATTTACTGTCAATTCTGGCGAGTATAAACTAATGGGGCTGGCTCCTTACGGCAATCCCGATGCAGAAGAAACAAGGCGTTTTATAAAGCTTATAAAAGAAAATCTGGCAGATATCAAAGAGGATGGCTCCATTCACCTCAATCAGGATTATTTCAATTATGCAACAGGGCTTCGGATGGTGCATGATAAAAAGTTTGAACAGCTCTTTGGCATAAAAAAACGTAAAGCAGAAGGCGAATTGGAACAACAGCATTGCAATCTTGCTTATGCCATACAAGAAGTAACAGAAGAGATAGTTTTGAAAATGGCTGCAGAAGCCAAACGCCTGACAGGTTCAAAACACCTATGTATGGCAGGCGGTGTAGCCTTGAATTGCGTTGCCAATGGAAAGCTGTTACGAGCAAAATTATTTGACGATATTTTTATTCAACCTGCGGCAGGTGATGCCGGAGGAGCGTTAGGCGCAGCTCAGGCTGCCCACTATTTGTATTTCGGAGCTGAGCGCAAACCAAACGGCAAAACAGATAACATGCTTGGCTCCTACCTGGGTCCTGAATATTCTGACAAAGAGATTGAACTAATGGCGCGCAAACACAAAGCTCCTTTTCTGAAAATGGCTTTTAATGAGTTGGCAGGAAAAACAGCAGCGCTGTTAGCCGAAGGAAATGTAGTAGGTTGGTTTCAGGGAAGAATGGAATTTGGTCCGCGCGCACTAGGTAATCGCAGTATTTTGGGTGATGCACGAAATGCTGAGATGCAGAAAAAACTAAATCTTAAAATAAAATACCGGGAAGGTTTTCGTCCGTTTGCACCCTCAGTATTGGCAGAGGATTGTAAAGATTATTTTGAACTCAAAGGAATATCTCAATACATGCTGATGATTGCGCCCGTTAAAAAAGAGCGCAGAAAAGAGCTGCCTGCCAACTATAATGATTTGCCTTTGTGGGAGCGCCTGTATTATCTTCGCAGTGATATACCATCAGTAACACATCTGGATTTTTCGGCACGAATACAAACGGTGCATAAAGAAACCAATGTTCGTTACTGGGAACTGATAAATGCTTTTAAACAAAAAACAGGATTTGGCTTAGTGGTAAATACCAGTTTCAATGTGCGTGGTGAGCCTATAGTCTGCACGCCTGAAGATGCTTACCGCTGTTTTATGCGGACTGAAATGGATTATCTGGTTGTGGGTGATTACCTCTTCACCAAAACCGAACAACCCAATTGGAATCAAAAAGATAAATGGAAAGAAGAATTTAAATTAGACTAATACTATGGATTTCTTAAAAGATTTGTGGCTGTTCCTGAAGGAACGAAAAAAGTGGTGGCTTGCACCAATTATTATTGTACTTGTGTTACTCGGTATGCTGATTGTATTTGGCGGAGGAACTGCCGTGGCTCCTTTTGTTTATACACTTTTCTAAATGACAAAAGAAAAAAACACCGAAACAATGTTCACCATTGCGGTGGGTTTTGTTTTTGTGTCTCTTATTTCAGAGAAAGAATGGCCGCTTTATATTTCGCTTGCTACAGGATTGGCTGGTCTATTATCAAATTTCATTTCTTCTAAGATTGCATGGGCATGGTTTAAACTGGGCGAGTTGATGAATATGGTGTTTCCAAAGATTATTCTAACCGTTGTATTTTACCTTTTTCTCTTCCCTATTGCACTCTTATCACGAATTGGCAGCAAAGACCCTATGAAGTTGAAGAAGGGATATGCCTCTTATTATTCAGATCGCACAACGCAGTTTAAGAAAGAAGATTTTGTAAAAACCTGGTAGCGTTTAATCGTTGAGAAATAATTCTGAATTTTATTAATCTTTTTCAAAATTCTGTAACACATAAATTACAGGGGCAAGATAATTTTACACCCGAAAATCAGAAGCCATATCCTTTCTGATATAGAAAAATGAACCTGAGGTTTACAGTTATATTGTTGTTAATTATTTGCAGGGTAAATATATCAGCATCACAAAATGATGAAGTGCTGACACTGCAATTCAATCCTATTTTCGGGAAAGAAGCTTTGGTTTTAAGTAAGTCATATTTTAGTAAAAACAATAACGACAGTATACAGATTGATGTCTTAAGATTTTATATCTCAGACATTGAACTTCTTTTGAACGGGGAAATTGTTTGGAAAGAACTGAATAGTTTCCATCTGGTAGATGCTTCAGTTATTAGTTCTTTACAAATTAATTTAATTTCTTCTTCCAAACCGATATTTGATAAACTAAAATTCAATGTGGGTATTGACAGCATTACCAATGTTGCAGGTGCAATGGGCGGTGACTTAGATCCTACAAAAGGAATGTACTGGACCTGGCAAAGTGGTTACATCAATTTTAAACTTGAAGGAAAAAGTAAAGTCTGTAACACACGTAATAATGAATTCACCTTTCATCTTGGAGGCTATAAGTATCCTTACAATACTCTACAATCAGTATTTTTAAATACCAATAATTCAAATGAATTAAATATTGTAATAAATGCAGAAGAGATGATTTCAAAAATTAATCTGAGCAAACAGAATCACATTATGTCACCCAGCAAAGAAGCAGTTTTGCTTTCTAATGAATTAACCAGAATTTTTAGTGTTCAATAAAATGAAGAATAAACATTTTCTCTTTTCATTGATTATTGTTTTTCTGTTTGGTTTCAAAGCCGGAGAGAACAAGTTTTTTACAACACCCAAAAACTGGCCAAAGCCAATTTACGATTTTTCAAAAAATCCACTTACTGAAGAAAAGATAGAATTAGGAAGAGCTCTTTTTTACGACCCCATTCTTTCGGCTGACAATACTATTTCCTGCGCAAGTTGTCATTCACAATACTCAGCTTTTACACATATTGACCATGCTTTAAGCCATGGTATTGGCGACAGCATTGGAACACGAAATTCACCTGTATTAATGAACTTAGCGTGGCAAAAATCATTTATGTGGGATGGAGCTATTAACCATCTGGATATGCAAGCCCTTGCACCTATCAGCCATCCTGATGAAATGGGTGAAAAGATAGAACATGTTACATATAAATTACAGCGTTCTGCATTGTACCCGTCTTTGTTTTTGAAGGCATTTAAAGATAGTGTAATAACAGGAGAAATAACGCTGAAAGCTATCGCTCAGTTCATGCTTACACTTGTTAGCGCCAATTCAAAATATGATAGTGTAATGAGCAAACAGGCCGTATTTACAGAACAGGAACAAAACGGGTATCAGCTATTTCAAAAGAATTGCAATTCATGTCATGCAGAACCATTGTTTACAAATGGGTTGTTTGAGAATAATGGTTTGACAGTAGATGCCACCTTAAATGATTTTGGCAGAATGAAAATAACCCAAAAATCTGATGACTCATTAAAATTTAAAGTACCCACATTGCGCAACATTGAATTCTCATATCCTTATATGCACGATGGCAGATTAAAAAAACTGGGGGATGTATTAAAGCACTATACTTCCGGCATACATCAGAGCAAGACACTTGCAAAACAATTACAGAATCCAATCATATTATCTTCCAACGAACGGGTTGATATCATTGCATTTCTGCTTACATTAAGCGATAAAGAGTTTTTATTTAATCCTTCATTCTCCTATCCGAAAAATATATTCAACTCAACAGCCAATAAATAATAATCAAAAACATCACAAACAAACCCAAATACAATCATCATGAAAAAAATCATCCTAATTCCAGCTTTTGCAGTAGTCAGCATACTTGCAAATGCACAAACAAGTCCGGCAGTCACTTCGTGGCTACAGAATAATACAATAATGGGACGCCATTATGTTACAGGAAACATGACACCTATTCAAGATAACGTTCTGGCAAACGTTCAAACAGTGCAGTATTCAGCCAACTTTGCTTATGCAACAACCAACGGTATCCCTGCATATATTTCAGGTCCGTTCAGAGATGGCAACCCATCACAGGCTACTGACCAGAATGCTATTTTTAAAATTCCTCTCACACCTGTACCAAATACTTCAGGAACTTTTACCGCTACATCAGGCGGAAACATTGGTGTGTTTATAAACGGTGTTGCCATGTTTGACTACCGAGATGGTGTTGCATGGAATACAACTACAAATGCACTGTGTGGCGGCCCCGGAAATCCGCAATGTCCCGGAGGTATGGGGGCAACTCAGGCCTGGAATAGAGATGCTATACCTGCTGAAATGGCGGGATTTGATTGCTCAAAAGCACACCCGGCAATGGGTAATTATCATCACCATCAAAATCCAAGTGCATTCAGTCTTGACCAGAATGTTGTCTCTATTGTTTGTGATTCATTTCCTGCTGATGGATTATATGCCATCAACAGTTCACAGCATTCGCCATTACTTGGTTTTGCGTATGACGGCTATCCTGTTTACGGGGCTTACGGTTACTTAAATACTGATGGAACTGGCGGAATTACACGCATGAAATCAAGTTACCAATTAAGAAATATAACTGTAAGAACTCATCATGCAGACGGAACAGATGTTGCAGATGGTCCTAGTGTAGCAGGCACTTATTTTCTTGGATATTTCAGAGAAGATTATGAATACATTGCCACTTCACCATCCACACCTGATTATCTGGATGAGCACAATGGAAGATTTTGCTTAACCCCTGAATATCCCAACGGCACCTATTGCTACTTCACCACCGTTAAAGAAAATTGGAATTCAGCTTATCCATATATAGTTGGACCAACATATTATGGGGTATATGCTAATCGCAAAGTAACATCTATTACTGAATCTGTAACTACTTATATCCCTTCAACATCAGGAATTGAAGACAACAATATAAATAACCTTACAGTCAGCCTTTATCCAAATCCTGCCAGTGAATTTGTTGCAGTGCAGTTAGGTAGTTTAGTAAAAGAAAATGTTTTAATAGAGTTCTATGACATTACCGGCAAACTGATGCAAAAATCAACGGTAAACCAAGGCAGCACACTGACTTATTTTGATACCCGCACATTATATGCAGGTGAATACATTATAAGAATATACACCAACACAGAAGTAATCAGCAAAAAATTAAGTGTGATTAAATAACTATAAGTCTCTAAAGAATTATGAAAAAACTCATCCTACTTGCCGTTTCAGCAGTTGTGTTGACCTGCAACTTATCAGCGCAAACCTATAATACATTGTGGATTCCGGACACAATGTCCGGCACTACATTTAATCTTAACCTAGTTGATACGTTTGCACAATTCAGAACTGGAAATCAGACCATAACTGCAGGAGTAGATAATAAATTCTGGGGGCCAACTTTGTTTTTCAATAAAGGCGATACTGTTCATATGAACGTACATAATGGCCTGAACGATTCAACAACAGTGCACTGGCACGGCATGCATTTGCCTGCTGTGATGGATGGGGGGCCGCATCAGGTAATACCTCCCGGCACTACCTGGCAGCCTTATTGGAAAGTAACAAATAATGCTGCTACTTACTGGTATCATCCGCATCTGCATGAAATGACGCAAGAGCAATTGACAAAAGGAATCGGTGGTTTTATTATTGTAAATGATGATGAAGAATCGGCTTTAGCATTACCAAGAACCTATGGTGTTGATGATATTCCTCTAATGCTTACCAGCAGAAGATATGACAACTCCAACGCGTTTGTATTTACGAACACCGCTTACGGTGATTATATGCTTACCAACGGAACACCCGATGCAGAAGTTGATTTACCAAAACAATATGTGCGCCTGAGAATACTGAATGCTGAAATGGAACGGGCCTATAATATTGGCTTCAGCGATAACAGAACATTTTACATTATCGGCAATGATGGTGGACTACTAAATGCACCGGTATCTGTTACAAGGGTAATTTTAGCAGTTGGTGAACGAGTTGAAATACTCGTTAATCTTGGCAACGATAATATCGGCTCAACACTTGACCTGAAAGCCTATAATAACGGACAGGCTTTTGGATTTCCGGGTGGAGAACCCGGAACAAGCGGAGAATTCGGCAGTTTGCTAAATAATATTGATTTTAATCTCTTACATATTAATGTAATAGCAGCAACTAATAGCCCTGTAATAGCTGTGCCTTCAACATTAGCCAACAACACATACTGGACAGCCAATAATGCAACGGTAAACAGGACAGTAACAGTTACAGGAGGAAATCCGGGTCAACCACAAAACCCATTCGGTTTTGATAATTCTCATTTTGAATTTAACACCATCAATCATACAGTAAATTTAAACGACATTGAAAAATGGACCATTACCAACAGTAATGTTTTTGGTCATGCATTTCACATTCACGATGTGCAGTTTAAAATTGTTTCGAGAAGTACCGGTTCTGTTGGCACGCATGAAAGTGGCTGGAAAGACGTACTATATCTTCCTAAGAATACATCAGCTACGTTTGTGGCTAAGTTTGAAGATTATTCTGATTCAGTACATCCCTTTATGTACCACTGCCACTTTGCCAATCACGAAGATGGAGGTATGATGGGACAGTTTGTTGTAACAGGTGGTACAACAGGAGTAAATGAGGTTGACATAGCATCCAAGGATTTTACACTCTATCCAAATCCAGCAAATGATAGATTGTATATTTCGTTTTCAGACCCTTCTATGCAGGCCTATTATGTAAGAATAACAACCGTAACAGGTAGAACAGTATATATGTTGCCGCGCCCGCAACTTCAAGGTGGTATTGATATCAGCAATTTGACAGCAGGGGTTTATATGCTTCAACTCACTGACGAAAAAACAAAAATAACTACTACCCGGAAATTTGTTAAAGAATGAAAAAGTGGTTGCTCAGATATGCATTTCATTCAGTTGCTATTCTTATTGTGCTGATTATTCTAATTGTGCTGCAAAGTTTCAGATACGAGAATAAGTCAGTAATCGGTACTACTATTTCAGATTTCAGTCTACGGAATATTGATGGCAAAAACCTTGCTTTAAAAGATTATGCTGACGCAAAAGGGTTCATTGTTATATTTACTTGTAATCATTGTCCGTTTGCAAAACTATATACCAAACGCCTCAATGAACTGAACACCAAATACAAGGCTTTGGGTGTTCCACTTTTAGCTATCAATTCAATGGATACGCTTGTTTATGAAGACGAATCTTATGAGAAGATGCAGCAACGGGCAAAGTCACAGAAATTTAATTTTCCGTATTTGTATGACAACATGCAAATTGTTGGAAAAGAATTCGGAGCAGATCATACACCACATGCTTATGTTATCTGGAAAAAAAACAAGCAATGGACTATTGAATACAGTGGTGCCATTGACGATAATGGTGCTGAACCCACTAAGGTTACCAATGCTTTTGTAGCCAATGCTGCTGATGAATTACTGGGGGGCAAAACAGTTTCAATGGCCGAAACCAAGTCAATAGGCTGCGCTATTTTTTACAGAAAATAAATACAAAGCCCCCTCGCCTAAGGCGAGGGGGCTTTGTATTTAAGAGCAAAGAAGAATACTATTGACGAGTTAAGGTCATATCAACATTTGCAGGAGCTACTCCTCCAAAATTAATGCTTAATGTACCGCTCATTGTTGATGTACCAATTGAAACATTAGTAAGAGTTGTTGTATCAGTTGTGCTAATTAAAGTAAGATTTGTGCCGGATAAAGTATAATTATCTGTTGATTGCTGTGGACTTAAACTGTCGCATTTCAAAGCACCCTCATCATTGATTACAGTAC
>CANKAM010000094.1 GCA_947479755.1 Bacteroidota bacterium
GAGTTTTATGCGAATGTGTATAAAAATCCTGTGCCGTTTGAACCTGTTGTTGTTACAGGCATTTCCACTAAAGCCAATGAGTACCTCGGAATCATTTCTCCCGACAATGAAATGGCGCTTTATATCAGAAATTACGAGAAACTGAAGAAGGGCGACCTTACTCCAAAACTAGTGGAGGAGTTTACGGTTAGCCATTCCACAGCAAATGGGTTTGATGGTGGTGCTGCAATGCCTCCTCCTTTTAATATGACTGAAAATGTAGGCGGAGCAACTATTTCAGTGAATAATAAAAAACTATATCTCACCATTTGCAAGTTTGATATTGAAGGCTACAAAAACTGCGATATTTATACTTCTGATTTTGTGAATGAAGAATGGACAGAACCTGTCAGCGTTGGTGAAGGAGTGAACCAGAAGAATTCATTTGAAGGCCAGCCCAGTGTTTCTGCTGATGGTAAAACAATGTATTTCGTTAGTATCCGTGAGGATGAAATTGGCACTATTGATAACATGGATTTGTATAAATCTGAAATGCAGATTGACGGCAAATGGGGGAAAGCAAAGAACCTGGGCAGAAAAATAAATACAGCAGGAAATGAAAAATCGCCATTCATCCACAGCGATAGTCATACACTTTATTTTTCTTCAGATGGATTAAAAGGTATAGGTGGTTTTGATATTTTTTATTCACGACAGGATAGCACAGGAAATTTTATTGCACCTGTAAACATTGGTTATCCCATTAACAGTGAAAATGATGATCTTGGTTTTTTTGTAAGCACTGATAGCAAAACAGCATTCTTTTCCAGCAATGAATTAAAGAATGGAGCAGGTGGTTGGGATATGTATTCATTTCAACTTTATAAAGAAGCCCGCCCTGAAATGATGCGCATTGCAAAAGGAGAACTAAAAGATGATGAAGGTAAACCTGTTACCGCAGCAAAAATTGAATTGAAGAACATTAAAACAAAAGAGATTCAGCAGGTAGATGTGGATACTATTTCGGGCGAATATGTTGCTGTGATGAATTTAAGCACAGACTATATTATGACAGTAAAAAGTGAAGGCGCAGCATTCACCTCACAGTTTATTGCAAAAGAAGACACAGTTAAAGTTTCAGCTCCAAAAGCTGTTCAGAAAATTGATTTTGAAGTAAAGAAAATTGAAACAGGTTCTGCTCACCGAATCAACAACATTAATTTTGGAACCAAATCCTTTGCAATGGAAGAAAACTCAAAGCTGGTATTAGATGAGTTCATTCTTTTTCTGAAAGAAAATTCTACCATAAAAATTGCAATTCATGGTCATACCGATGATATTGGTAACGATGGTGATAATATGACCTTGTCGCAAAACCGCGCGCAGGCTGTTTATAATTACATCGCACAAAAAGGCATTGACAAAAATCGATTGAGCTTTAAAGGTTTTGGCGAAACAAAATTCTTAGTGCAGAATACTTCTGAAGAAAACCGCGCAAAGAACAGAAGAACAGAGTTTGTTATTGTGGAGAAGTAATTGCATCTCGTCATTGCGAGGCTTTTTCAGCCAAAGCAATCTTAAAGTAGAATATAGTATTTTAAAAAGTTGAGATTGCTTCGCTCGTACCTCGCTCGCAATGACGGTTTTCATGCTTTATTCTCCAGCATTCCCAGATAACTGCTGTAGCGCGATATACTGATTTCTCCTGCTTCAACAGCAGCTTTAACAGCACACCCCGGTTCACTCACATGTTTGCAATTGTAGTATTTGCAATTGGATAAACGTTCCAGCATTTCAGGGAAATAATGTGCAAGATCTCCATCGCCCATGCCTGATAATCCAAACTCTTTTATACCGGGTGTATCTATTACAAAACCGCCAAATTCCAGTTCAAACATTTCTGCAAAAGTAGTGGTGTGTTTTCCTTTCAGATGAACAGATGAGATCTCACCTGTTCGTAAATGCAGGTTGTTGTCAAGAGCATTTACCAATGTAGATTTTCCTGTTCCCGAATGACCTGCTATTAGGCTCACTTTGTCTTTCATTGCCGCTTTCAGTTCATCGAGATTTATTCTTTCAGTAGCAGAAACAGCAATGCTTTTATATCCGATGCTATCATACATAGCCATCATCTCTTTCATTGTTTTTGTTTCCTCTTCATCCAACAAATCAATTTTGTTAAACACTACCATTCCCGGAATTCTATAGGCTTCGGCTGTGCAGAGAAAGCGATCAATAAACCCTGCACTGGTGCGTGGCTCAGCAATAGTTGCAATAACTATAGCTAAGTCCATATTTGCTGCAATTACATGTGTTTGTTTGCTCAGGTTTATTGATTTGCGGACAATGTAATTTTTGCGGTCAAGCACTTCATGAATTACAGAATCACCTGCTTCTGAAACTTCTAATCGCACTCTGTCGCCAACGGCAACAGGGTTGGTGCTTTTGCTTCCGTTCAGGCGCATTTGTCCGCGCAGGCGACATTCTAATTTTCGCTTGTCGTCTGTTACCGCGCTAAACCAGCTGCCGGTTGATTTGGTGATGATGGCTTCCATTTTTCTTTAACCGCAAAAGTAGGGAAACGCTCCGTCATGCTGAATTTATTTCAGCATCTGCAAAATGAGACCCTGAAACAAGTTCAGGGTGACGAAATAATTATCTTTGTCCAATCATGTCAGTAAAAGTTTCCAATCTTACTAAACTCTATGGCCAGCAAAAAGCGCTGGACAATGTTTCGTTTGAACTGAAGAGCGGTGAGATACTTGGTTTTCTTGGTCCTAACGGAGCCGGAAAATCTACAATGATGAAAATCCTCACATGCTACATTCCGCAAACAGCAGGCAAAGCAGAAGTATGTGGTTTTGATGTTAACGAAAACCCTATTGAAGTAAGAAGGAATATCGGTTACCTGCCTGAGCACAACCCGCTTTACTTAGATATGTATGTGCGCGAATACTTAGAATTTGTGGGAGGTTTATTTAAACTGAAAAACATAAAAGAACGGGTAAACGAGATGATTGAAATCACAGGACTTACTCCTGAAAGACATAAGCTGATTGGTGCTTTATCTAAAGGTTATCGTCAGCGTGTGGGCATTGCTCAAGCGCTTATTCATAATCCACCTGTATTGATTTTAGATGAGCCCACATCCGGTCTTGACCCTAATCAATTAGTGGAGATACGCCAATTGATAAAAAATATAGGCAAAGAAAAAACGGTAATGTTCTCGAGCCATATTATGCAGGAGGTAGAGGCCATCAGTGACCGCGTTATCATTATCAATAAAGGAAAAATTGTTGCCGATAAAAAAGCATCGGAACTGCAGAGCAGCAGTAAAGCGCAGCAAATTATTACTGTAGAGTTTGATAAGCCTGTGGATGAAAAACTGCTTAGAAAAATTGTAGGTGTAGAGAACGTTGTTGCAGAAAATAACAACCTGTATAAACTCTACTCATCTTCACAAAACGATTTGCGCGCATCGGTTTCGCAGTTTGCTCAGCAGCAACAACTGCTTATACTTACGCTTCAAAAAGAAGAACAGAAACTGGAAACTATTTTCAGGGAGTTGACGCAGTAAAAAAAGTAACCTTACTTTTTTAGTTCTGACACAAAATACATATCCACCGCATCCCTGAGCATTTACACCCATTTGTCTTTGCCTGCCAACACCCTGTCACCCTGAGCTTAGTCGAAGGGCAAAAGCGTGTAAATAATCCACCGCTCTTTTCGATTCGTAGTATATTTATTACTGACCATTTACATTAACTGTGACTTTAGAAAAAACAAAAGCCCGCAATTTGCGGGCTTTTGTTTTTTGTGCTTTATCTTATTAATAAACTACATCAAAATAATTATTTACAACACTACCATCGGGTAAAATAAGCGTGTAATAATATCTTCCTGCTGCAACTCCAGAAGGCGGCCAGTTATTTTCATAACTGTCGGAATGAAATACCTGCGTTCCATTGCTGCTGTAAATTGTAAGTGAACTGTGTTCAGGCAAATTCTCAATTACAAAAACATCATTGCTGCCATCACCGTTGGGCGTTATCACATTAGGGATAATGATTTCTTCTTGCAAAGGTTCATCAAAATAAAGAGGAATATCTGAAATTGTAATTTCATCTATCGGGTAATTCCTTCCGTAAAAGAAATGCAATACCGAACGAGCATTATCTCTTACATCGCTGTTTGACGCTGCAACTACGTCAAGGGATGATACTTCAATACTGTCAAGTTGTGAAAGATTTCGTTCGATTAATCCTGCACTTGAAATAGTGCGATAGTAATTCAACTTGGTAGCTTCATTAGCATTTTCTGCATTTAGTGTTTCAATTAATTCTGCGGCTTGGTTGTAATTTTCCTGACCAAGATAATAAGGTATTAGCATCCAGTCAGCTTGTTCATTGTCTAATCCTTCAAGGTATTCTATTGCTGCGGTTTCATTTGTATCTAATCCTTCTGTTTCAATAAAATTATTGATTTCCGAAATAATAGCTTCTTCTCCGTAAAGTTGTTCGCCCTGCATTTCTTCAAAACCACCGCTTAATAAAAATTTCTTCTCTGCCGCCACCTGCCATTAAACTACCGCCACCGCCTCCAGAAGTGCACCAATTAGAAGAAGTCCATGTTATGCCTGTATTCAACAATAATACATTACCCGCTGGATTTAAAGTAGGGTAAGTATTCGGGTCGCCCGGTACATTGTAATAATAAATAAACATATTAGCAGAACTGGTATTCCAAATATCACCGCTTGCAGGAGGTGTTCCTAAGAAACGATTTGCAGCAGGAGAACCTGCAGCACCTTGGGCTGACATTGGACCAGTATTATACCAATGCATTTGGGTTGAAGCAAAGGGGTCAAAATCATTATAAGTGAGTTTTAACTTTGAGTTGTTTGTTTCTGTTTGAATAGTCCTGTAATTATCAAAAAACCAGTTGTTATTGATATTACTTGCAGGTGCTGTGGATGTGCCTGTATTGTAAACTAAATTTCCATAAGTAAAATCGTAGAAATAATTACATGCCACGCTTATGCCTTGAACACCAATACTAAAAAATCCAAAAGTGGCTGGACTCAAGACAGCAGGTCCCGTGCGGTCAAAGTGGTTGTCTTTTACATATGGTTGTGTTCCTGTTCCTGAACTGTAAACTCCATAACGGTTCTCATCAAATTCGTTATTCTTAATGTAGTTTGTTCCGGTTACAGTTCCACCCGAACCTTGTTCTATTGCTATATCAAGATTTTCAAACTTATTTCCGGGTCCTGTTGTAGTCTTGTCAATGCTGAAATTAGCATCTAAACTGACTACTCCTTTCCCGCGATTTGTTCCTGTATATCCACTCGTTGAAAGACATCTGAAAATATTATCCCTAACTTCTACTCCTTTTATATCCCAAAAAGAAATAAAGGCTGACGGAACTAAAGTGGGAACTTTAAGTGCTGCCGTTGTTTCAAGGGTGCATGCTCTAAATACGCTCACATTATTGTATTCACTTCCTAAATACATGTTATCGTATTTTCTGAATTCTGCACAACGCCTGTTATTTCTAAATAAAGAATTGGTTGCTATTACAATTCCCCCTGTATAAGTATCATCTAATGTTCCATTTGAATTAACTTTAACCGTGCGTATTGCTTCTTTCGCATGTTCAATTATTGCCTCGTTTTTTATTTCTAAATAACCCTGCGCTGCATAATTATATTGCATGCCAGTAGTATATTGGCTTGCATTCGCAGTTCCCCATACTTCAATACCCTGCCACATGCCGCCACACCCGCTCGTAACAGTTCCTCCATCTATGATTAATTTACCGCCTCGTTCAACAATAATTTTAGAATCATCTGGCATATGAACTTCACAAGTAATCGTTAAAGTGCCTCCATTCTTGACAATAATATCACTATACGTTTTAATATTAAAATCCCATGTTTCATTAGATGTTATTTCAATATTTTCCGTAGTAGTATAAGAACAATTTCTAACATATTTTCTTACTGATTTTAGAGATAATGCTCTATGAATTTTACCCATTTGTTTAGGTGAAAGATAACCAGCACCTGAAGTTCCAGCCATTAAATTATTTGTGCAGCGATTCGTTGGAGGAGGTAATGTTGGGTCACAAGTCCACCCATTTTGTTGATAACAAACGGAACAGGTAGTTCCGCACCAATTTGTCGTAGAAAAAATATCATCTAAATACTCAAAATTACCTGCATCGCAAACTTCAGGACAACAGGCATCAGTTGGCGTTCCATTCCAAATTCCGTTTTGATTCCCGTCATATGTATGAAGCAAATCTAAGCAGTGTCCTAATTCATGAACCAAATGAACCGCCCATCCATAATCACCTGCTGGTGTAGCTTCATTATTAAATGTCATTAAATAACTATCAAAATTTAAATTTGTAAGAGATGGTGTTATCGCATAACCAGCCGCACTATAAGTTCCACCTGTTACGTGAATATTTAAGTAATTATGATAATTGGGATCAGTGTTAAAAAGCACATTGTTCAATGCTGTGGCATTCGTTGAACTCCAATTTGTAGTGCTTGGCCAAAAGTGATAACCGCCAGAAACAAACCTAACTTTAGAGTCTGTTATAAAAGGGACACCCGCAATTGGGTCCGAAGGGGCTGTGGTGTAACCCTCCCTCTTTTCGGACTGCTAATATTTATACAAAGTAATTCAATTTTGTTGTTGTTGGCTTGTTGATATGTTGGAAACTTTTCAACCAAAAATAAACACGAAAAGTTTTCAATATATCAATAAGCATTTGTTTCTTTATATTTAACTGGTGAAAGCCCTCCCAATGATTCGTGCGGTCTGTGATTGTTATAATCATCCATCCATTCTTCGGTAATTACTCTCACCTGCATAATGTCTTCAAACAAATGAGCATCTAATACATTCTCCCTGAATGTTCTGTTAAAACGCTCAATGTATCCGTTTTGTGTGGGTTTTCCGGGCTGGATGTATTGAATGGTGATATTCTCTGACTTGCACCAGTCTGCAAAATCGGAACCGATAAACTCCGGTCCGTTATCCACTCTGATTTTTTCAGGCTTACCGAACTCATGGATAGCTCTGCGAACAGCTTCAACCACGCGCTTGGAAGGCATACTGTAATCAGCTTCAATGTTTACTGCCTGACGATTGTAATCATCCATAATATTCAATACTCTGAACTTGCGTTTGCATTGCAATGCATCACTCATAAAATCCATTGACCATGTTTGATTTGCCTTCTGTGTTTGCTGCAAGGGCTGTTTTACCCTTGCCGGTAATCTTCTTTTCATTTTTCTGCGTTGATTTAATCCCATCATTTTATAAACCCTTCTTACTCTTTTGTAATTCCACTTTAACCCTTCCGAACGTATCCTGCCATAAAACTTATCCTGTCCTTCCCTTGGTCTGTTTTCTGCCAACTGCTCCAGCTTGCTTATAACTGCGCTGTCATCTTTCCGGTGACTGTAATAGAACATGGACTTGGGTAATCTAATCACTTTACAAGCCCTTGTGATGCTTACCTGATAAATACCCATCAGGTAGGCAGCCACGTTCTTGCGTTCACAGGGCTTTACCACTTTTTTGTAAGCACATCTTTTAGCATCTTATTATCCAACGCCAGATCTGCATACATGTGCTTGAGCTTCCGGTTTTCTTCTTCCAGGTCTTTCAGCTTCTTCAATTGCTGATTATCCATGCCGGAGTATTTACTCTTCCAGTTATAAAAGGTGGCTTTGTTTACTCCAAGTTCCCGGCTGATTTCTTCTGCTCTCCGACCGGACTCATACTCTTTTAACGCCTGTATGATTTGCGTTTCACTGTGTTTGCTTTTTTTCATCGTTTGACTGTTTTTAGTAAATGTATTATTTTTCTACTTTTAAACAGTCCGATTTTTAGGAGGGGTTACA
>CANKAM010000095.1 GCA_947479755.1 Bacteroidota bacterium
AGTGCCTCAATATCTGAATATTATTCGGCAGCATCCACTGCCGGTGGTAATAATTTAACATTCTCGCAGGTGATGAATTTTACATCAACAGTTGACGTGGCCGTGCCGGCAGGCAGGGTTTGGAAAATAGAATCGGTTCTTTTAAACCCCGCAGCCGCTACTTCATTGTTGGTTACAGGGCCAATAGGACCTACAGGTTCTGCGGGAACTAACGGTACAAACGGTACAAACGGCACCAATGGTACCAACGGCACCAATGGTATTAATTCTTTTACCACTACCACAGCCAACTTTACCCAGCCCGCAGTAAGTGCAAACGTAACTGTTACAGTAGGTACAACCGCATGGATGGCTTATCTGCAAACTGTTTATGTTTTGGGTGGCGGGTATTATTCTGTGTTTTCAATAAACAGCGGCACCAGTGTAACACTAACAAATCTGGGGTATTCGGGTAATGCAGCGCCTACAGCAACGGTAACTTCAGGAGCCAATGTTACACCCGCAGGACCGCAGGGAGCTGCAGGTACAAACGGTACAAACGGTACAAACGGTACTAATGGTACAAACGGAACAAACGGCACTAATGGCGCATCGGCTTATACGTATATTGCTTATGCATCTGATGCATCAGGAACAGGTTTTACAACCACCTATAATTCGGCATTGGATTTTATTGCTATTAGGTCAACCACTTCACCGCTTACACCTGTTGTTGGAGATTTTGCAGGCTTATGGAAAAACTATAAAGGGGCTACTGGTGCAGCAGGCGCTAATGGAACCAATGGAACCAACGGCAGTAATGGAGCACCTGGAGTTACCGGACCCTCAGGGCCTGCAACCTTTAGTGGAGGAACAACTAATGCGGTAACCTATTGGAGCAGTGCCACGGCCATAGCACCTGCTACAACCGGAACACCTGCAAATGGTATGTATTGGGATAATACCAATGGAAGACTGGGAATTGGAGCCTCCACACCTGACGTGCCCCTTACAATTTATAATGCTTCAGAATGGAATATTGCATCCCGTTCAATAAACGCAACTTCTACAAACCGCAATCACATACTTTTACAAAGAGCAAATGGTGCGTCTGCTGTTACAGCTGATTTTAATTTAGGGGGTATTGGCATGAGTGGATACGATGGATTTAACTACGGATTAGGCTGGAATGGCGGTGCTGAAATAACTGCTTTTGCTAACGAAACCTGGACATCTACCGCCAGAGGTACCTATCTTACATTTGGAACTACTGCAAATGGTACAGCAGGCATTGCAGAAAGATTTCGCATCTCAAGCAATGGTGCTTTGGGAATAGGTGGCGCTAATTATGGTACAGCGGGGCAGTTTTTAAAGTCCAACGGTTCAGGTTCTGCTCCTTCATGGGCATCACAAAAAGTTGTTTATCCGGTATCTTTTGTTCAAGGAATAAGCGTTAGTGCTACTACTTATGTTACTGGTAATTATTTTTCTGCTACTGGGGTAACTACTACTACACCTGCATCACTATCTGTTATAAACCTTAGTGGGGTAGCTCCTACGTATGGCATGGTCCAGGTGGTAACAAGTAATGGTAGCTTTACTGGTGCAAATGGTATAATAAAAGGTTTAACAGCAGGCAGAACATTAAATGTATCTGTATATAAATATACCCCGGTAAATAACTCAAGTGCTGCTGTAACGGGTACATTAATTAATAGTTTTACAACAGCAGCTATAGCAACTGCTAATCTTTATACATGGTCAGTGCCTCCAAGTGGTACCCCGGCTACTAATACTTTAACAAAAGGAGATATTATTATTATTTGGTATACTGCTAACTTAGCATGTATAATTTCTGCTCAGGGCTCATGGGAAATGAGTATTCCTTAGAATATATCTTCAGATGCTTCTATATAATCCGCCTCAGGCTGTTTTGATTTATACAATATACAAGGTACAACCCAGTTGAGCGTAGCAACATGCTACGCCCCGT
Source organism: Bacteroidota bacterium (assembly GCA_947479755.1). GTDB lineage: Bacteria > Bacteroidota > Bacteroidia > SXHM01 > SXHM01 > SXHM01. The sequence goes on from CANKAM010000095.1 coordinate 1,973, forward strand.
TGGTCGTAGCATGTGTTATGCGTAGCCTCTGGCTATGCTTGCTTTAACATGGCATCCTGCCCCGTTGGTCGTAGCATGTGTTATGCGTAGCCTCTGGCTACGCATGCTTTAACAAGGCATCCTGCCACACACTGCTAAGCAAGCTCACTATAGTTATCGGGATTACGGCACTTGTATTAACAGGCATTTTGCCTTACTGAGTGCAATGTTTGTAAGAGTTAAGTAGAATTTATAATTCGGCTCGGAACATAGCAGAATTTATAATTCTGCATTGGTTAACAAAGAAGGCACTCTGTAACAGGGTGCTTTTTTTGTTTGTGAAAAAGGGCTTATCTTTGTGGAAACAAATTTGAGATGCCGGTAATTTCGATGTTTTATGGTTTGATTGTTATGATGTACTTTTTCGATACAGAAAGGCACCATTTACCACATATTCATGTAAAATATGCTGAATTTACGGTTGTGATTGAAATACAAACATTACAAATACTTCAGGGAGATTTGCCGGCAAATAAGCTGAGACTTTTGTTAGCTTGGATGGAAATTCACAAAGATGAATTGATGGCAAATTGGGAGCTTGCTAAAAATGGCGAAGCATTATTTAAAATTGAACCTTTGAAATAAATTTACGAATGAGAAAAGTAATAGAAGTTCACCCACAACCGGGTTTTTGTTTAAAAATAGTCTTTGATAATAAGGAAACAAAATTGTTTGATGTTACACCTTATATGGAGTTAGGTATTTTTAAAGAATTAAAAAATGTAGAATACTTTAATAAAGTAACCATAAAACTTAGCAGCGTTTCATGGCCAAACGAACAGGATTTTAGTCCTGACACACTTTACCTGTTGGGTAAAAGTGAATTAACAAACCCCTGTTGAGCGTATCCTATGCGTGTGGTTAATCGTAGCGTCTCGCTACGATTAGTTTTAACAGGCCTACCCGACTACGTCATTCAGGCGGGCATCCTGCCTTAGGAATAATCCATTAAACGAAGCCCGCCAAAATCGGTTTTTTGTTTTATAAAAAACAATGAATTATCTTTGATGAAAATTTGATCAACGCCATGGATAAAGAACTTAGAAAAGAAATAGGTAAATTTTTCGTGGATATTGCCAAATTGCTGATCGGAGGGGCAGTATTATCTTCAGTTCTGAAAATAGAAGGCTTGTCAAATTCAAAGGTGATATTGATTGGTTCGTCTATTGCTTTATTGCTGGCATTAATAGGTTTTATCATCATGGGTATTAAAGAAAAAAATAAATAAAAATATGGATTACATTATTCTTTCACTGGTATTATTAGGGGCCGGAATTGTTGCCCTTGTATGGGTCAAATATTCTGCTTCACATAAAAGCCATTAACCCCCCCGTTTCCCCGCTGAGCTTAATGTTCAGTGCGTTTGCGTTAAGTTAAATTTATAACTAAGCGAAGCGTTCTCTTGGATACCTTCAAAAAACAAATTATGCTATCCAAAATTTAGCTTGGAACATGGCGGAATTTGAAATTCTGCTTTTTTGTTTTATAAAACACAAAGAATTATCTTTGATGAAAATTACTAAACATGCTCACAAAAGAAATTGTAATAAAAAGCATTAATAATCTACCTGATAAATTTTCGATTGATGATTTATTGGAGCGGTTAATCATCCTTCAAAAGATAGAAACAGGTCTTGAGCAATCAAAAACCGGTCAAACTTTTTCAACAGAAGAAGTAAAAGAAAAGCTTAAAAAATGGTTGAAGTAAGATGGACTGTGCAGGCAAATGATGATGTAGAAAATATTGCAGAATACATTGCAAAAGATTCTGAAAAATATGCCAGCATACAAGTCCAGCGTTTTATTGAAGCCACGGAAGTATTAGAAACATATCCCAAAACAGGTAGAATAATTCCGGAAACAAATCTTGAAAATCTGAGAGAGCTGATTGTTGGAAACTACAGAATAATGTATGCTGTTATTTCCGACACAAGAGTTGACATCCTTACCGTTCATCATAGTAAACGGTTGTTGAGTAATAATCCTATAATCGATTAAAGGCCTCGGTTTAGCAGCTTGCTACGCTCATTTTAACAGGCATCTTGCCTGAAGTGTATATGATTTATTCTAATACAAAAGGTGCAGTATTGCACCTTTTTGTTTCAACGCAATAGCTGAAAGCTTCACTGTTGATAGAATTTGCTTCAACCGAGTAGCTCAGAACTACTCGGTTGAAGCTTTTTGCTGCTAAATCGTAGTTCCGAAGTACACTATTGTAGTTAATTGCTGCTAAATTGCACTTCAATTGTATCAATTGATTGAACAGAGGTACATCGTTGAATGAATTTGCTGCTAAATCGTAGTTCCGAAGTACACTATTGTAGTTCATTGCTACTAAATTGCACTTCCATTGTATCAATTGATTGAGCAGAGGTACAACGTTGAATGAATTTGCTACTAAATCGTAGTTCCGAAGTACACCGTTGCACCTCGTTTCTATCAACTATTAGTTCAGATTAATAAAAAAAAGGCTGAACGTTACGTTCAGCCTTTTTTCAGCATCCCTCTGTTACACCGGTGGTGCAGGAGGAGGAGACGGTGGAGTACCACCGCCCGGCACCGTAGGTGTTGCAGGCGTGGTACGAGCTCGTCTCCTGAATGCTTGTCCTATGGCTTCCACAGTTGAGGTAAGCGCAAGATTTGATTTAGCCTCCGTTTTAAGGTGGCTGTAAGCAGTATCACTCTGCTTCATCAACTCGCTTCCTACCAGCATTTGTGTGTCATCAATGGCTTCAACCAATGAGAGCAACAGGTTTTTAACGTATGCTAAGTCATCAAAAAGATTTTTGTCTTTTACATACTCAGCCACATCAAAACTTGTCGGTATAGCCGAAGGGTTTGTAATGACTGCGTTAAATACATCCATTACATAACCGGTTCTTTTGGTGCCCTTTTTGCGTAGCTTTTTCCTCTGTTGAGGTGTAAGGTTTGCAAGAAATAGCAACAACGCTTTTATTCCATTGATATTCGCTTCAATCGCTGCCTTGTCAGCAGCATTGATAACAGCCGAAATATTCGGATTTGACATTTGTTAAGAATTTGCAGTTAAACAATATGCTGCAACTACACCGGCTGCCGCCTGCCGTTTATTGCCGGAGACTGTTTTTAAGCCTTTCGCAAATGCAATCTGCACGAACAACGAAAGGTATCTCCGCCTGTTCTCTTTAATTAATTTGATTCTCTTTTCCATAAACTCCTTTGTTTATACTACTGATAACGCACGGGATTTTATTTTATTGTAGAACCGTAAACTATTTTCTGGAAAAAATAATCCGGAACAGGTTATTGAAATTTTAAAGCATAAGTAAAAACTGCATACCTCAGACATTAATACGCCCTTAAACTTTACTGATTTATAACACTTGTAATTAGGTTTGGAAAACTAAGCCATTTAAATACATTAAATAACTACCATGTAGTCTTTTCTGTCGGTAGGTTGTTATATTGTTTCCTTTAATTGAAATAATATACCGATAGCAATATATTTAAATGATTTAAATAAACATACTTGGAAAACTAATTATTGCAATATTTAGGTATAATACCTAAACCTTTTATTCCGTTTATTTGTTGTATTGTAAAGCAAAAATCAGGAAATGAAACACTCAATAATTATTTTTTCAGCTAGTTTATTAATCTCTTTCAGCGCATTGGCACAAGGTACCGATGGCGTTTTAATTGATCCCAACAATGCAACCACCCGCGATGCATCAGCCGTATTTCAGGCACAAAGCACCAGTCAGGGCGTTTTAGTTCCGCGCATGACAGCCGCACAACGCGGGGCAATAACTGTTGATGCTACACGCAACGGGTTAATGGTTTACCAAACCGATGGAACTCCAGGATTTTATTACTACAACGGAGCAACCCTTGCTTGGGTGCAGCTTGCCACATCAACAGGTGGAACAGGATACATACAAAATCAGGTTGCAGCCGATCAGTCAGCCGGATTTAGAATTAACGGAAACGGATTGTTTAATGGCGGAAGTGTGGGCATTGGTACAACAACTCCTGGCGGAAAATTAGAAGTAGTGGGTGGTGCTATTGTTTCATCAAACGGTTACATTGATTTAAACCGCGATGCATTTGCAAAAAATGGTCTTTCATGGTACTCTCAAAGTTATCCAAGCTGGAGTACATACATGTCCCCCGGAGCTGCTACAGCTACAGGCCCGCATGGCGACCTTACTGCCCCTTCAGGAACTTTTGTTACCAGTTGGGCTATGAGAGATTATATTGAAAATGCAGCCGGTTACGGATGGACATTTGAATCTGCTGCCAATACCACCACGCCAGCTGTAAAATTTGAGATAAGGTCAAGTGACGGGTTGTTTCATGGGTATGGTGATGGAATTATTGATAACAACGTAGGCATAGGAATAAATGCCCCTACACACAAACTTCATATTTCAACGGCTACCGGTGAAGAAGGTATTATAGTAAGTGCAGCCACCTATCCTGAATTAATATTTCAAACTGCAGGAACTACCCGTTCCTATATAGGTATAGCAGGTAGCGCAGGAGGGTATGGAACAGGAACACTTGCCAACTCACTTATTCTGCGTTCAGAGGGTGCTGCAGTTCACATCATTACCAATGCCGGAACAATAGCCCTTACCGCCAATGCAGGCAATGTTGGTATCGGAACAACCTCACCAGGTTTTAAACTTCATGTACCATCAGGCTACATAGGAACAGACTATATCAATACATCTGATGACAACACTACTGTAGCAGCCGTTTCAGGTATTATGGTTAAACAGGGTGATAATTACCACAGAACAGGAACAGCTGCCAAAGTAGCAGCATTTTTAAACAGTTCAATAGCGGCAAGCTATGCTAACCTTACTGGCATACCTACCAGAACTGCATGGAGCGGTGTTCACCGCAATTTTGTTGCCGAGCAGTTGTCATGGAAAAATTACGGGAACAACCATACCATATTTGATGCATCGGCAAGTACATCTCCGGATGGAACTGCAATAAATAATACTAATCCTGCAGTTAATTGGAGCGCCACATACCCTACTTTAATGGGATGGAACGGAGCTAGTACTTATGGAGTAAGAGTTGATGTAGCCCGTTATGCTGAATCTGCTGGTTCAGCCCCTGGTGATAACCTGGGTAATCATACCGCAACCACAACCCTCTCTATGGCTGCCAACTTGATTTCAAATGCCGGATCAGTAAACATTACTGCCGGTGATGGAAATGGTATCAGGTTCTGGCAAGATGACAACTATAAAATACACATGGGTAACGGGGCAGATTACCACTACGGACCAGTTACTGATTACAGTATAAAGATGAATATGAATAATCAGGCACTACGAGGGTGGACCTGGGGTGTGAATGGAGTAGTTCCGGTTGCAGCATTAGAGTGTCAGACCGGTAACATGCAAATAAAAGGCACTTTTTATTCGGGAACAACCGGATGGAGTGCAAACCAATTGCATTTCTCCAGCGGATGGGGTGCAGGTGGTTATCATGCCACAATCGGAAGTGGTTATACAGGTATTTCAGCTTCGGGCATAATGCTTGGAGCCCCGCATGTACCATGGAGAGCAAGCTATGGTTCAAAAGTTCGCTTTGCCAGTGATCAGGCAGCTTCTTTTTATTGGGATTGGGGTATGAATGGTGAAGGGGGAGGGTCAACCGACCGTTTTGATTTAAACAGAAACAACAGCAATCTGTTTTCGGTTTTAAATAATGGTAATGTGGGTATAGCCAATGCTGCCCCAAATTATAAATTAGTTGTAAATGGTGATATTTACGCTAATGGCGGTTGGATGAGAGTTTC
>CANKAM010000096.1 GCA_947479755.1 Bacteroidota bacterium
ATGGTGAAGGACGGTGTTATAATTACGGTGTGGCTCACGGTATCGCTGCAACCAAACTGATTGAATATCTCGAGCACAACGGTAAACCTTCCCGTATCGGGGAAATTGTAAACGGGGTTTTGTGTATCAGAGCTGTCGCCTGTTCCGAACTGCCAGTTCCATTGTGTTGCATTGCCTGATGATAAATCGGTGAAGGAGATTTCGGGATACAGTATTTCGGTGATCAACGGTGTGAATGAAAATTCGGGAGAAGGTTTTGGATGAACGGTTATTGCATCGGTTTGTGTGAGCGTTGTTATGCAGCCCATATCTGAAGTGACGGTGAGTGTAACATCGTAAGAGCCGGCAACCGGGAATGTGTGAGAAGTATTTTGTTCGTTGACGGTATTTGCGCTTTGGATGTCCCAAAGCCAGTTGACATTGTTGCCAGTTGCAATGGTGCTTAAATCATTGAAGTCAACATCGAGCGGCATGCAACCATTATCGGGTATTACTTCAAAGTCAACAACAGGAAGCGGATGAACAGTAACTGTTTTGGTGATGCTGTCGAGGCAGCCTTCTGAGGTGGCGACCAACAGTTCGGTGTTATAAGAGCCTGCAGCGGGATAGGTATGCGAAGGACTTTGTGATGCATTAATGGTATTGTCGCCAAACTCATAACGCCAGGTGCTGATGCTGCCTGAAGTTACGTTGCTCAAATCAGAAAATACGGTTGGTTCGCCTTCGCAAACGGAGGTAGAAGAGAAATCAGCGTTGGGAAGTGGGTACACTGTTACATCATCACTGAAAGTGCTGGAGCAACCGTTGTCGGAAGTAACGGTTAAGGAAGCAGAGAAGGTTCCATCGGTTGCATAGGTGTGGGTTGTGTTCTGTGTATTAGCGTTGGGTGTGTTATCGTCAAAATCCCAGTCCCAGGTTACGATGATGCCTGAGGTAACGGTGCTTTGGTCGGTGAAGTCGGTAACCTGATTGAGGCAAACATCGGTGAAGGTAAAGTCGGAAACAACACCAGGGAAAACGGTAACAGTTAGCAGCATATCATCGTTGCAGCCACCTGTGGAAGTAACGGTGAGCAATACATCGTGTGTGCCATCAAAGGGGAAAACATAAGAAGGATTTTGAGTAGTGTTGTCAATGGAGCCGTTGTTGTCAAAGTCCCAGTCCCAATCGGTGATGGCAGCGGGAGCGGCAACGGATGAATTATCGGTGAAAACACTTTGAGCTGTTTCGCAGACATCAGTGCCGGAGAAATCGGCAACAGGAATTGGGTTTACATTAACTGCTTTGGTGGTATCGTGGGTGCAGCCGTTGGCTGTTGATACACTTAGCTGCACATTGTAGGTATTGGATGCAGCGTAAATATGAGTAGGGTTTTGGTTGTTGTCAGCAGGGGAGGCATCGCCAAAATCCCAGGTCCATGCGTTGGGATTTCCGGTAGAAGTATTTACAAAGGTGGTGGTGCTGCCCTCGCAAACAGAAGCCGCGGTGAAGTTGGCGACAGGATTTGGGTACACTGTTACAGAATGAGTAACTGCATTTACGCAACCGGCATCGCTTTGCACACCGAGGCCAACGGTGAAATTTCCGGCATTAGGAAAGTTAAAGGTGGGGTTTTGTGTAAGATCATCGGGGGCTAAGTCACCGTCAAAATCCCAAGCCCAGCCTGCGATTAGGGAAGGGGCATTGATGGTAGATGCATCGGTGAAAGGAATTGCTGTTCCGAAGCACTGATTGATAAAGGTGAAATCGGCAACAGGAATTTCGTTTACGGTGATGGCGGAAGTGTAGGTATCAACACAACCTTCATCGGAAGTAACGGAGAGAATAACATTGTACACTCCAGCGGCCAAATAAGAGTGAGAAGGATTTTGCTGATTGCTGTGAGCGCTTGCGTCACCAAAATTCCAATCGTAGGAAACGATGGTAGCGGGAAGAGGTATTGTTGTGGCATCGGTGAAATCAGCAGCAGTGCCAAGGCATACATCTGCGGTTGTGAAATCAGCAACGGGGACAATGCGGATAGGATTTTCGGGGCCGTAAGAAATATTGATACACGTTGTTGTATTTACGGTGGAAGTGCCATCACCGGCATCATTGGCACTGCACTGACCACCGGGGCCGGGAGCACCTTTTGTAACATTTGTTGTTCCCGTAAAGGTGTTTGCCTGGCAATAAAAGATTTTGATTCTTCCGCCACCGCCACCGCCACCACCTTCTTTGTTGCTGCTGCTTTGTCCGTTTCCGCCACGGGCATTCATACTACCTGTTCCATTCACATAATCGCCCTGAATCAAGATACCGCCACCGGAGCCGGCACCGGCAGCTTCTTCGTTGCAATTGCCACCCATGGAGCCACCGTTCATGCTGATGGTTCCTGTAATATCTACTACGCCTGCCTGAATGGTTACGGCACCACCGCCTCCCACATTTGGATTGCAATCGGAGCCACCGCCACCAGAGCCCATGTTTATGTCTACACCATTTGCAGTTCCGCTTGCCGCACCGCTGTTGCCTCCGGGACATTTACCGCTTCCGCCTGCACCACCGTAGCCACCACCGCCACCACCACTGCTTCCGCCACCATTGCCACCTGCACCGGGACCGGAAGCTGCACCAAATCCGCAGTTGTTGCCGTTGATGGTTCCCGCCATAATTACTTTCCGTGCATTGAGGGTAAGTGTTGAACCCTGCACTAAATTGATGGTTCCGCCTGCCTGAATATTTATCCAGTCGTAGGTTTGAATTCCGGATAAAGAGGCGGCTGCATTGAGGGTGTAAACGCTGGGGAATATGGTGTTGAAATTGCTCATGGAAACGGCAGCAGGGTTTCCGTAATACATATAGATAGTGGTTACGGCATTGGCGGGTATGGTTGGGATGAGTACCCAGATTTGTGTTGCGGTGGTGTTGAAACCGGTTTCCATCCAGTAATCGAGGAAGGGGCCGCAGGTATTGTCGGTGAAGCGGATGTCGCTACCAATGGCTGCATCCATGTGGCCGGCTGCAATAGGGGTTTGGGTATCGATGTTGAGGAGTACCTGGTAGTTGTTACGGGCGATGTTTCCGGGGTAGGTGTTGTCGATGTCTATCTGCACTACCCATTGCCAGCCGGGGACATCGCAGCATTGCTGAGCGGAGGAGGATTGCGTAGAAATATAAAAGAAAAGTGTAGTAAGAAGTAATGCGAAGAATACTGCGCAAAAACTATTTTTCATTTCTTTGATTCCAGTTTGCGTTTTTAGAAAACATTGTAAATATATAAAAAATTAAATAGTGTATAAAATTGGGAGAGGAAGGTGGTGAAGAATTTATTTTGTACAGTATGACATTGATGATTCGTTGAGCAGTTTTAAAAGTTTTTGCACTCGGAGAATTTGTTGCACGACTCGTTTTAACGAGTGTAATGGTTAGAGAATTTGCTGTAAGACTCGATTTAACGAATGTAAGGGTTGGAGAATTTACTGAAAGGGTTAGAGAATTTGTTGCACGACTCGATTTAACGACTGTAAGGGTTGGAGAATTTACTGTAAAGGTCAGAGAATTTGTTGCACGACTCGTTTTAACGTATGTAAGGGTTGAAGAATTTACTGCACGACTCGTTTTAACTCTTGTAACAGGGTTAAATTGTTGATAATCAATGGGCAGGTGGTTCTCTTTTTGTTGAGAGGCTGCTTTAGTTCTTCTCTTTCGTCAGCACCGGATCAAATTCAAGCGCAACGCTTGTTCCTCCTATTGCAACTTTCTTGCTTTCCTGAAAGGCATTGCGGAAAATAACCCACATGGTGGCGAACTGCATGTCCACATGGCTGGCGGGAACTTTGAAATAGAAATTGAATTTATCGTCATCACCTTTCTTGAGCAGTTGCAGTTTGTAGTCGGTGCGGGCGCTGGCAAACTCCTGTTCTTTTTCGGTGCGGACGGCAATTTTGTTGGCATCTACCAGACCGATGTCGTTACCGGTGTAGGTAACACGAAAGCTGCCGGCAGTGAGGTCGGTTTTTTTGTCCACAGCGAGTAAGGAAACCTTGAAAGGGCCGGCAGTAAAATCATTCATGGAAGCGGGGAGCTGAAAATCGGGAGCCATTACCATTGTTCCGGTGGCAGCTACTTTGCTCATTCCTTTTATTTCAAGTGTTAATGCTTCCACATGGAAACGGGTATCGCCCGTTACATTCAGCACCTTTGATTCTTTGTCGTTGGGTTTAATGATTACTTCTTTTTCTTTGGGTTTGAACTCGCCAAACTCAAATTTAAAAACCGATTCAGATAGATTCCAAACCAGGTAGTCGTTGGTTTTGTTGGTGATTTTTACTTTGCACTTTGCTTCTTCCATGCGGACATAAATATCCACAACTTCCACGATGTAATCATCGGTTTCCACTTTTGCCACCTTGAAATGGTTGGCGTGTTTGGGGTCAACTTTCTTTTCTTTTTGGGCGAAGGCAGGGGTAGCTGCAATCAGGAGCATCAGGATGTAAAGGATGTTTTTCATTGGATTTGATTTATAGTTAGTGGTTAAATATATTTTCGGTGGCGGGAAGCAAAAATAATGCCTTTTTTAAGAAAGGTTTTATGGGATGATAAAATTTATCTGAGTGGAAGCGCTTGTTGTTCCCTGACCGCTTAGGTTAAACGCCACATTGGAAGTGCTTACCCAATCGCCACTGCTGAAGTTGTTATTGCCGTCAGCATCGTAAAGCGCATATAAATAATAGCTGCCGGGATGCATATAGTTAAAGGTATAGCTGTTGTCATTTGCTGCCAGAATAACATAGCGTGAGCGGTATTTTAAGTTTCCTGTATTTAAGCTGATACCTGAAATCAGGGGTTGGGTAGTGATAATAAGAAATACTTTGTTGGAAGGGTTGGGTGTGAAGGAAGATGAGAAGGTGTAATTGATAGTTGCTTGTCCGAGATAAGGTTGATCGGTTTCGGGATAAGGGTCACCACCTGTTATGGAATAATAAACCGCTTCGGTTTGTCCGTTAAAGATTGTTGAAAAATCTTTGGTCTGTGTTTTTTTTGGGAAATTAAAATTTGAAACCGCAGGCTGACGCGAGTTGCTGTCCTGCAACTTTGCTGACCAGGTCATATGAAGCGTTGCGGAATCCAGGGTGTTATATTTATTGGTGTATGATTTCATGATCATGCTGTCGTTGCGAAACAGTACATCGGTATATGCGCGAAGTTTGCCTTTGAGCACTTCTGCAAAACGGTAAAAGGATTGCGTTGAAGTTTCGGAAACGCTGTCAGCAAGGAAATAGGAAACACGGGTTTGTCCGCCAAACGACCCGCCATTGCGGAACGCCACGCGGTACTCGTTATTATATTTAGCGATGAAGAATGACATGTGGATATCATTCATGGTGTCGAGCTCGTTTTTTGCAGAAACCTGATTTTCGGAAATGGGGCGGAAATCAACAATCCATTCGGGGTATCCGCCAAGCGGTGTTGAAGAAGTAACAGGGCCATTCCAGATGCCTTTTACTTTGTTGAGCACACCAAAACCAAAGGTGCTGTCGAGGGTTGCGTAATCGGGGTTGCCGTTATTGTTGTTGTCATCATCGGGTGTTTTTTCTTTGCAGGAGGAGATGAGGACAAGTACAATGAGTAAAAGGCTGAGTTGTTTTTTCATTTTGATTAAAATTTAAAAAGGGCAGAACTTTTTAAAATTCTGCCCTTTTGTTGGAGGTCGCGAGCGGATTTGAACCGCTGTACGAGGTTTTGCAGACCTCTGCCTAGCCGCTCGGCCACGCGACCGTTTTATTTAACGGGCTGCGAAAATACTAATTAATTGCAAACAATAAAGTTTGTAGGTAAAAAAGGTAGTTAACAGCCTTTAACCGCAAAGTGGGCAAAGGAGCAGCCCGCAGAGGACGCAAAGGAAATATAAGACATAAAAAAAGCCCCACCGGGAGGTGAGGCTTTTTATATAAGTTATTGATGCTTATTTCAAATCAAAACTGGTGTTACCAATCTCTGTTTTGTCGGCATACACAGTGATTTTGTAAGTTCCGGCATTAAGCGGAGTTGATGAACTATAGTTAACGCAAAGTGGCATTGTTTGATTGCTGTATTCTACATCTTCTTTCATGCTAACAGCTACTTTTTGTCCATTTACAGAAATCTCGTTTCCTTCGCCCATTCCTTTTGCCAAGACCTGTCCCGCAGGATCCTGAATGCGAATATAGATTTCTTTGTTTCCGCGGTCAGCAATTTTGTTTTCGCCAAGAATAAAGCAGGTTTTGATTTTGTTAACCTTTTTAGCTTTAGTAGTAGCTTTTTCTTTTGAACCTTTTACCTGTAAACCCTCTGCAGTAACTTCATAGGCAGCCAAAATTTTTCCTTTAGCTATTGTAGCAGCCTGATTCATGTTTTCATTTGTAAGTTCAAGGTTAGCATTTAACTGCTGTGAAAGGTCGCCTTTTACTTTTACGTTCTCGCCCTGTAACTGGTCATTAGCCTGTTTAAGTTGAGTAATCTGCGTTTCCAATTCAGTCTGTTTTACCTTGAGAGCAGCTACTTCGTTTTTATATTTTCTCATGCTAGATGCATCAGAAGTTGCTTTACCCAGTTGCTCTTGCAGTTCAATAATTTTTGCTCTTTCAGCTTCTAAGTCAGCGCTTAACGAACCGTTGGTGGTCTGTAAGCTGTCATACTTTGCAAGCATGGCAGTAAGATCAGACTGCATCTGGTCTTTTTCAGAAATAAGATTGTTTTTTTCTACAATTACCAGTTCTTTTTGAGATTTCTGGCTATAAAGCTGCCATCCAAGAACTCCTGAAATTCCCATCAATACAAAGGTGAGAATCATGAATAACTTGTTACC
>CANKAM010000097.1 GCA_947479755.1 Bacteroidota bacterium
GGAAGCCATTGAAAAACTTGGCGTACCTGTTTACCTTAGCGGAATGGCTCGCGGTTTATTAGGTGCCGATCATGAATTGCAGGCCCGACATAATCGTAAAGTGGCTTTACGCGAAGCTGATTTAGTTTTACTCGCAGGTGTTCCATGCGATTTTCGTATGGATTATGGTCGACATATTTCTTCAAAAGTAAAACTGATTTCCGTGAACCGTTCACATGAAGAACTGTATAAAAACCGCAAGCCGCAAATTGCAGTGCATGGAGAGCCTGGGGATTTCCTGATAGCTCTTTCGGAAAACTTAAAGCACGAAAAAATCAAACATACTGAATGGATAAATCATTTGCGCAAAAGCGATGATACCCGCGAAGTTGAAATAACCAAAAAGGCAGAAGAAAAAACAGAAGGAATAAATCCTGTTGCACTCTTCCGTGAACTGGGAAAAATGCTGACAGAAAAAACAGTGTTAGTTGCTGATGGCGGTGACTTTGTGGCAACGTGTTCATATATTCTTCACCCACGCTCTCCTCTTTCCTGGCTTGATCCGGGCGTTTTCGGAACGCTGGGTGTTGGCGGTGGCTTTGCAATGGGTGCCAAACTGTGTCGCCCTGATGAGGAAACCTGGATTATTTATGGTGATGGTTCTTCAGCATATACTCTTGCAGAGTTCGACACTTTTGCCCGTCACAAAATTCCTGTAATTGCCTTAATCGGTAACGATGCCAGCTGGGCACAAATTGCCCGCGACCAGGTTGATTTTCTGGGCGATAGTGTTGCTACAGACCTTGCCTTTACTGATTATCATGAAGTGGCAAAAGGCTACGGAGGTGATGGAATTAAAATTACAGCGCTATCTCAATTACCTGATGCCATTGCAAAAGCGCGCGAAGCCAACAAACTTGGTAAACCGTTTTTGATTAACGCCATTCTGGGTAAAACGGATTTCAGAAAAGGTTCTATTTCGGTTTAGCTATAGGTGATTTATATCACCTTATTACCTGACCAAAATCAGGATAATAAAAGACCTGCTTGTCTACTTTTACAAAAAAAATCAGGGCATGTCAGTAGTAGAAACCAATCTCAGTCATCAAACCATAGGTGAAATAGTGCGCGAAGATATTCGTGCCGCCAAAATTTTAAAACGAAACGGAATTGATTTCTGCTGTGGAGGCAAGAAGACACTGGAACAAGCCTGTGAAGAAAAAAATGTAAACATTGACACTATTCAGGAAGAATTGATTGACCTTATGAGTCGCAACAATCCATTCCCTGAAATTAATCCTGATAAGTGGAAGATTGATTTCCTATGCGACTATATTGAGAATCTGCACCACACTTATGTAAAACAAAATATGCCAGTAATCAGTGAACTGGCAGAAAAAGTAGCTCGCGTACATGGAGACCATGCTCCTGAACTGATTAAAATAAAAGATTTGTGGAATGAGGTAGTAAAAGAATTGGCTCCCCATATGCAAAAAGAAGAATTGATGTTGTTTCCATATATCAAAAAACTGGTGGCAGTTTCTGAAGGCAGAGCTGAGCGTGCAATACCACATTTTGCTACTGTTAAAAATCCAATAGCAATGATGGAAAAGGAGCACGAACTTGCTGGTGCGCTGATAGAAGAGATCTATTTACTCAGCAATTCATTTGCCATACCTGATTGGGCTTGCAACAGCTACAAACTACTTTACAACAGTTTGGCAGAATTCAGAGAAGATTTACACCGTCATATCCATCTGGAAAATAACATCCTCTTCCCTAAAGCCATTATACTGGAAGAAAAGTTTAATGCCAATTAAATTGATGCTTAAATTGCGCCCGTTTTGAAAACAGCACTTACCATATCGCTTGCTTTCCTTTTCTTAGTGCAATCGTTTACGCGCAGTTTTATTTATTTGAATTATGAGGTGAACAAAGATTACATCTCCAATGTGCTTTGCGAAAATAAAGAGAAAAAAGAACTGCACTGCGAAGGCAAATGCCACCTGAAAAAAGAGTTGGATAAAGAAGAAAAGAGTGAGAGTACACCCACAGGCAGCAGCAAAGAAAAGTTTGAGATTACCCTCTTTAATGAAGGCATACAGGAGTTTTTTATTCACACTATAAACAACGTAATTCATTCAGTTGTCTACATTGCCATTTTGCCGCAGAATTGCAGCATTGAAATATTTCATCCGCCTAAAGTTTAATTGATTTACGCCCTGTATTCAGCCAGATGCTGAATACATTCCTTTTACGTTTAATCAATTAAAATCATAAAAAAAATGAACTCATTAATTAAACTCCTTTTTGCAGGAGTAATACTACTGTTATCTATACTTACCGGATGTAAAAAAGACAATGATCCGGATCCCGATCCATCCAATACCGAAGGCCTTGTTTATGTAGGACAGGCTTATACTACGCAGGGCAGCATGTTGGTAAAAGTATATGCCGCAGACTCGCTCTACTGCGCCTACAACAACCTGTTTATTGAAGTGCGGGACTCGGCTTCAAATGAAGTTATCTCCAATGCTGAAATCACGTTGCTTCCTCAAATGGAAATGATGGGACATGCTGCTCCGTTTGAAAATCCTTCAAGCACAGCAGCTGTAAACGGACTGTTTCCCTGTGCAGTTGTTTTTCAAATGCCGGGAGACATGGGCTGGACACTGGATGTTACTGCAAAAGATCTGGCAACTAATAATGAAGGGACCGCAAGAATTGATTTTGCAGTAATGAGCCCAACACTTGCAAGAACACAAGTAGTTACCGCTCTTAACGATGGCAGCAAACTGGTTATTTCATACTTGCAGCCAATAGAACCAAAAGTGGGTATGAATGATTTTGAAATCACACTTCACTGGAAAGAAAGTATGATGTCATTTCCACCCGTAGAAAATTACACCGTTGAAATTGAACCCGAAATGCCTTCGATGGGACATGGCTCACCTAACAATGTAAACCCTGTACACACCGGAAACGGTCACTACAAAGGGCAGGTGAACTTTACCATGACAGGTGAATGGAATATCAACCTCCGCATAATGGAAGGCAGCGAAGCGGTTGACACCACCTCCTATTTTGTTGTTACTTTTTAAACAGTAACATGCGCAGACTGGCTTACAAGATCTTCTTTGTTCTGATAAGTTCTCATGCTATTGCCCAACAGCAAGACAGTATTCTGTTTTTCATGGAAGGCAATATTACCGAGCGGATTATCGGGCTGAACGAAGTTCTTGTAAAGCCATCATGCGACTGCGTTGGCGAGTGCAGTTGCAAACCAACTGTTAAAGAAAACTATTCGCTCAATCGTTTCTCAGCCACTGATGCACTGCTGGAAAAGAACAGCCGGATTTCCCTTATCAAAAGAGGCAATTTTGCTTTTGAACCTGTGCTGAACGGAATGGCCTCAGAGCGCCTTAACCTGACCATTGACGGGATGAAAATATTTGGTGCTTGCACAGATAAAATGGATCCTATCACATCGTATGTAGAACCTAACAACATGAAGTCAATTGCTGTGCAACACGGAGCAGCAGGAAGCATGTATGGTTCGGGCATAGGAGGTTCGGTAAACATGGAAACCAACGGAGCCTCGATAAATCCTGCAAAGAAAATCAGCGGTGAAGCAGGAATGGGTTTTCAATCGGCTTCTATGGGAGCAAATGCTCTTTTCATGCTCAACTACAGCAGCAAACGCTGGGCTTTAATGACCAATGGCGTTTATCGTAAATTTCAAAACTATCGTGCAGGAGGTGGCGAAATTATCAACTACACCCAGTTTGAAAAATGGAACGGTTCGGTTTCCGGTAAATACATGCCTACTGATAATGATGTGCTCCGGTTTGATGTGATTATTGACGAAGGGTACAACATCGGTTATGCAGCTTTGCCAATGGACGTACTTTATGCAAAAGCAAAAATATTCGGACTTACTTATCAGCATCTCCCTTGTCATGGAACAGTTGAAAAATATGAAGTTAAATTTTACGGCAACACAGTTTCGCACAGCATGGACGATACCAAACGCCCGAATGTTGCTATACACATGGACATGCCGGGAAACACTAGAACTTTTGGCGGCTATTTCGATACGCAACTCAAAAAAAACAAACACAAAGTAACCTTACGTTTAGATGGCTACCACAGCAACGCACGTGCTGAAATGAGTATGTATCCGGTAAATGAGGCCAAAATGTTTATGCTTACCTGGCCTGATGTGGACAAAATGGATGCAGGTATTTTTCTACAGGATGTGATTGAAATATCTGATAAAAACAAACTGAGTATCAATGCCCGTCTGGAATATGTGATCACACAGGTAATAGACGAGTTCGGTGTACAACAAGCCAGTGTTTTTAATCAGGATGTTTCAAAGGCTAATCAGCGCCTGCTGAAAGTAATCAGCGCAAGTTATATGCGGACTATAAGTAAAACTGTATCCGCATGGCTTACCGCAGGCTATACCGAAAGAGCACCATCGCTTACCGAGCAATATGGTTTTTACATTTTCAATGCGTATGACGGCTATGATTACATCGGCAACGTGAATATTAAAAACGAGAAAGCTACTCAGGCTGATGCAGGTGTTCAATGGAAGCAAGAAAAGGCTGAGATACGCTGTACCGGTTTTTATTACCGCCTGTTCGATTACATTCTGGGAGCGCAGGACAAAACAATGGATGCCATGACCATCAATGCCAATGGAGTTAAATTTTCAAAAAATATTCCGGAGGCTTTTATGACGGGCGGCAATTTAGAACTCACATACTCTCCCGTGAAGATATTAAAATTCTCATCGGTTTCGTCTTACACACATGGCGAAATTGCGGGAGGAAGTCCGCTGCCGCTCATCGCTCCGTTTAAAAACAACAGCAGTATAAAATGGCTTCACCAACGCGGATTTGTAATGCTTGAGTGCGAAAGTGCTGCAGCACAAAACCGCATTAATCCCGAATTTGGAGAACGCACTACAGTGGATTATTCCATAATTAATGTGAGAGCAGGCTATTATATTCCTTTCGGTGATAAAAAAATTACACTTAATGCAGGCATAGAAAACCTGCTCGATAAACGCTACCGCACACACCTTACCTGGGGCGGCATTCCTCAGCAAGGTATCAACGGATATCTGAACGTCAGTTTTTCATTTTAAAACCCAAACAATTAATAACTCAATTCTAAAACCCAAAACAAGTATGAAAATTAAATTTATTTCCCTGCTGGCAACAGCATTAGTAATCAGTTTCACATCCTGCAATGACGGACACGATGATGAAACAGGACCTTTAATAACATTAACTGAACCAACAGATGAGCAGGATTTTGCCATTGGTGATACTATTTTTATTCATGGTGAAGTAACTGACAATGAAGCATTGCATGAACTTATGGTGACACTAACTAAGCAGGAAACCGGTGACACCGTTTTAAACTTTATGCCAACAGTACACGACATGGAAAGCTTCCACATCGATACTTTTTATGCCCCAACCGACACTATACACATTCATTACATCTTAAAAATTGAGGCATGGGATCACGACAACAATTCAGCTGAACTGGAATATACGCTGCACTGGAACGATTAATTTCTTCCTCGCATAATGAAAAGGGAAAGCAAAATTGCTTTCCCTTTTTACTTTAAACTATTTTTGTAACATGCATGTAAAAAAAATGACTGAGAAATTAAAATAATGATCGGGAAAAGGCTGTATAATTTATTGCAGGAATTAGATGCTTCGCAAAGCAAGAGATTGCTTCACCTCTGCTCTGTTATGTCGGATAAGCGATATGGGGTATTAAAAAAACTAATTAACAGCAAGGATAAAAGCCAGGAAGTGTTGAATTCTATTATAAGAAAAGAGGCGCTCTTGCTTTGGGGGAATTCAAAAGAAATTGATTTAAAAGAGAGAAGGTTAGTTGATTTTTTTTTAGGTAAAATTGAAAATACTGTTATTGAATCTTTCCTTGAAAAGAAATCAGGCTTCAGGCATTTATTATTGTCCGAGGCTTTTCAGAAGTCCGGCAACCCCGAATTGCTTGATTATTATCACGAAAAAGTTTACAAAATTGGAAATGATGAGAACGAATGGATGTTTAGGTTGCTTTCTCTGAAAGGAAAACTCAGGCTAAAATATGCATCTGTTTCTGAAAAGAGACATTCAGAGGCATTGCTGCTGAATGAAGAACTATATGAGGTTATAACTAAAACATACGAAGAGAAAACAATTGAATATTACAACAATTTATCAAACCTCTATATTGAAAACTCAGGCATTTTGGGTTCAAGAAAAAATAAGCTCATCATTGAAATTGAAAAGAAAATGGCAATAACGCCATCCGAAAC
>CANKAM010000098.1 GCA_947479755.1 Bacteroidota bacterium
CGCTCTACGAAATTCTACAGATTTTGAGCATCTCAATTTTTGAGAAAACGCCCATAAACCAACTGTTTCAAGAAACTCAATTACAATATTTCAAAGAACAAAATCCTAATCAATTGAAAATGTGGGACTAATATCAAAACGCTAATGAATAAATATAAAGAAATGAAAAACATATTCTCTCTTTTCTATTTTTTCCTTTGCGCCCTTTGTGCAACAGCTCAAATCCCTGCAACAGAAATTTATCTGCTCGATATTGACAACCACGGTTCGCACTCACACGTTGGGAAAGCAAAGAATATCAGCAACAGCAAGGGCTACGACAGTCAGCCGTGTTTTTCAAAAGAAGGACATGCCATTTTATTTACCTCTATTCGCAATGGCTCACAAGCAGATGTTTACGAATATCAGGTTGTAAATGATCAGGTAATACAACGTACAACAACTCCTGAAAGCGAGTATTCGCCAACGTTTATGGATGACGGCATTCATTTCTCTACCGTGCGTGTTGAAAAAGATTCGGCACAACGTTTATGGCAGTTTAGTTTAACGGGCAAAGAAAAGCCAACACGTATTTTAGATAAAGTAGTTGATTCTGTTGGCTACCATTGCTGGTATGCAAAAGAAAAACTAGCCTTGTTTATTCTTACCGAACCGGTAAGTTTACAATTAGCCGAAGTTGGAAAATGGCAAACCCATTTTGAGGCTGAAAAAGTTGGCCGTTGTATGATAAAAGCGCCTGATGAAAAAGCATTTTATTTTGTGGATAAAAGTGATACAATGCAATATTATATCTGCAAATACAGTAAAGGCGGATTACAAGTAGATAACGGAGCATTACAGTTTGGTAATAACCAAACAATAGAAAAATTATTTCCAACAATCCCCGGAAGTGAAGACTTTTGTATCACACCTGAAGGCAATTTTATTATGGCAGGAGGAAGCTCTATCTTTTTAATGAATCCCTCAACAAAGAAATGGACAGAATTAGCCGATTTGAAAAGCGAAGGTATTACAGGAATTACACGCGTAGCAATCAGTCCTGATGGAAAAAGACTGGCACTTGTGGCAAAAGAAACTGAATAAAAAAAGCCCCGCATTTTTGCGGGGCTTTTTTGTTATAAAAATCAACTATCGCTTTATCATCAACTTCCGATGCAATGTTCCAGTATCGGTTTCAATCACCACAGAGTAAACTCCCTCGGCTAAACCGCGAGGTATATCAGCAGCATTATTTTTTACAGGGCTTTCAAAAACCTGTTGTCCTAATGAGTTGAACAGTGTTATTTTTTCTGCAGCAGCAGATCCTTTAAACTGAAGCTTATCATCAGCCGGATTGGGTGACATAACAAGGCTTCCGGCATTTTCTTCTTCAATACCTACCGTACCGGGAATAATTACATCCGTGCAAAAGGTATCTTGACAAAAAGTAAGTCCGTCAGATGAAGTTGACGAAAGATAAAGACAAACAAAATATATGCCCGGACCGGGATAGAGGTGTGAAGGATTTTGAAGTGTAGAAGTATTAAGTAGTCCTGACGGAGGATCACCGAAATCCCAGCTATAAGCCGGTATGCCAAAGAAGTTAATTGTTGAGAGGTCGGTGAAGTTAACGGTGTTTCCCGAAACGGAGTAACTAAAGAATGCATCTAAGGTGTCGCACGGATTAGGAGGGGTAATAATACAAGAACGTTGTGTAAGGCAGATATTATCTATACGTATATCTGTGCCTACATTGCCGGTGGTTTTATTAATGATAACAATGCTTGTAAAATTTCCGGTGGCTGTAAAAGTTGGAATACAGGTATTGGTTGCGGGAATTGAACCGGTAGAGTTTATAACATCAAGGATTTGAGCCTGACTGGCAGTAAAAGAACCGCTTAACAGCATACCCGGAGTAATGCCAGGAGTAATGGCAGCAATCAAAAGTTTTGAATTAAACAATGCTCCTGAAAAAGGAAATTCATAACAATAGCACAAATCATAACAATTATTCAATGTAAGAGCAACCGTTTGTTCTAATCCCGAAGTACCTCCATTGGTGGCAGGCATGGCTGCAAAAGCAGAAAGACACCCGCTGGTAGCCGTCAAAACTACGGTAGTTCCGGGAGAGCCGTATTGGGTCCAACTGGTAAGCGTTGCGCTAAAATCATCATTGAGCAGCAGGCCACCTGTGCAGGTGCTCTGTGCCTGAGTTTGAGTAACAAGTACTAAAAGCAGAAAAGTGAGTAGTAGTTTTTTTATTGGTTTTTGGTTTTGGTTAATGGTCAGGTTTAGTACAACAAATTTATTCAAATTTTATTAAGCGTCTGTAATAGGTTTTTTTACCGTTACCCAGGCGAATGGTATACGTGCCTTTACTTAGCCCCAGTGCCTCCGCATTGAATTCCTGAATATAGTTGCCGTTGCCTTGCGTGCCTCTGAAAATCTCCTGGATTTTTCTGCCGTTAATATCCAGTAATTCAATAACAACCTGCGATTGTTCGTTCAGCGTGTATTCAATTTTTACTGAGCTTTTAAAAGGGTTTGGATAAATAGTAATGTTATTGACAATTGCATTTTCCGATACAGAAGCTACTCCGTCTATTTTATAAATAGTGAAATCGTCTTTTATTTCTCCGAAAATATTAAGGTGTCTTCCGCGCAATGTATCACCGTGTATATCCATAATAAAAGAACCCATGCATGAATCGCAACCGTATTCAGCTTCCATAACAGGGTGTGTAAATCCGGGATCACTTTCATTGCTTCCTGAGTTGCCATTTACCACATAAACAGTTCCGTAATTAGGGTTACTTCCTTGTGTGTATTTTTTGTAAGCTTCATTTGATGCAGCATTTCCGCTGCTGCCGTCAACCAACATGGTTGCGGGGTCAAAGGTGGTAGCATCATCATACAAACCATGTATCAGGTGAGAACGTTCATAAACATGGCTGTGTCCGCAGAGCACAATGTCCACACCATATTGCTCCCAGATCTCCGCAAAATTCTCGCGCATGGCTTGCATAAATACTTCGTAAAAAGCGCTTGCATCGTGCGAGCCATCGGTGTAAGGCGGTTGATGAAAATAGACAATTACCCAGGGCTGTGTATTTGCCTGCAAATCGGCATGCAGCCAGTCAACCAAAGGCGAACCTGTAAATGCAGGCGAGCCTAAAAATCCACCACCTGCTCCAGTCCAGTCATTGCTGTCAGGGCTGGGAAGAACGCAACCCACTTCAGAGTTAAGTGAAATAAAATGAGCGTTACCATAATTGTAAGAGTAATACAATTCATAACCGGAAGGCACTCCACCAATTTCACCATTGGTAGGCACATCAACAATATCATAATATGGCCCTGTATGCTCCGGGGGCGGGGTGCCTCCAACTATGGATTGAACAGATTGATAATCGTGGTTACCCGGAGTAGGCATAAAAGGCAACCATTTAAAAACATCCTGATAACCGTTTGGTCCTGAAAATACTTTATCCTGATATTCCTGATCAGTTCCGGCATCGTAAACGTTATCGCCCAGCCACAGCCATACATCCGTATGTGTGTCCTGCGAATAAGCAAGATATGAATCACGGGTTTGCCCTTCACCTGTATTTCCTTTTCCGAAATCACCGATTGACCAAACCCTGATGGGCTGAACAGTTCCTATTACAGGTGCAGTTTTAAAACGGTGATTATTATCTCCACCTTCTATAACTTCTGTGGTAGTTCCGATGTTGTAGTAGTAATTGGTAAAGGCATTAAGTCCTGAAATGGTAACAGTATGGTCAAGGGTGTCAATCAAATTTTCGGCATATTGAGTAAGGTTTGAAGGACTTGTTCCGTAATAAACACGGCTGTTGCAGGCCATATCGGTACGCCATTTAACCTTAATACTTGATGAAGTGGGAAATTGCAGATAAGGTCCGCGCAACACAGCAGGAGTTTGTGCCGTTAGAGTAATTGTAGAAAAAGCAAAAACTAATAAGGAGTATATTTGTTTCATAGAGTTGATTAAAATTATTGGCTAAAATTAGAAATAAACCTCTTGCTTTTCCAAATTACTGTTATTGCTAAATCGTTAATTATGAAATTGGTCTTGGTAGAAAACTTGCAGATATAACGCTCAGAATTTCATAAATTCGCATCTTGATTTCAATGAAACATTTCTATTCTCTCTTACTAATTCTCGCTATCTCTATTGCCTCGTGCAGTGTTGACGAATTTTCGCCCTGCGATGATGCAACCGGAATGGAAGGTATGCTCTGCAAAGAATTCCGTTTTGAGAACAACGCATCCATCGGCTATCTTGCCTACTATTACAACAGCGAAAAACAACTTACCCGAAAAGAATATAAAACTAATTCAGGAGAACTGAAAAAATACGACACTTTCACTTACGATAATGGTAATATTTCAGTTGAGCGCTCTTTTGATGCCGAAGGAAAACTTCTGGAAGAAAAAGAATATCAGTACGATGCGCTTTTAAATCTGAGCAACGTTTATCACATTGAAAATGGGGTAGAGGTTGCCTATAAGCAATTTGAATACAGCGATACACTCTTACAAAAAGAATCATCGTTTAACCACAGCCAGTTAGAGAACTACACCGTTTATCAATACTATAACGGTGAAACTAATCTTTACCGCAAATCGGTTTACTCGGCATCAAACGAGTTGTTGAGCTACACCAATATTGAATACTTTGTTAATAATTTCGAACGCCATAATCATTATACCGGCAACCATTCTTTTACCGGTTACGATGTGTATGTGTTTGATGCAAACAAAAACATTACCCGTTTATCGGTTTATGATTTTAGCGGAAAACTTTTGAGCTACATAGAATACAGCTATAACACCAGCGGACAATTGGATGCTACCAACGAATACGATGAAGAGGGTAAGCTGCGCAAAAACAATCAATACATTTATCACAACTAAACCATGAGCGAAACCAAAACCACTACAGGTATTATTTCAAAAATCATGCATGTGCATCAGTTTCACGAAGTGTTTCAGATTGGAAATGCTACTGAAATAGGAATACCTGAAGAGCGTGATTACATGTTGCGCTACAACCTTATAAAAGAAGAAACCGATGAATACCTTGATGCCTGTCGCAAAGGCGACATCACTGAAATTGCTGATGCGCTTGGCGACCAGCTTTACATCATTTTCGGAACAATTTTAAAACACGGACTGCAACACAAAATTGACGAAGTGTTTGACGAAATTCATCGCAGCAACATGAGCAAACTGGACGAGAACGGTCAACCCATTTTTCGTGAAGACGGAAAGATTCTAAAAAGCAATCTTTATTTCAGACCCAATATAAAAGAGGTGTTGGAGAAGTAATTCTACCCCACAATCGGAATTCTTCCTTTTGCAAGCCGATTCATTTCTTCCTGCATCATGATGATGATTTCCAGATTTATTTTCTGAACAATATCCGGATTTTCTGCATCTTCAGGAGTGTATTCATCAACAGAGTAGGGTGGCAGCAAACTGATGGTAATCTGTGAGGGCAGGGGTAGCGAAAAATAAGGCAAATGCCCTACATGCCAGCCACCCGGAAACGACCAGTAAACAGGCCAGGTATGTAATTTTAAAAACTTTTTCAATCCGGTAGCTTCTGCAATTTTATCTCCTGACGAAAGCACAAAAACAGTTTCAGCGCCACCAATACCAACAACCGGAACAATGGGCACCTGTGCTTTTAATGCAAGCTTTACATAACCGGTGTGTTCAAAAAAATCAATTTTATTACGCTCAGAAAATGGTTTTGAATTATCGCGGTCGCTGCCGGGATAAACCGTAGCTGCAAAACCGGATTTCAATGCATGTAAGGCTTTATCAGGATTAGCTTCTATTAATCCAAAATCAGAGAGCGGCAGTTTAATCATCTTGCCCAGTTTGTTGGCAAGGTTATGAATCAACGTAACCATATGCACCTCGTTATCCATGCTGTGATACTTTGTAATCCACAATAACGACTCGGGCATAAAATGCATACCCGAATGATTGCCCACACCCAGAAAAGGTTTTTGCGGAATATTTTCTAGCCCCAGAAATTTTGCACGGTGATACTTTTCAAGTACAGGCAGGTAAAGCCTTGCAGCGTTGCTTACTATTTTGGGATTAAAGCTATATTCAATCTCTTCTGACATGATGGGGCAAATCTAACCAAAACCTTTTTAGTTCAACTCTGTCGTTTAGCAATTAAGTTCAGTCGAAAACTTAATATTTGCTTTACATTTATTTATACTTTAAACCCCGAATAATACAATTGAGCATGAAGAAAAAAGTGTCTGCAAAAGTAAATCCCTCAGATCCTAATGAATTAG
>CANKAM010000099.1 GCA_947479755.1 Bacteroidota bacterium
GATTCTCATTCTTACTGAACCTGATATAGCAGATACGGGCGCTGTAATGCTTGTAGTAAACGGACCTGAACCGGCAGCAGAAGTATAAACAGTTTCACCGGCATCAGTAAATACACCGTTGTTATTCCAGTCGCAAAAAATAACCACTTTATTAGTAGAAGTATTTCTGCCTCTGGTAACAGTAATTGATTTAGCAACACCAACAGAAACAGTTGTTGACAGTGAAGTATAATTTGAATACGTAGTTGCTCCTGTGCTGTTACTGATAGTTCCAATAACAACTTTTTTAATGTACTGTCTGCTGGTACTGCTGGAAGATGCACTGCAATAAGCTACAGGGCCTGTTACCGACATGGTAATGGTGTTGCTGGTAGCAGTTGCAGGGCTTGCGCATGAAGAAGAAGATGTTAACACACAACTTACCACATCACCGTTTATTAACGCTGTGGTAGTATAGCTTGCTGAGTTTGTTCCAACATTTGTTGCGTTAACTTTCCACTGATAAGAAGGAGTTGTTCCGCCATTAACAGGAGTTGCTGTAAATGTTACAGAAGAGCCTGAAGTAGTTGGATTAGTTCCTGAAGAAATGGCAATAGCAACACTTGGTGTTACTGCTGAATTTACTGTCATTGTAATAGTATTTGATGTTGCAGGATTACCTGTTACACCCGGAAGATTAGATGTCATTACACAGCTAACAACCTGTCCACTTGTTAAAGAAGAAGTAGTAAATGTTGGCGAATTAGTACCATCATTTACTCCGTCAACTAACCATTGGTAAACAGGAGCTGTTCCGCCATTGGTTGGTGTAGCCGTAAATGTAACGGATGAACCTGTGCAAGTAGGATTAGTTCCACTTGTAAGTGCAATGCTAACTCCTGCATTGGTATTTACCACGCAAGGCGAAATCTGATAAGAGAATATTCGTGTTCTTGCAGCGCTTGAACCTGTTGTTCCGCCCATGTATTCACTGGTGCTCCAGAACGTAACACCATCGGGGTCAAGAACAGTTTGAGAATAATCCCCTACTCTATTCATACCTGTTTGTGAACCTGTACCTGCAATAACAAGTGCTTCCGTAACAGGCATTGTGCCCAGCGGATCACAAGTTCTTCTGCCTGTGTAATACAGACCGGGATAAACAGATGATGCATTAGATTTGATATAGCTTATTCCGATAGAACCATTGTTGTCCATAGCCATAGAGCCCATCCAACGGGTATCAGCATCAGGAGCATAAATACCTTCCTGATACATACTCCAAACTCCTGTTGATTGATTCTGGCGTAATTCAGCCCATTTAATACTGCGCGTTGTAGTGTTGATTTTAACAGCCCAGTTCAATACAATGGTATTGTATCCGCTCCAGCTTTTCCACTGTGCACGGTACATGCAAACGCCACCGATACCATCTAATTTTTGAGTAGTTCCGGGTTGTGAAACATCGTTCCAGCTTGAATTGTAGGAAGCATCAAAAGCAGCAGTAGCAACATTGGCAGCTAAGGTAATAGAAGCTGTTGGAGTTGTTCCCCAGGTAACGGCCATGTTGTAAATATTTACAGCATCTGAATAGCCTGTACCCCATCCGTTATCAGAATAAGAGAAGATAGGACATGGAGTTCCGGGAGCAGGTAAAACACCGTCTGCAGCATCACCGGGCAGCGGAACAAAAAAGCCTGCTTTTGGTGGTGAATAGTTTACATACAAAGCGCGTGCTCCGGGAGTACCTGCAAGCATGGCATCTCTTTCAAAAGAAAATACACGTTGCTGACTTTGGTTTGAGGTCATGTAATATCCATTTGACCAAACGCTGAATTTTAAATAGTCAGGGAATGCAGGAGATACATAGGTGTAGGTGTAATATGAACCTGTAGGATTGTTGGTAGTAGAAACAGCAATGTATATTTTCTTATCGGTGCTTGTTCCGAATTGTGCAAGAAACCAACGGTCTGCAGCTTTGTCATACATTACAATAGGGTCACCTGAATTACCTGTAGCCGGAGACCACAAGCTACCAAGTGTAGCAGTAAGCAACACCGACATAGTTGATTTATCGTACACTTTAAATGTAGTAGAATTAATCATTTGAATGTAGTGATTAGGTCCTACTGCACCTGATGGGTCAAAAGGGCGGAAACCGCTAGCCGTTTGTCCTGCAACGTTAGCTCTGGTTGGCTGTGCAGGCACATCACCCATTCTGCTTTGAATGGTTTTATCATCATTGCCGTACTGTGGTCCGTCTGCTACTGTAAAAGGAAACTCTGCCGGCACA
Source organism: Bacteroidota bacterium (assembly GCA_947479755.1). Lineage (GTDB taxonomy): Bacteria > Bacteroidota > Bacteroidia > SXHM01 > SXHM01 > SXHM01. The sequence continues at coordinate 2,273 of CANKAM010000099.1, forward strand.
CGGTGCTGGCGGTCAGAGGATTCTTTCTCTGTATAAACCTTGTTTTCATCAACCGGGTTTTCTTTAAAAATTTCACTCAGCGGGCGGGTGATGTGAAATTCAGAAGAAGTAATAACTCCCGTAGTGTTATCCTGTGCAAACAGTTGCCCGAATGAGCAAAGCGCCAGAACTGATAGTAAAATTTTTTTCATTTTAAGGTTTTAAATTGATATTTTAAATTGATAGTGAGGCGAACATAAGTATTTTTTCATTATATAATCAAAGGATTAGACAAAAGGTTTTCAAAGAAAAAGATGTTGCTATAATCATAAAAAATATGTTCTACTTTTATCCGATAAATAATCCATCTTAATTATGTCATCAGAACAAGGAAACGTAAGCACAGCAACCGAAAACGGAATAGCAACCATCAGCTTTTTTCATCCGCAAAGCAACTCCTTGCCGGGTGTTTTACTTCGTCAGCTTGCCGAAGAAATTACCACTGCGGGAAATAACACCGATGCAAAAGTGATTGTATTAAAAAGTCTGGGCGAAAAAGCCTTTTGTGCCGGTGCATCATTTGACGAATTAATTTCCATTAAAGACACCGAAACAGGCAACTATTTTTTCTCAGGTTTTGCAGCTGTTATCAATGCTATACGCAAAGCCCCCAAGTTTGTAATTGCACGGGTGCAGGGTAAAGCAGTGGGCGGTGGCGTAGGCATTGCCTCTGCTGCTGATTATACGTTTGCATTGGATTCTGCATCAGTAAAGCTGAGTGAACTGGCAGTGGGTATTGGTCCTTTTGTGGTTGGTCCTGCGGTAGAGCGCAAGGTTGGAACCTCAGCCTTTGTGCAGCTTTCCATCAATGCCACCAAGTGGGAAAGTGCTGCATGGGCAAAGGAAAAAGGTCTGTATGCTGAAGTATTTTCAACCACCGAAGAAATGGATGAAGCGGTAAAACTGCTGGCTATGACCCTTTCATTCAGCAGCCCCGATGCTATGGCAGAGTTAAAGAAAGTAGCCTGGAAAGGAACTGAGAACTGGGATACACTTCTTGCCGAAAGAGCAGCCATCAGCGGAAGACTGGTGCTTTCAGATTTTACACGCGAGGCTATCAGTAAGTTTAAAGCAGGAGGCCGTTAATTAATTGGATTTACTCTTCAAACCAACTGTTATATTCCAATACTCGTCTTTCACGATATATTATTTGTCGAATAAGTTTGTTGAAAGAACAATATTTTGAATTATTCGTATATTGCGGTATAAATTACCTAACCAAATAAGGTATGGCTGCAATCGTAACGGAGAAAAAGAAAACCGGTTCTGTTTTGCCGGGAAACACGCTGCTAAAGGCGTGGCAACTGATGTGCACGGCCCGTGCGATGTCAGATATTTACGAAAAGAATTCTAAAGTAACTTCAAAATATGTGCACGCAACTTCGCGCGGACATGAAGCTATTCAACTTGCATTAGGTTTACAATTATTGCCTCAGGATTTTGTTGCGCCTTATTACCGCGATGATTCTATGTTGTTAGCCATTGGCATAACGCCTTATGAGTTAATGCTTCAATTGATGGCAAAGCGTGATGACCCTTTTTCAGGAGGAAGAACCTATTACTCACACCCAAGTCTGAAGCGTGATGATATGCCTAAGATACCGCACCAGAGCTCAGCAACAGGAATGCAGGCTATTCCTGCAACAGGTGTGGCAATGGGTTTACAGTATCAGGAATTAGTCGGGATTACAAATCCCGACCAGCAAAAAAATTCAGAAAAACCAATCTCCGTTTGCTCGCTTGGCGATGCCTCCATTACCGAAGGCGAAGTAGCCGAAGCTTTTCAGATGGCGGTGCTTAAAAAACTGCCTATCCTTTACCTTGTGCAGGACAATGAATGGGATATTTCGGCAACGGCAAAAGAAATACGCGCCATGGATGCTACCGAGTATGCCCGCGGGTTTAAAGGACTGGAAGTACGAAGCATTGACGGCACTGATTTTATAGAGTGTTATAAAACCGTTGCGGAAGTGATAGAACTTATGCGCAAAGAGCGCAGACCGTTTATGATTCATGCAAAAGTTCCGCTGCTCAACCACCATACCTCAGGGGTGCGCATGGAGTTTTACCGCAGTGAAGAAGACCTGGCAAAACATACAACACGCGACCCTTTTCCAAAATACAGAAAGCAGCTGACAGAGATTGGTGTTTCGGAAAATGAACTGGACGAACTGAATAAAACCGCACAGCAGATAGTAGAAACAGATTATGAAAATGCGCTGCAGGCAGAAGACCCGCAGCCATCGGATTTATTTTTACACGAGTTTGCCCCTACTCCAATTACCGAAGAAAAAGGTGAACGCGCACCCGCAGGTAAACAACCCACCGTTATGGTTGACTCCGCTTTGTTTGCTATCCGCGAACTGATGGCAAAACATCCCGAGTGTTTATTATATGGACAAGATGTTGGAGGAAGATTAGGCGGAGTGTTTCGTGAAGCGGCAACACTGGCACAGCAGTTTGGAGATAACAGAGTGTTTAATACTCCTATTCAGGAAGCATTTATAATAGGCAGCACCGTTGGTATGAGTGCCGCAGGTTGTAAACCCATTGTTGAAGTTCAGTTTGCAGATTATATCTGGCCGGGCTTAAATCAATTGTTTACCGAAGTAAGCCGCTCATGCTATTTAAGCAATGGCAAATGGCCCGTGAGTTGTATTATCCGTGTACCTATTGGTGCATACGGAAGTGGCGGTCCTTACCACTCATCCAGCGTTGAATCTGTGCTGACCAATATCAAAGGAATAAAAATTGCGTACCCATCTACCGGTGCAGATTTAAAAGGTTTATTGAAGGCAGCTTATTACGACCCAAATCCTGTGGTTATTTTAGAACACAAAGGTTTATACTGGAGTAAAATAAAAGGAACAGAAGAGGCAAAAACCATTGAACCCGATGAGGATTATATAATTCCTTTTGGCAAGGCACGCATTGCATTAGAAGCATCAGCAGAAGAACTGGCTAACGGAAATACCATTACCGTAATCACTTACGGAATGGGTGTTTACTGGGCAAAGAATGCCGCTAAAAATTTTCCGGGCAAAGTAGAAGTAATTGACCTGCGCACCCTGAATCCATTGGATGAAGAAACCATTTATGCCTCGGTGAAAAAACACGGAAAGTGTCTGGTAGTAACCGAAGAACCCGTAAATAATTCATTTGCGCAAAGCATTGCAGGACGCATTTCCAAAACCTGTTTTGAATATTTAGACGCCCCTGTTGAAGTAATAGGCTCTGAAAATTTACCGGCTATTCCGCTAAACTCTGTTCTGGAACAAACCATGATTCCATCGGCTGAAAAGGTGGCGGTGGTGATGCAGGGTTTGTTTGATTACTAAAAGTTTGTTTTAAAGATAAGCTATAAACCACCACGTCCGCCCAGCATAAAAACTACCTATATACATTAACGATTGTTTTTTTTCAACGCGGCTGCAAGTTCCTTCCCTTTGCAAGGGAAGGTGCCCAAAGGGCGGAAGGGTTTTTGAATTATTTTAAAACCACCCCGTCCGCTTGGGCGGACACCCCTCCTTTGTTAGGAGGGGAGCGGTAACTACCTAACTCATAAACTGCCGTAAGCACTGCCTATCATTCAGCGCGGGTGTATAGGCTGCAAGTTCCTTCCCTTTGCAAGGGAAGGTGCCCGAAGGGCGGAAGGGTTTCAGATTGTAAATTGTTTTTTTTATTTTAGCATGATGAATGAAAAACCAAAACACAATCTTGTTTATTTAAAACCTATTCGCAAGCATTTACGCCATCACCTCACTCCGGCTGAAGCAGCACTTTGGTCGTTGCTTAAAAACAGTCAGCTGGAAGGCCGAAAGTTCAGGAGGCAACATAGCATAGATGATTTTGTAGTTGATTTTTATTGTCCGGAAGAGCATCTTGTTATTGAACTGGATGGCGAAGTTCATAACAATCCTGATCAACAGGATAAAGATATTTCAAGAGATAAAAAACTGAAAGAAGCCGGATTTAAGGTATTAAGATTTGA
>CANKAM010000100.1 GCA_947479755.1 Bacteroidota bacterium
TATGATGGGTCCACATGCTTCGCAACTGAACAAAGAAGAAAGATGGAAAATAACACACTACGTTCAGACTTTGCAAAAACAGTAAAATCTACTCTACAGTAAAAAAATAAATAGTTCACGATGAATTACACGCTGACAAAAAATACCAGAAACATACTCTTCGGAATGATGGGTTTAGGAGTTGTAGGTCTTATCTACGCTTTTGTTGCCGGAATTGAAGGACAAAGGATTTGGGCTAACCTGCTGGTAAATGGTTTATTCTTTACCTTTATAGCACTGGCAGGAACATTGTTTGTGGCCATTCAATATGCTTCAGAAGCAGGTTGGAGTGCCGGTGTTAAAAGAGTTCCTGAAGCAATGGGGCAATACCTGCCTATTGGTGGACTTGTAATTTTGATTGTTTTGGCAGGTTCAGCTTTTCACGTTAACCACATTTACCACTGGATGGATGATTATCTGGTAACAGAAAAAACTACCGTTCAGGATTTACGCACGTACGAAGAAGGATTACAACACCACGCAACTCATGCAGAACATCACGATGCTGCACCTGCTGCGGAAGGTCATGGACACGATGCTCCTCATGCTGAAGCTACACCTGCTGCTGATCACTATGTTAGTGAGGCAAAATTCCCTGTTGGACCTGAGCACGATTTGTATGCTGCAAATTATGAAAAAGCTGCAGCAACAGATAGTATTGCAAACCCACACTTTGATGAAATAATTGCAGGTAAATCAGGCTACCTTAACAAACCTTTCTTTTTTGCCCGTTCTATTATTTACTTAGCAATCTGGATTTTCTTCACCTGGTTTTTCCGCAAACGTTCACTTGCTGAAGATTTGCAGGGCGATGAAGTGAAACACAGAAAGAATATGAACGCTGCAGGATGGTTTCTGGTTTTCTTTGCGGTAACTTCTTCTACAATGGCTTGGGATTGGGTAATGTCGGTTGACCCACACTGGTTTAGCACACTGTTTGGCTGGTACGTATTTGCAGGAATGTTTGTAACAGGATTAACCATGATTACTCTAATCAGTATTCACCTGAAACGCAACGGATATTTTCAACACATCAACGAGAACCACTTTCATGACTTAGGTAAATTCATGTTTGGAGTAAGCGTATTCTGGACCTACCTGTGGACTTCACAGTTCTTACTAATCTGGTACGCTAACATTCCTGAGGAGGTAACTTACTTTCAGGACAGATGGGAGAATTACAAAGTGCTTTGGGTAGCTAATCTGGTTATCAATTTCATTTTCCCTTTCCTTGTGCTGATGTCCAGAGATGCAAAACGTAACATTAGCTTCCTGATGGTAGCAGGTGTTGCCATTATTTGCGGACACTGGTTAGATGTGTACCTGATGATTATGCCGGGCACTGTAAAAGCTAACTATGGAATCGGTTTGCTGGAGATAGGAATGTTTGTTGGATTTGCAGGATTGTTTGGTTATGTAACACTGAATGCGCTTACCAAAGCATCACTGGTTGCAAAGAACCATCCGTTTGTGGACGAATCAGCGCACCATCATATTTAGTAATCAGGCTTTTTTAAGAAAACATTAAACTTTAGACTTTAAACATTCAACATGATTAGTTTTCTCACCTTTCTTGTAATCGTTCTCGGCTTAATAACGTTCGGACGTATCATCAGAATATTTGAATTGTCGTCAGAGCTGCGTGGCTCAGATGTAAACGCTGTTACTACCAGCGATAATAAAACCCATTCACTGATATTGCTGATTTTAGGTTCAGCATTTATTTTCATGGTGTTTTATATGTCTTATGCCATGAACGACAAAATGTTGCCTGCTGCTGCTTCGGAACACGGAGTTGCGATTGACACTCTTTTCAGATTTAATTGGGCTATTCTTGGAGTTGCTTTTTTTATTACGCACGGTCTGCTTGTCTTTTTTGCAGCTAAATACTATTTTAAGAAAGAACACAAGCCTGTGTTTTTTGTACACAGCACCAAACTGGAGTTAATCTGGACATTTATTCCTGCTGTAGTTCTTTCTACTATCATTGTTTATGGTATCAGCAAATGGAACCAGATTGTAGCACCGGTGCAGGATGATGTTATGGTTATAGAATTGTATGCAAAACAGTTTGACTGGACAGCCCGTTATGCCGGTGATGACAACCAATTAGGAAAAGCTAGTTTCCGTGCAATTGATGGAAGCAATCCATTGGGTATTGATTTCACCGATCCTCAATCATTAGACGATATTTTAGTTCGTAATGAGTTTCACCTGCCTGTAGGTAAAGAAGTAATCTTCAAATTTCATTCGCGTGATGTAATTCACAGTGCTTACATGCCTCACTTCCGCGCCCAGATGAACTGCGTTCCGGGTATGACGACATCCTTTCACTTCAAGCCGATTAAAACAACGGAAGAGATGAGAGTTGAAACCGCAAACGATAAGTTTGACTACATTCTTTTGTGCAACAAAATCTGTGGTGCATCGCACTTTAACATGCAGATGAACATTATTGTTGAAGACGAAACATCATTCCGTCAATGGTTGGGAAGCCAAAAAACTATAGCTGAAGACCGCAAAGCTGCTGCTGCTCCGGTTGAAGTAAAGACAGACTCGCTTGCTGCACCTGCCGACAGCGCAAAGGTTCATGCCGTTACTGCTGACGCTTCGAAACACTAATTATAGAATTTAACAGAAGAAAACACTATCTGAACATGTCACACGATACTCACGCACCTCACGACCACAGCCACGATCACGGGCATCACCACGAAGAATCTTTTATAGAAAAGTATGTGTTCAGTCAGGATCATAAAATGATCTCGAAGCAGTTTTTGATAACTGCTATCATCATGGGTACTGTTGCCATGTTTATGTCCACTTTCTTCCGCCTTCAATTGGGATGGCCTGGACAAAGCTTCCCTATCCTGGAAACATTTCTGGGCAGATGGGCTCCGGGCGGAGTAATGACTCCTGATATGTACCTTGCATTGGTTACTATTCACGGTACCATCCTTGTGTTCTTTGTATTGACAGGCGGACTGAGCGGAACGTTCAGTAACCTGCTTATTCCTTTTCAGATTGGGGCGCGGGATATGGCTTCGGGCTTTCTGAACATGCTTTCGTACTGGTTCTTCTTTGTTTCAAGTGTGGTAATGATTGCATCGCTGTTTGTTACAGGCGGACCTGCTTCTGCTGGTTGGACGGTTTATCCTCCGCTGAGCGCTTTGCCTCAGGCTATGCCGGGCTCGGGAATGGGTATGACGCTTTGGTTGGTAAGTATGTCTTTATTCATTGTATCTGCATTGTTGGGTGGTTTGAACTACATTGTTACGGTTGTTAACCTGCGTACAAAAGGGATGGCCATGACCAGACTACCGCTTACTATCTGGGCGTTTTTGGTTACTGCTATTCTTGGGGTTCTTTCTTTTCCTGTTCTTTTTGCTGCTGCATTACTCTTGATTTTTGACCGCAGCTTTGGTACCAGCTTTTACCTGAGCGATATCAATATCGGTGGTATGGCTTTGGAGCATACAGGAGGAAGTCCTATTCTGTTCCAACACTTGTTCTGGTTTCTTGGACACCCTGAGGTTTACATTATTCTGTTGCCTGCATTGGGTATCAACTCCGAAATTATTGCCACCAACTCACGCAAACCTATCTTTGGTTACAAAGCGATGATTGGGTCTATTCTTGCAATTGCCTTCCTTTCGTTTATAGTGTGGGGTCACCATATGTATATTACAGGTATGAATCCTTTCTTAGGTTCGGTATTCGTATTCACAACTATATTGGTTGCCATTCCTTCGGCAGTTAAAGTATTTAACTACTTAGCTACGCTGTGGAAAGGGAACATTGTCTTTACTCCTGCCATGCTGTTTGCAATCGGGATGGTTTCTACTTTCATCACGGGAGGATTAACAGGTATTATTCTTGCCGATGCAGCGCTGGACATTAACCTGCACGATACGTATTTTGTGGTTGCCCACTTCCACATTGTAATGGGTGCTTCTGCTATCTTCGGGATGTTTGCCGGTGTTTATCACTGGTTTCCGCGTATGTATGGTAAAATGCTGAACAAGAATTTGGGTTATGTTCACTTCTGGCTTACCATCACTTCTATGTATGGCGTGTTTTTCCCGATGCACTTCTTAGGTTTGGCAGGTATTCCCCGCAGGTATTATGAGAACACGAACTTCCCGTTGTTTGACCAGTTTACGGACATCAACCAGATGATCAGTATGTTTGCCTTCCTTGGCGCAATTGCGCAGTTTTTCTTCTTCTTTAATTTCTTCTACAGCATTTTCCGCGGAACTAAAGCTCCTCAAAATCCTTGGGGCAGCACTACGCTGGAATGGACAGCGCCTATGAAACACATGCACGGTAACTGGCCGGGTAAAATACCGGAAGTACACCGTTGGCCTTATGACTATAACAAACCCGGCAAAGCGGGTGACTTTACTCCGCAAACCGAGCCAATGGCTCCGGGAGAGGAAGAAAGCCATTAAGAGGTTTTATTATTCAGAAAAGAAAAAGCCACGCAGTTTTGCGTGGCTTTTTCTTTTCTTGCCTTCCCCCTCCTTAAAAAACTATCTTCCGCTTCCCTTCTCCTTTTTTCAAGGAGAAGGTGCCCGAAGGGCGGATGAGGTCACAAAATCGTAATCTCAAACACCTGCACATTCGGCCCCTGCACAAACCCGTTCATAAAAGCCTTAAACTCTGCAACAGTAACAGTATGTATCACCTCATGCCCGGGCAATATCGGTGTTCCCATTCCATTCCAGCCTTCAACCGCACTGTCAGCAGGATAAAAATGTCCGCCTCCTATACTTGGACCCTCAGTGATGTTTTTAATCTTCACAGTCACACCGGCCACCCATCTGGGCTCACTCGGACCAAAAATATTCACCACCTGTCCTCCGTTAATAGTTACAATAACTACCTCCCGCTGCATCACAAAATCAAGCTCCACATGCTCACCCGCACCAACTTCTACCAACTCCTGAGTAATCGTTTGAAACCCTTCCTTCTCAACAGTAATAGTAAATATCCCCGCTGTAAAAGGTATAAAAATATACTCACCCTCTAAATCCGTTTCTACTGTTAAATCAGCCTCCTGCGCTCTCACAACCGCCTGATAAATCGGATTACCCTCGCTGTCAGTTATCACACCGCTAAGGCGTGTATGATGCGTTCCTAAATCCAGTATCTTACGGTTATTAAAATAATCACCGTAAAATTCCGGCTGCGTAATTTTAAACTGCTGCATCAGTTGGTCAAGATTATTGGTCAGCAAATCATCAATACTGCCGAACAAATTTTTCAGCGCTACACCCGCAGTCTTTTTATTACTGATGGCATTGCGCGGTGCCTGAACCAGATTTCCGTATTCAACAATTAGCGTGTTAAAATTTACAAGCGCAGCTGCGTCAATACCCTTTGGCACTATATCAGCAGCATGCAGCGTTGCAACCTCAAATACCACCGTTGCCTTCTCCTCCAGTATAGTATCGCCCATCGTTTCCAGTTCGCTGCGGCTAAAGTTCACCGTCTGAAATAAATCCTGATCATTAATATCATTCGCAAATGATTTAATAGCACCCGCCACAGCCATAATACCATCAATCAACTGCACCTTTTTATTCTTCTTGTCCGTTGTTATACCTTTTGTTTTCTTGGTCCGCTTGTTATCCGTTGCTTTCAGCAGCAGCAGCTTGGCAAAGAACAAAGCCACAACCGAGGCAAACCCCAGTATAGCAGTCCAGATTGCAGTGTTAGTGATGAGTAATTTTTTCACAGCAAGATACATGCTGTATTTGTTTTCTTCACGTGATTTCATGTTTTCTAAGTGTTGCGCCAACTATCCGACTCGTAAGCCGTTTTTACGATAGCCAACTGATTAATAATTAAATTTAAAATCAAGTAACACTTAGTTCA
>CANKAM010000101.1 GCA_947479755.1 Bacteroidota bacterium
ACTTGCGCAAACGAGCTTACTGAACTTACTGAACTAAAAACCGCCCCGGTTTTTAACGCTTTACCCATAATATAAAAAACTACCGAAGGTTCCGTGCAACAGAGGCTTCATTGCGTGTGCTTCGCACACAACGAAGCCTTAGTTGTTAGGTAGCTCTGCTGTCGGCTGGGCGAAAGAGTCGGTTGGTCAAGGCACGGGTGGGGTCGGAGAAAAAACAAACTTACTTGCGAGTTTTGGTCGTGCTGAAGGCTGGCGCGACTTGCAAGTGTGTTTGTTTTTTGTGTGTGGGGTGTCAATAGTCGAACCCTGTCAGAAAAGCCTGAACCCCTCTGCGAAAAGTCTAAAGCCCTGTCAGAAAAGCGTAAACAACTGTCAGAAAAGTCTAAAGTCCTCTGGGAAAAATCACAAATTTATTCGCACAAACTTTCTGCTAAAACTGCCCTGCGCTGTTTCCATCCTGATTAAATAAACACCTTGCGGTAGTTCACTTACATCAATTTCTTTTCTGTGCACAAAATTTCCTGTTTGATTTATACTACCCGTGAGGTCGTAAATGGTGTAGTATGTTTTTAGTGTCAGCAGCGTTTCTAATGTAAGAATTTCATAAGCAGGATTTGGAAATACTGAGAATTTAAGTGCCAATTCATTTTCTGAAATAGAATTTGTGCTGTCGGTTGTGTCTGGTATAATTGCTGCTATTGTTTTTTGAGTGGTATATGCATAATCTCCTGATTCTTCACCGTCATTGTTGGCTTCCAGCGATGCAGCATAAAAAGTAATAGAGCCCATATTCGTTGCGGGAGCCTGCCACTGATACTGCCAGGTATTTACACCCGCTGATATAACATCTGTTCCGTTGTAAGTATGCTCAACCCACACGCGCTGAACAACAGGGCAGGCACCGTTGTGCTGGTGAACGCTGTCAACCTGTTGTGTGCGTAAAGTTTCTGTTAGTGTAACAATGCCCGGACTTAGTGCATTATTGCTGTCAAGTAAGGCGATTGACTGGAAGCCAGCCCTTACCATTCCCTGTTTTTCAATTGAAATGGTAATGATGTAAGTATTACCCGGAACATAGCCGGTATCAGCACCTCCCAAGTCTAATGTTAAGTTTGCTGTTCCGCTGTTGAGCGCAAAATTATCGTGGCAACCACCTGTGGCGCAGGTGAAACTTGCAGGCGGATTTCCTGCATAACATGCCGGTGGTCCGGCACTTTTAGGTTTGGGTTGTGGCACACGGGTTAATGAAGCGAATACGATGAATACCGCAGCGGCAAGGGCTATGAGTAAACTATTTTTTATAAACATGATTTCAGTTTATGAAGATTTTGTTTCTGTAAATCGTGTTGTTATTGATTATCTCAATGAAATAAATACCGCTTTCAAGCATGGAAACATCCACTCTTTCTTTTGCTGATGAGAGATGAGAGTGATAAACGGTTATTCCGTTAATGGAAATAAATTTCACTTCGCTATCACCCTTATTTCCTTCAATGTAAATGAAGTCTTGAGAAGGGTTAGGGAAAACAAAAAAAATGTTTTCAGCAATAGTATGTATTCCTGTTGCTTTCGGTTGCAAAGTCAGGCTGTTAGTATAAACGGTGTCGCCCACATCGGTTCCGTCATTGTTTGCAGCAACTGCGGCAAGGTAAAGAGTAATAGCTCCTTCATCTGTTGCAGGTGCTGTCCATTGAAAGTTCCATAAGCCAAGACCGGTGCCGTAAGGTTCTGTTCCTGCATATTTGTATGTCATGTAATAACGGTCGGCAAACAGATTGTAGCCTTCAAAAATTTGTGTGCGTGTGCTGTCTGTAACAATAAACTCACCTGTATTGGTATTGTCGGAATTGCGCAATGCGAGCATTTGATATCCAAAGCGGTTTATCCCGTTTTGAGCAAGTGAAACGGTGATGTTATAAGTTTTGCCGGGTTCATATTCGGCAGTAGTTTCATCAAAATCAAGCGATAGTAATGCTTGCCCTGAATTGAGTGCTGCATCTGAATGACATCCCGATTTTGCGCAGGTTTGCTCATCGGGTGCTCCGGTGCTTCCTGCGGGTGCGCCATTTGATTTTACTCCGCTGTTACTGAACGAAAGCAGTAAAGCAGCAGAGGCAATTATGCCGATGGTAAGAAAACGTGTTTTCATTTTCTGAATTTAATAATGCGGGTGCGTTTAAGAGCGCACCCGCATTATGGTTTATTATTTAATAACTAATTTTTGTCTTACTATTCTATTCTCCGTTACTGCTTCCATCACATAAATTCCTGATGCAAGGTTCAGCGCAAATTGTTTTTGTTGAGGATTTGCAACGGCATAAAGCAATTTGCCGCTCATGTCAAAAACAGAAATGGAATTCAGGTTATGACCATTAGCATCAAGTGTAAAAGTCCCGTTGTTTGGATTAGGATATAGTTGTATCTCATTTACAGTATTTTCTTCATCCATTCCAACCGTTCCATCCTGATTAATGGTAATGGTTGCTGAGTATGTGCCACGGGTTAAGGTAACAATAGCTGTGCGTGCTGTTCCTAAGTTTGGCGCAATCACCAATGAAATATTCTGGTTCCACAAGCCTGAATCAGCGCTGAGTGTTACCCAGTTTTCAGACGAACTTATTGCCCATTTAATGTTGCTGGTAACTGTATGGTAGCTTGTAATTCCTCCTGCGGGAGCAGTAACAACCGGATCGTTTGCAACAAGAATGGTATCGTTCAGAGGAAGTTCACTAATACCGTTGGTTTGAATGCTGTTAGCATCAGTTGTTACCAGAATTCTTAATTCGGTAAAGCTGATTTTATTATAATCTGAATAGCTCGGAAGATTAAATTGAGTTCCGGTTTCATTCCAGGTTACACCGTTGTCATCGGTAGAAACCAAACCTCCGTGGAAACTTGCTACTACATAACCTTTAATTGCTGTAAGATACTGGATGCTGTTGGGGTAGCCGGGCACATAAGCAAAATGGTCAGAAGTAATGGTAGAAGTGGAAGTCCATGCGTCAGCACCTGCATCGGTAACAAACACGCCCGAACCATCGGTTCCTGCAAACAGTTTTCCGTCAGAAACGGCAACGCCTGTTACATCAAGGTTGCTAAGTCCGTTGCTGAAAACTGTCCATGAAGAAGCATCTCGGCTTTTTACATACACACCGTTTCCTAATGTTCCAATTGCAAGGTTATTAGCTGAAAAGGCAAGTGAAGTAACTACGGTATTTAGCGGCAAACCTGCATTTGCATCTGTCCATGTTGTACCGTTCAAATCGCACTGGAATAATTTTCCATCGTTATCAATAATATACACCCTGTCATTGCCGTAAATTACTTTTACGATATTCAGATTGGTTAATCCCCCGTTGCGTGTGGTCCAGTTTGCTCCCAAATTGGAACTGACAAATACTCCATCATTTTTCGTGACGGTAAAAAGCAGGTTTTGTCCGGCTTCCACATCGTTTACATTTAAGCTGTCGGTAAGCCCGTTGTTTGAAATTACCGGGCTGTTGCCCACCAGCGTGCTTACGGTAACGCCATATTCAGTTGCAGCCACCACAATGCTGTCGCCAATACCAACAACAGAGTAGGTTTCAATGTTTGTCATGCCGGTATTAAAAGCAGACCAGTTGATGGTAGCTGCATTTGATTTAAACACACCTTTTTTATTAGTTCCTGCAACAATGGTGTCACCAACGGCAACTACAACACCAACGTTATCGGTAGTTAAACCTGTATTTGCAGCAGCCCAGTTGATGGATGCAGCAGCAGTAAAGAACACGCCATCATGCGAAGCTACATACCAGTTGGTTCCGTTATTGGTTACGCTGTGAATGTGAATAGGGTTTGGTAAACCGGTTGATGCTGCAGTGTATACAGGACTATTGGTAGTGCTTGCCGATGCAAGAACAAACAGTCCGTTTGCATTGGATACAAGCAACTCATCAGTGCTTGCATTGTAACTGAAATAATTGCTTTCTAATACGTTTAATGTGTTTACATCATTCAAGCTTGTCCAGGTTGTACCATTATCATCCGAAACAACTACACTGCCATCTGCTACTAAAGCAAATAAGCGGTTGCCGCCTATTAAAAGAGCTGTGATACTTTCTCCGTTTAGTAAATTGCTGTTTACGGCAGTCCAGTTTAATCCCTGATCAGTAGTTTTGTATAAACCGTCTGCCTCTGTTCCTGCATAAAGGGTTGTGGAATTGACAGCTAACAGCGATAGAATGTTTAAAGTTCCTAATCCGTTGTTGCGTTCATTCCAAAAGCGGTCGCTACCTGCAAAGCCGTTGAAAATATAAATACCGCTGTCGGCAGTAGCAGCATAAAGTTCAGTTCCGCTGTGAGCAAGAGCGGTAATTTTTCCGCTTTTTAAACCTACAGCACGCAAGCGCCAGCCTGTAAGTTGTGTATTAGTGCTTTCAAATACTCCGGCATCTTCACTTCCAAAGTAGACTATTCCGTTGTATTCTATTCCCACATGAAGCGAACCTCCGAGCAAGCCTCTGGCACCGTAGTGGGCAAAAAGTGAATTGTAAGAAAAAAGTAGCAGAGCAATAATAGTAAGCGATAAAATATGTTTATGTGTTTTCATTATTAAATGATTTTTAAATTAAATAGATAAGTGTATGTAGTACTTAAGTTGCCTGAGTGCATAAGCCTTTACGGCATATATAACCAGACAGTTAAATACTGAAATTGCGAAGCATTGGTAATTGCTTCTTTCAATAAAAGGTAATAGGATTAAGCCAGGGCTGGCGGCTGAAAAACGGGAGTAAGGTGTTCCTCAGAGTGTGAAGAAGTGTAGAAAAAACGGGAATACGATATAGTTGAAGTGAAAACTAATTCTTGGAAATCTATGGAATTGAATAATTGGGTTTCAAATTTTTGTTTGCTGCTGCCAGTCGGTGTGCTTTCTTTCTTTTCTTCTTCCTGCAATTCTTTTTTCAAGTGGCATTTACCTTCGCAGTGCATTTCTTTTTTTGCTTTGTTTTCGCAAAGCACATTGCTGATGTAGTCTTTATTTGCCTGATAGTTCAGGTAAATAAACGTGCGGGTGAAAGACTGCACGAGGAAAAGAGTTACAAGTAAGAGGGCGATGAAATTCCTAAACATTTCGTTGCGAATGTATAGTATTTCTTTGGACTGATAAACTGTGCGGTGGATTATTTACACGCTTTTGGCTTTGCCTTTAGGGTTGGCTTGTGCGCTGGCAAGGCAAAGACAAATGGGTGTAAATGCGCAGGGGGATTTGAAAAATAAAGTCGAGTCCGTGAGGTCGTAAAGTCGGGCGAAAAACGGTAGTTTAAAGCTAAGAAATTAAGAGTTCGCACTGTCGCCCAAGAGTTACCTTTAACGGTTTGCAGCTACCCGAAGGGCGGGACTTTTACCACAAAACTTGAGTTGAAAAACTAATGTTTGATTAACCACAAAACTGTCTTTGGAACACGAAACCCCGCCTTTTGGGTAGGTGCTGTTGCACTAAACCTTCGGTAGTTTTTTCCAATCGTGCTAAAACAACTGTAGGTTTACCTGTACAATTTTAAACAAATAAAAACAATAAACATGATGAAAAAAAATTAGAACTTCAGCAAGCTACCGGTG
>CANKAM010000102.1 GCA_947479755.1 Bacteroidota bacterium
GATTACAATAAATCCAACACCGGTTGTTGTGGTTCCGGCAAATGTTACTGTTTGCAACGGAGCAACTGTTGCTGCCGGTGTATTTACAAGCACTACTCCGGGAACCACCTTTGCATGGACAAATTCAACTCCTTCAATTGGTCTTGCAGCCAGTGGAACAGGTAATACACCTTCTTTTACGGGGACAAATAATGCAGCAAATCCTGTAACGGCAACAGTAACTGTAACACTTACTGCCAGTGGCTGTCCCGGTACACCAGTATCTTATACGATTACAATAAATCCAACACCTGTTGTTGTTGTTCCTGCAAATATTACGGTGTGTAATACCCTTACAGTTGCAGTTTCTTCGTATATAAGTACAACTCCCGGAACCACCTTTGCTTGGGTGAATTCTGATCCTTCTATCGGACTTGCAGCAAGTGGAACAGGTAATACACCTTCATTCACTGCTGTAAATAATACTGCACTTTCAATTACTGCTACAGTGACGGTAACGCCCTCTGCAAACGGTTGTCCGGGTACTCCTTCAACTTATACCATTACTGTTGACCCTACACCAGCGGTTACATTACCGGCTGATGTTGTCGTTTGTAATGGCGGTTCTGTTGTTGCATCGGCCTTTACAAGCCCTACTCCTGGTGTAATATTTGCGTGGACTAATTCTGATCCTTCAATTGGGCTGGCAGCAAGCGGTTCAGGAAACACACCCTTATTTACCGCTGTAAATAATACCGCTCTTCCGATAACCGCAACTGTAACAGTGACTGCAAATGGTTGTCCGGGTATACCAGGCACCTATACCATAACTGTTAATCCAACTCCAATTGCAGCAGTACCACCAGATATTACAGTTTGTAATGGAGTAACAATATCAACTTCAAATTTTACAAGTACAACTCCCGGAGCAACTTTTTCCTGGACAAACTCTATTGCCACAATTGGTCTTGCTGCCAGCGGAATCGGAAATACTCCTTCTTTTTCCGGAACAAATAACACTGCGCTTCCTGTTACTTCAACTGTTACTGTAACGCCCACTGCTAATGGCTGTCCCGGAGCTCCGGTTGTTTACACCATTACTGTAAATCCCGGACCAAACGTAACTGTTCCTGCAAATAACACAGTTTGTAATGGAGTAACTATTGCAGCTTCTAATTTTACAAGCACCACTCCGGGAGCCACTTTTTCATGGGCAAATTCTGATGCAAGTATCGGGCTTGCAGCAAGCGGCTCAGGAAATACTCCATCGTTTACAGGGGTAAATAATACCGCTCTTCCGGTAACTGCAACAATAACTGTTACGCCAACAGCAAGTGGTTGCCCGGGGACTCCTTCTTCTTATACAATAACAATAAATCCAACTCCGGTTGTTGCAGTTCCTGCAAATGTTACAGTTTGCAGCGGGGTAACTATTGCAGCGTCTAATTTTACAAGCACTACTCCGGGAACTACTTTTACATGGACAAACTCTAACACCACGATTGGTCTAGCTGCGAGCGGTGCGGGAAACACTCCATCATTTACAGGAACAAATAATACTTCTAGTTCTGTTACTTCAACTGTTACAGTAACACCTTCTTCTAATGGCTGTCCGGGAACTCCGGTTTCGTATTCCATCACTGTGGATCCAATTCCAGTGGTGGTAGTACCTGCAAACATTACTGTTTGTAATGGTGCAACAATTGCTGCAGGTGTTTTCACAAGTACAACTCCCGGAACAACATTTTCATGGACGAACTCTGATCCTACTATTGGCCTTGCTGTCAGCGGAACAGGGAACACTGCTTCTTTTTCAGCAACAAATAATTCTGCAAATCCTGTTACAGCAACAGTAACTGTAACGCCAACAGCCAATGGCTGTCCGGGCGCACCGGTGTCTTATACAATCACAGTTAATCCAACTCCTGTTGTTGTGGTTCCTGCAAACATAACAGTTTGTAATAGCCTTTCTGTGGCGGCTTCTGCGTTTACAAGCACAACTCCAGGAACCACATTTGCGTGGACAAATTCAGATGCAAGTATTGGGCTAGCTGCCAGCGGAACTGGGAATACTCCTTCTTTTACGGGAATTAACAATACTGCCGTGCCAGTTACTGCTAATCTAACGGTAACGCCTTCTGCCAATGGTTGTCCGGGCACACCGGCTTCGTATACTATTACAATTAATCCAACTCCGGTTGTTGTAGTTCCTGCAAACATCACAGTTTGCAATACAAACACTGTAGCTATTTCTGTCTATACAAGCACCACTCCCGGAACTACTTTTTCATGGACAAATTCTGATCCATCAATCGGGCTTGCTGCAAGCGGCACAGGAAGCGCTCCTTCGTTCACTGCTTCAAATAATACTACAATTCCTGTAACTGCTACGGTGACTGTAACACCTTCTGCAAACGGCTGTCCGGGACTTCCTGCAACTTATACAATTACTGCAAATCCTACTCCAGTGATTACATTACCTGCCGACATTGTGGTTTGTAATGGAGCTACTGTTGCTGCCTCTGCCTATACCAGTCCTACACCGGGTGTAACTTTTGCCTGGATAAATTCTGATCCTTCTATTGGTCTGGCTGCAAGTGGTTCAGGAAATGCACCTTCATTTACATCAACAAATAACACCTCATTACCAGTAACAGCAACTATTACAGCTACAGCAAATGGTTGTCCGGGAATACCAGGCACTTATACTATCACAGTAAATCCAACTCCAGTTGTTGCAGTTCCTGCCGACATTACAGTTTGTAATGCAGCAACTATTGCCGCTTCAAACTTTACCAGTACCACACCGGGAGCTACCTTCAGCTGGACAAATTCAGACCCATCAATCGGGCTTGCTGCAAGTGGAACAGGTAACACACCATCATTTTCCGGAATAAATAACACAGCACTCCCGGTAACAGCAACAATAACAGTAACACCAACTGCTAATGGTTGTTCAGGAACACCTTCTTCATTTACAATTACTGTAAATCCTGGTCCTGCAGTAGTGGTTCCTGTTGATAATGTTATTTGCAATGGCTCTGTAGTTGCAGCTTCAGCATATACAAGTACCACACCCGGAGCTACATTTGACTGGATTAATTCAGATGCATCAATTGGCCTTGCAGCAAGCGGCACAGGAAATACTCCATCTTTTACAGGAACAAACAACACTGCAAATCCTGTTACAGCAACAATAACTGTAACACCCACTGCCAATGGCTGTCCAGGCACTCCGTCTTCGTATACTATAACGGTAAATCCAACTCCTGTTGTTGTTGTTCCTTCTGATATAGTTATCTGTAATGCTGGTATTATTTTGGCAACTAATTTTACAAGCACCACTCCCGGAACTACTTTCACTTGGACAAATTCCGATCCATCCATCGGCCTTGCAGCAAGCGGAACCGGTGATATTTTTTCTTTTTCAGGAACAAATAATACTGCACTGCCGGTAACTGCAACAATTACAGTAACACCTGCTGCCAATAGTTGTGTCGGCACTCCTTCCTCTTATACCATAACAGTTAACCCCGGACCGAACGTTACTGTACCTGCTGATGCTGTAGTTTGTAATGGTGCAGCTATTGCAGCTTCAAATTTTACAAGTACCACACCCGGAGCTACATTTGAATGGATTAATTCAGATGCAAGTATTGGACTTTCAGCAAGCGGTATAGGAGATACACCGGCATTTACGGGAACAAATAACTCAGCACTCCCGGTAATAGCAACAATTACTGTAACACCTACTGCTAATGGCTGTCCGGGCACACCGGCTTCGTATACTATTACAGTTAATCCAACTCCTGTTGTTGTTGTTCCTTCAGATATTATTGTTTGCAATGGGGCAACTATTGTGGCTTCAAATTTTACAAGTACAACCCCCGGAACTACATTTGACTGGACTAATTCTGATGCATCAATTGGTCTTGCAGCCAGCGGTACAGGAAATACACCAGCATTCACCGCAACTAATAACACTGCCATTTCAGCAACAGCAACAATTACTGTAACACCCACTGCCAATGGTTGTCCGGGTATTCCTCTTTCATATACTATTACCGTTGATCCAACTCCGGTTGTTGTTGTTCCTTCGGATATTATTGTTTGTAATGGCGCAAATGTGGCAGCAGGTATTTTTACAAGTACCACACCGGGATCTACGTTTGCATGGGTAAATTCTGATCCATCAATCGGTCTTGCGGCAAGCGGAACAGGAAGTGCTCCTTCATTTACAGGAACCAATAACACTGGGTTACCGGTAACAGCAATCATAACAGTAACACCTGCTGCGAATGGCTGCGCGGGAGTTCCTGTTTCATATAGTATTACAGTTAATCCAATTCCGGTTGTAGTAGTTCCGGCAGATATTATTGTTTGCGATGGAGAAACTATTACAGCTTCTGCTTTTACAAGTTCTACACCGGGAACTACCTTTGATTGGACAAACTCAAACTCTTCAATTGGCCTTGCTGCAAACGGAACTGGTGATGTTCCAACTTTTACAGGAACAAATAACACTGCCCTTCCTGTTATAGCAATAATAACTGTAACGCCTACTGCCAATGGTTGTCAGGGCGTTCCTGTTTCATACAGAATTACAGTAAATCCAACTCCAGTTGTTGCAGTTCCTGCTGACATTACAGTTTGTAATGCAACATCAATTGCCGCTTCAAACTTTACCAGTACCACACCGGGAGCTACTTTCAGCTGGACAAATTCAGACCCTTCAATCGGGCTTGCTGCAAGTGGCACAGGTAACACACCATCATTTTCCGGAATAAATAACACAGCACTCCCGGTAACAGCAACAGTAACAGTAACACCAACTGCAATTGGTTGTTCAGGAGTTCCTGTTTCATATACTATTACGGTGAATCCAACTCCGGTTGTAGCAGTTCCTGTAGATATTATTGTTTGCGATGGAGAAACTATTGCGGCTTCTGCTTTTACAAGTACTACACCGGGAACTACGTTTGATTGGACAAACTCAAACTCTTCAATTGGCCTTGCTGCAAATGGAACTGGTGATGTTCCAGCTTTTACAGGAACAAATAACACTGCCCTTCCTGTTATAGCAATAATAACTGTAACGCCTGCTGCCAATGCGTGTCAGGGAATTCCTGTTTCATACAGAATTACAGTAAATCCAACTCCTGTTGTGGTAATTCCTGCAACTATTACAGCCTGCAATGCAACTACAGTTTCTGTTGCTGATTTTATAAGTACTACACCCGGAACCACATTTACTTGGACAAATTCAGATCCTTCCATCGGCCTTGCTGCAAGCGGAACAGGAAACATACCTTCTTTTATTGCAACTAATAATACTGCCCTGCCTGTAACTGCTAATATAACAGTTACACCTGTTGCCAATGGTTGTGTGGGAATTCCTGTTTCGTTTACAATTAAAATTAATCCGGGACCAAACGTTATTGTTCCGTCTGATACAGTTGTTTGTGATGGAATAAATATCCCAACTTCAAATTTTACAAGCACCACACCGGGA
>CANKAM010000103.1 GCA_947479755.1 Bacteroidota bacterium
AAAATAATAACCCCACGAATAATTGATATGGTAATTGTTTCAAAAGCAAACCTGAATATTAAATTAATACGTGAAGCAAAAGAGATACCGCAAAAAGATTTGACGGCAACTTTAGGTTTAAACTGTGCCAAATACGAAAGCGGGAAAAAAGATATGACGCTTACTACCCTCAGTAAATTCAGCAAAGCATTAGATACACAACCGCATATGTTATTGATGTAAGAAAAGCAAAAATGATTAAGTCTGCACCAAACATAGTCTTAAATGCTCTACGCTTAATCTTAAATGCTCCACGCTTAATTAAGTCTGAGCCACGCTTATTTTTAAATGCTCCACGCTTAATTAAAGATGCTCCACGCCTAATCTTAAATGTTCCGCGCTTAATTAAAGATGAGCCACGCCTAATCTTAAATGCTACACGCTTAATTAAAGATGAGCCGCGCTTAATCATAAATGCTACACGCTTAATTAAAGATGAGCCACGCTTAATCTTAAATGCTCTACGCTTAATTAAGTATGTGCCGAACTTAATTAAAAACGAAAAAAACGAAATTATTTATCAAACACTGACTACTAACTAAAAAATCAAAAACAACATGGCTATCTACAAAATCCGCTGCAAACTAACATTCCACAATCTTAAATTCGATGACATCAATGATTTTGCCGTAGGCGTTGCCGATGGGGTGTATGGCCAACCGGGTACATTTCCTGCACCCACCATTACCGAACCCATTTTCAGAGGTTTAATAACCGAGTTTAGTACTAAAAAAGGAAGCTACGAAAGCGGCAATGTGCCCCGCACCGTTTTTATTACCGCCAAAGATAATCTGATGGCAGCCCTTGATACCATTGCCGATTATGTTGACAGCGAAGCAAAAGGTAATGCCAACACCGTTACCCTTGGCGGATATGAGGCAACCAAAGGAAATGCAAGCAAGGTAAATCCGCCATCGCAGCCTACAGGTCTTATTATAAAGCGCGGCATAAACGGTGAGCTGCTTGCCGAGTGCACTAAAATGGATAAAGTGGTTTATTACGGTGCGCTGCTTACAGCCGATAATCCCCTGCCCGATAACATTGGCATAAATGCAGCAGGGCAAGTGGTGGTAACGGGTAATAATAATCCTATGCCCGGGCCACCATCGCCCACACCCGGCAACAGTTATTTTATATTAGACTTTAATAAAGCCCGCAAGAAAAAATTTACAGACCTAACTAAAGGCCGCATGTATTATATCTATTTCTATGCTGCCAATGCAGGCGGGGTTAGTCCACTGAGTGAGGGTGCGGGGTTAGATCCGTTGTAACAATCTGCTAAAACAGACCCTGCGCCAGATACTCACCATTGGTAACATTAAGAGTTGTGCCGTCTGAAGCATTAAAAAAGCTGCCCGAAAAAATACCGCTGTATTCGCGATGCGTTGGACTTCCGCCATAGTGAATGGTAAGATTACCGCTTACCAAAACCCATGTTTGCGAGTTGCGGTGAAACTCCATACGGTTTGCAAAACCTGTGGATACAATGGTAGTATCCGTTCCAACCATCTCCGGAAAAAGGATGTAGAAATAATCGTTAGTTCCGACAAGGTCGCCATGTATTTTTACACCATAAGGCCACACAGCACTGTTTACCGAAGCACCAATATTAGTGGGTGATGCAGCCCATGCCACTCCATCAATGTTTGCACGTAAATAAAAAGGAGTGTCACCGCTTCCGGGATCATCATTAAGGTCGCAGGATGAGAGGGAGAGCAATAAGATGGACAGAAGAGTGAGGTTGGTTTTCATGGGTGGACGATTTTAAATAGCCTCTTGTGCCGACCGGTTAGGTAATTATTCTGTAAATGTAAAAATTTACGAATAGTATTGACTTATGCAGTAAGCTGCATAAGTCCGCTTAGTGAGGGAAAGGGACGGGGCGTTGCAGTTGAGCGTTGACCTTAGCCTCTGTAATATGCATACAACTAACTTATGCTTATAGCATTTAAAACAAAAACGTCCCGCTTGTGGCGGGACGTTTTTGTTTAGAACTCTTGCCTTTATTTTACAGAGGGAGAGTTCTGTTTGGTTCCTGTTGAAACAGAAGAACCCGCTACATTTGTTGCAGAAGAAGTAGCTGCTTGAGCTTTGTTCTTTTCCAATTTTAGTATATAGGCTTCTTTTTCTTTTTGCTCGGCTTGCAGTTTTTGAGCCTCTGCCTGTTTAGCAGCTTCAATTTTTGCATTTTCGGCAGCATTCAGGTTTTCCTGGTTCGCCTGGGTGCTATGCACCTGGGTCTGGTCAGAAGTTGAACTGATAACTGTGCTTTGAGCAACAGCACTTTGGATACCGGCTGCAAGAACTAGTGTAAATATTGATAAGATTATTTTTTTCATGATTACTGTTTTTTAAATTTTATTTTTTTTGAGATGGATTGGGTATTTCCCAATCCAATATTATTTTGATTAGTGTACTAAATGTCCGCTGAAGTAAGTAAAATTAACAGTAGCATTTGGAGTATACGTTCCTGCAAAACCATCCATCACAACTTTTACTGTTTCTCCTGCGGCAAGGGTAGCATCAACACTTGTATGCACGGTGGCATAACCAAGGGCAGTTGCAGTTACATCTGTTTCACTACATCCAAAATACGTAGCAAGAGATGAATAGAAACAAATACGAAATTCACCAGCTACTGTGCCAGTTCCTCTCATACCTGCGTCAAAATGGTAAACACCTGCTACCGGTGCAGTGAAAAGTCCTGTTGCCGGGTTGTAATTATCTCCTCCGTTGTCATAATCCTGTGTGCCAAAAATAATACCTGTTGTTCCGGCTGTGTTTGCAGTTGCAGGAGCAACTCTTGCTCTGAAAGAAGTTGAAGCACTCCAACTTCCATTACCATTAGCATCAGAAACAAAAACTTTACCGGCACCCTGTGTTCCGTCTACAACTTGCAGCACACCGCCAACATAAGCTTTGCCGCTGCTATATACACCAAAAAGATTTCCAGTTGAGTTCACATAACCTAAACCTCCCCATGTTGCTAATGAATAAGCACCAACAACACCACCTGAGTTATTTGATGATCCAATCATATAACCATAAACACCAGCCTGATAATCTCCTGAACTTGCACCCTCACCATGCACACCTGCATAATTGTTGCCACTTCCCCATGAAGTTCCTGCTGTTGTATTAGTGTTTAATCCTGAAATTGCATTGATAGTTGTTGCAGTAGTAACATCAAGTTGATTGATAGGATTATCAACTGCAATACCTACATGACCCGTAGCATCTTGCACAACCAAACGACTTCCGCCTCCAGCCAATTCAAATAATTCAAGGTAATTATCTGCTGGTCTGTTACGTAAATTCCATTGATTTACTCCAGCATTTGCAAAACGCAAAGCTGCGTCACCGCTGGATGCATCAATATCTACAACACTATAACTTGAAGTTGATCTGCTTACAATACCTGTACCACCAGCGTGATTAACTTCCAGTTTATAGTTTGGCGCATTTGTACCAACACCTACATAAGTACCATCATCAAAAATCTGTGAATTGCCTAATGTAGTTGCATCAGTAAATTTAGAAACATAGTTTAATGTTCCGTTTGCATTAGCTGCTCCGGTTGGTCCTGTAAGACCTGTTGCTCCTGCTGCACCCGTAGCCCCCGCTGCTCCTGTAGCACCTGCAGCGCCAGTTGCTCCTGCTGCACCCGTTGCTCCTGTTGCTCCACCAGTACCTGATGACTTAGCATACAATGCATAAGGAACAGAAATTAGTTGCTGTGTTCCCATGCTAGTGTATGATGTTCCGCCTGTTGCGTCCATCAATACTTCAACATAAAAAGCATCTGCTCCCCAACCGATTGAAGAGAATGTTCCTGACTGAACGGTTCCTCCGCCAATCTGAACATTAAATAATCCAAATGCATTGGTTGTTGCTGCATGGGTTTCCTGATAAACAATAGCACCACCTGAGGTTGTGCTGTGTAATTTAACTTGTAAACCTACTGCCTGATTTGCCAATACGTTTCCTGAGATGTCGCGAGCTACACCCTGATAATTCAATTTCTCAGGGGCTTGTGCGAATACGGTTGCAACTGATAGCGCCACCGTAAATAGTGATAGTAAAATCTTTTTCATTTTGTTTTTGTTTTTTTAGGTTAATTAGTGTGCATTCATTTTTTGAACTTTGTAAGTGTAGTTCACACTTCCATCAATTGAATAAACACGCAGCAGGTAATTTGCACGCGCATACTCATTCATGCTGATTTGAACATTGCCTTCAACAGCGCCAATCTTGCGGGCCTGTAAAAGTTTTCCGTTCATGTCAAACAAATCCAGTTGCAAATCTTTAAGATTGTTAACAAGATTAATGTTCAACACATCAGCTGTCGGGTTTGGAAACACCGAAACATTTACTCCTGCCACAGTCTGTTCTTCAACAGCTGTAGTAGTAAGAAGGGTCTGATGAAAACCCTGCGTGATGATGTTGCTGCCGTTGGAAACGGTTGTGATAACGGGCTCTCCAATAGTCCAACTCAGTTGTGCATTACCTGCACTATAATGAGTTCCCGCACTTGCAATAACCTGCGGTGAGATGGATTGACCATTTACCAAAGCCGCACCTGCTAAGGGCAACAAGGTTAAAATGATTTTTTTCATGTGGGTTGGTTTAAGTATTTGAAGGTACAAATGTATTATATATATCGAGCAGGCAACATGATTTTTATCATTTCAGTATGATTTAATACAATCTTAACAAATCACAGCTATATGAATTTGCTAAGGAGGTAAAAAAAAGTTCACAAACTTTAATTAAAGTTTGTGAACTTATGTGTTATCCTGATAGTTATCGGGCCTCTTCTCCCTCTGTGAACTAAGTACTAATCAAGTATAATCTTCCTCGTCACTACCCCACCCTCCATCTTCACATTCACAAGATACATTCCTTTTGCTGCAGCACTTAAATCAATTTTATGCGAGTAAAAGTCAGCGCCCGATAGTTGTTTGTTATAAATAAGTTGTCCTGTTATATCAAACACCTCAATTTGTGCATTCTCGTTTTTACTCAACATTACATCAACAGTAAGTTGCCCCTGTGTTGGGTTAGGATAAACAAACACTTCCGGTTCAATCGCGTTCTCCTCAACCGGTAATGCCCAGCCTGT
>CANKAM010000104.1 GCA_947479755.1 Bacteroidota bacterium
CGCTCTACGAAATTCTACAGATTTTGAGCATCTCAATTTTTGAGAAAACGCCCATAAACCAACTGTTTCAAGAAACTCAATTACAATATTTCAAAGAACAAAATCCTAATCAATTGAAAATGTGGGACTAATATCAAAACGCTAATGATATTATTTAGCTATTTGAAACCAGAATGTTAACCTAATATAATCTGCTGGTAATGGTTTTTTCTCCGCTGTTGTTTGATGATAAATTTTCATCGGATGAGTTCAAAGAAATCAAAAATGAAATTGAACAAAATATTACCAAAATCAATTACGAATGTGATAAATTATGCAGCGGAATTGAAAATTCAAATAAGCATTTAGACATCAGTCTGCAACTGCTGCAAAACCTTGATAAGTATTATCGGAAAAAGGATACAGCGATAAAGCAGCGTGTAATTAGTTCGATATTTCCGTCAAAGTTGATTTTTGAGAATAGAAAATATCGAACTATTGAAATCAATAGTTTAATTCCTTTGGTTTGTGTGCAGAGTAAGATTTTTTGGAGGGCTAAAAAAAGAAAGCACGCTGATAACAGCGTGCTTTCCCTTGGAGTGGACCCGGAGAGAATCGAACTCTCGTCCAAACAATTGATCAATGTGCTTTCTACATGTTTATTCTGCTTTTAATTTTTGTCAGACTTTGGCAAGCGGACAGGCCATCAATCTGCTTAGCTTCTTTAGTTTCGTCACACCAACGAAGCGTAGTGCAACTATCTCAGCATTTGCGGTGCTCCTGACGGGACGCGGCAGAGAAGAGCTTCCCGGGGAACAACGGTTGCTAATACTTAGTATTAGGCAGCCATGGCGTAGTTATACTCGCCTTTTGTTGTTTGAGAATTAGGATTAAGGTGCCATATCCACAACGCACCACATGCTTACACAAAGAGCACATCGCTGTCAAAACCAGTCGGGCCCATGTATTTTTATTCAAAGAACTGTCCGCAAAGATACAAATAGTGAACCAAAGCCCTTTTACTGACAGCTTGTCCGCTTTTTTCTAATTTCGCGTACGAAATGAAAATAGGAATTATACGAGAAGAAAAGCAACCCGCAGATAAGCGTGTTGCCTTTACACCAGAACAGTGCAGGCAATTAAAAGAAACTTTTCCTGGGATGGAAATTGTTGTTCAGCCAAGCCCTTGGCGTTGCTATAAAGACGAAGAATATCAGGCGCAAGGGATTTCATTGCACGAAAACATAACTGATTGTGATGTATTGTTCGGAATAAAAGAAGTTCCTAAAGAAAAACTGATGGAAGAAAAGCAGTATTTCTTTTTCTCACACACCATAAAAAAGCAAGCTCACAACAAAACACTTCTTCAGGGTATTGTTATGAAAAATATCACCATGACTGATTATGAGTGTCTCACCTATACTAATGAAGCGCGTGTGCTTGGCTTCGGTAGATATGCAGGAATTGTTGGTACTTACAATGCTTTTCTGGCTTATGGTAAACGCAATAATTTATTTTCGCTTCCACCTGCAAATCAATTGCAGCATTATAAACCAGATATCGAGAATGAGTTAAAGAATATAAAACTTCCTGCAATAAAAATTGTATTGACAGGAGGTGGAAGAGTAGCAAGCGGTGCAATCGAAATTCTTGATTTTATGAAGATCAGGAAAGCAACCCCGCAGGATTTTTTAACGCAGGATTTTTCTGAACCTGTTTACACGCAATTAAATCCTGAAGATTATTACACACTGAACGGTAAACATGAATTTGATATTCATTACTTGCATCATCATCCGCAACAATTCAAATCTGATTTTGTGAAATACACTAAAGTGGCTGATGTTTTTATTTCCTGTCATTTCTGGGACAACCGAGCCGACAAACTTTTTACTAAAGAAGATGCAAAAGCCTCTGACTTTAAAATTAAAGTAATCGCTGATATCACCTGTGATATCAATGGTTCGGTTCCAACTACAATTCGTTCTTCTAAAATTGAATCGCCTATTTACGGTTACAATCCGCAGAATGAAATGGAAGAGGAACCTTTTAAAGAAGATGTAATTACTGTAATGGCTGTTGATAATCTTCCTTGTGAATTGCCCCGTGATTCATCCAACGATTTTGGGAAAGATTTATTTGATAAAGTAATGCCTCATTTGCTGGGAGATGATACCGACAAAATGATTGAACGAGCTACCATCTGCAAAGCAGGAAAGTTGATGCCTGCGTTTGAATATCTTGAAGATTATATTGCATAACCGTCATTGCGAGCGCAGCGAAGCAATCTCACAATTGAAATTCTACATACTATAATGAGATTGCTTCTGGCGCGAAAAGCGCCATCGCAATGACGTTATTTCTTCTGCCTCGGATCAAGCGCATCGGTTAAACCTTCGCCAACAAGGTTGTAAACCGTAACGGTTAAGAAGATAGCAAAGCCTGGAAAAATTGCCAGCCACCACGCAGTTGGTGATTGACGCGCAGCTGACAAAACTGAACCCCATGTCAATGTTTCAGCAGGAACACCAATACCTAAAAATGATAATGTTGATTCGATAAGAATAGCTGCGGCAATTCCGAAAGCGATTGCAATCAATACAGGCGAAAGTGCATTGGGAATAGCATGACGGAATAACGTGCGCATTTCAGAAAAACCAAGTGCATGCGCACTTTCAATAAATTCTAGGTTTCGAACTTTCAGAAGTTCTGCGCGGATAAAGCGGGCAATGCCAGTCCATGTTGTCATTCCTATAATTGCCATTACTAAAATGATGGACGGTTTTGCAATGGCAACAATAGCAATAATCAAAAATAGCGTAGGAATAGAAACCATAATTTCTACCATTCTTGAAACAATAATATCCACTGCAATATTTACTTTTTGTTTGAAGAACGGAATTGCTTTCAGAGCAACAGCAAGCAAATTGGCAAGTACAAATATCACTGCCATCAACGCAAAGCTTATCAGCAACTCTACAAAGAATTTACCGAAAGAAATACTGATCGCATCACCAAGAATATAAGACCGTGAGCCAAATCCATAGAAAAATGCAAGGAAAAGAGCAATGATGTTAAGTATCAGCCTGCCTCTTGAAATTTTCAATCGGTCATCGCCATAATAGCCGGCAAGCGCACCAAGCAGAATGCCAATAAACGCAGCAATCCCTTGCGAAATTAAACCTACTTGCAATGAAATTCGTGTTCCGTGAATCATAGCAGCAAGAATATCGTGTCCCAATTCATCTGTTCCTAACCAATGTTTCCAGCGGGTTGATTTTACTTCCTGTTCTGCAAACGGACTTACAGATTGCGAATTATACGCATCCATGTTTTTAGGCAAATAAGGAACTAAGGGAAATACCACCCACTCATATTCCAGATCTTTCCACGTTACGTTTTGAAATTCAGGTTGCCAGTTGCTAAATCCTAAATCTACTGAATAAGATTTCAACAAAGGAAAGTAAACAGCATCGTTGTATTTGCAGGCAATGGGTTTTTCGTTGGCAATAAAATCAGCAAACACAGCAATAAAAATCAAGACATAAATAAATCGCAGCGAGTAAACAGCCAGTTTATTTTTGCGGAATTGACGTTTTACATTCGCCCAGAAACTCTGGTCAGCAGCAGAAACAGTTTTTATTTCTTTTTCAGTGGTGCTCATTTTTTATTCGAATAAGAAATACGTGGGTCAACTGCTGCATATAACATGTCTGCAACTAAGGTTCCAACCAAAGTCAAAATTGCAGTAAACATAACCGCAGTAAAAACAATAGGATAGTCGCGGGCATTCAAAGCTCCCAGACTTGTCATTCCCATTCCCGGAATGGAGAAGATAAATTCAATAACAAATGAGCCGGAAATAGCCGCAGGAAAAATATTGGCGAATAACGTAAGAATTGGCAATAATGAATTTCTGAATGCATGTTTCCAAACAACTTTTTTATCTTCCAGTCCTTTTGCACGTGCTGTGCGGATATAATCCTGACCGATTACATTCAGCATTCCGCCACGCATCTGTCTCGAGATATAAGCTAATGACCCGTAAGACAAACAGAAAATCGGAAGGATTAAATGATAAGCCGTTTCCATAAATCGTTGAGCAAATGGTGCATCAGGAGGCAATGTTCCCAATCCGAAAGCAGGAAACCAGTCAAAGTAATCGCCACCGCAGAAGTAAATAATAAGTATGGTTGCAATCCAGAATGATGGCAGTGAATACAATATAAATAGGGTAGTGGTAGTTGCTCTTTCCTGCATAGTTCCTTTCTTTACTGCCGACATTACTCCGATTGGAATTGCCAGTATGTAAGCAAGGAAAATAGAAATAGTGCTTAAAAGAATTGTCCAGCGCAGCGCATCTTTCAAGACTGACCACACTGGCCTCTTATCGCGGTAAGAAATTCCGAAATCGCCTTTTACAAAGTTGGTAATCCAGCGGTGATATTGGTTTTCAAAGCCATAAACATGAATAGCTGGAATATACTTTGCATAAGCATTTTGGTTTTTCAGCATGGCTGCATATGCCTCTTTTGTTTTCTGAAAACTGCCTGATGAAGATGCTAAGTCAGATGTACCGGCATATATCTTTTCAATGTCTGAAAAATACAAACTGGCTTTTCCTTCTTCGTATGTTTTATACAAATCATTGATTCGTTCTTTAACTCCGTTCATAGCAATGGCATTGCTGTCGTTACGTTCAATAGCAAAAACTGAATTCTCAAAACTTCTAATGCTTTCATAGTAAGCTGCTACATCACTCCAGTTCCCATAGTTAGACGAAAGCCTGTCCAGATTTTCGCGGTGCGCTTTTTTGGGAATACGGTGTAGCGTATCACTTGAAGTTGAATTAGTGAACGAAAAATAAAACAGCGGCAAATCAAACCCAAGTTTATGTCTTAGTTCGTTGTATGCTTTTTCGGTAGAAAGTTTTTGTGATGATTGTCCTTCGTTTCCTGAGTTTTTATTCAGCATCAGTTCTACCGGATCACCCGGTGCATTGGCACTGAGAATAAACATCAGCAGCGAAATGACGATGATTGTAGGAATAAAAATAAGCAGCCGCTTAAGCAGGTATTGAAGCATTGTCTCTTCTCTTTTATTAAGATTACTTAACTAAAGCAAAACCTGCCTCCC
>CANKAM010000105.1 GCA_947479755.1 Bacteroidota bacterium
AGACCAGCAAAATCAGTAGTGTTGTTTTGGAGTTGCTGGCAGCTGAATAAAAAATACCGACAGTTAGTAATGTTGTAAGTGCAAAAACTATGCTTATGTAGATTGGTAAGTTTTCCATTTCTTTAGTCTGTCATTAAAAGCTAACGGTTTGCAGATTTGCGATGGGCGGGCTTTTTACCACAAATGTTGATGCGGAGAACTGAACTTTCGGCTACCACAAAACTGTCTGCGGAGTACGAACCCCCGCCTATTGCAAATGTGCTGTTATGCCCAGTTGTTTTCATTTCATTCTGTCTAAAGTGTCAAGAAACAATTTTGCGTCTCGAATGATGTCGTCTCTATATCCGTCAACTTTTTTAAGTACTTGCTTCAATGCCCCACTTTCCCATTGTTTATACTCGGAAGGTGTTGGAACATCATCTAAGACGCTTTCATAGCCTACACCAAGAGTGATTGGAATAAAGTTTTCGCCCGTGTCAAAGTACAGTTCTCGGAGTTTTCGTGTCGCCAACACCAAGTCAATCTTATTTTCAATAATGTCTCTTAACAGTCTTCTTGTTCTCCAAATATTAAATTCATTGGTGTCTATTTGCGTTCCTATTTTATCTCCAAGCTGTCGAAAGTTGTCCTTTTGGTTGTAATTAAATGAAATCAAGTCAAGGTAAAAGTCAGGCTGTAATTCTGCCTCCAGGTTGTCGCTTGAATTATAAACCCATTGTTCAAATTCCTTAATTGCTAAGTCACCATTAAGGAGTCGGAAAAATGTTTGCTTTGTTGTGTCGGTTAATTTGTCCATTTGCAATTGGGCATAACTTGTTTATACCTGCGTAAATTTAGAACTCTTACGCAGTTTACCATCCAAATTAGGGGGGATAACTGCGTAATTATAGTTTTTCAATACGCCTGTATTTTTTTCAAATCTAATATTTTTATAATTCCAAATCATCAAACGGACTATTAATTTCACTAATCTTTTTACTGCTTACATGCGTGTAAATCATTGTTGTTTTAGGACTGCTATGGCCCAACAGTTCTTGAATGTAGCGGATGTCTGTTCCTGCTTCTAATAAATGTGTTGCATAACTGTGGCTTACCGGCTTTCATGCCCCTTCTATAGGTAAAGCAACTATAGAATATTCCTTTTCCTTTCATGAGATTCCTCACTATCTCGCCTATGGCGAAAGTTCGGAATGACAGGTTAGGTTGATGGGAGGGAAGAGGGGAAAAGGTTGGGAGCGCGAAGCGCTCCCAACCTTTTCCCCTCTTCATAATAAAATAATTACCCTGTCATTCCGAGCGTTTCAGCGAGGAATCTCTCCATTTGAATCAGGAGTATCTTTTTTCAATCCGATAGCTATCGGATCAGGCTTTTTTATTTTACCATTATCATATAAGTCAATCCATTCAGGGTTCATTTTATTAATCAAGTCTTCTTTCTTTTTTCGTGAATATCCCTTTATCTGTTTCTCTCTGTTAATGGCTAACTCAACATAATCAAATAGTTCAAAATATACAAGCTCTTCTACATTATATTTTTCAGTAAATCCTTTTATCAGTTTGTTTTTATGTTCGTAGCAACGCCTTGACAAATCATTTGTTACTCCGGTGTAGAGAACGGTGTGGTTTTTATTTGTAAGAATGTAGGTGAAATACGTATGCATTTTCATTGCTGCTGATTAGTCAAAACCAATTGCCCAATAGGGTTCATTGTTATGTGTTACGGCTTTTGACGATAGTGTTTTCATGCCCCTTCTTTAAGTAAAGCAAATATAGAAATTGTTCATTTCTTCCCCCTCCGGTTAATATCCCCTTGTCAGAGATTTCAAAAAATTATTATCTTAGCGCCTCGTTCATAGCGTGAACCGAAGGGATTTTGAGGGGCAGATTGTTTAACTAAAAACTGCGGCCAATGGAATTACTCTACGTTAAACTGGATGATCACAAGTGGGTTGAAAATCCGGAATTTACCCAAGCCATCAACCACCTGATACAGGTGCTGAAAAAAGAATCACAGGCTAACACAGAGCCTCCTCCGGTGCAGTCCGATAAAGAGTTTATAGTCAGAAACAGCGATGGCGAAACAGCTCTTATTCTTAAAGACATCCACTTTCTGGAGGGCAGCGGCAATTCGGTTGCATTCAATTATAAAGGTAAGTCCAGCCCAAATACTATGCTTAAGTTAGTATGTGGCAAGAACATTAAGACCTATATACACTTGCTCACAGAGGAAGGCTTTTTCCGTTGCCATCAAAGCTATATTGTAAACCTTCATCATGTAATACTGGATGCTTCAGCTCGCTGCTTTGTATGCATGGTAAACGGTAAGCGCAAAGAGTTGCCCATATCCAGCCGGTTCTGGAAGCAACATAAAACAATGTTACTAAACCTGCCCCAGGCAGAATTGCAGGTAAAAGCAGCTTAATTCTAAGCCCGCCTCCCCTTGCGGATTTTAGTTGATGCTTACAGATTTTCTATAACAAGGTAACGGATTTTTGCTGAGCAGAACGAATTTTAGATTTCCCCTTCCGCATATTAGTTAATTGGCGCTGTTGCTCATTTGCTGCATAGTATTGCATCAGATTTTAAAACCAATACCACCATGAACACCAACTACCGCCCTTATCCCAAAGAAGACTTTAACTTTATGATGGATGCTTTAAAACATAGCTATTCCTATATAGACACCACCTATGCCAGCACCGAGCGGGCTCAGTTACCTGAAAACCTGAACACCGAATTTTTCAATCTGCTTTATTTCCGCAAATGGATGACTATGGGCGACCACCCCCTAACCCCCTCCTTAAAAAAAGGAGGGGGAACTGTGACTCCGTCAGGTAAAGATACCGCCCTGCATACCGCCACTGCACTGGATAATCTTAATGCTGCCTCAGCCGGGTTTGTAACTGCAATACAGGTAATACCCGCTGTACACGATAACCTTACCAACAGCATAAGCGCACTCATCGCTGCGGCACGCAAACGCCCCGTTGATATAGCCGCACTTATAGCTGCATCGGAGCGGGTAGTGGCAGCGGCAGCGGCAGTTGAACCTGCCACACAACAGCTCATCTATAGCACCGCAACACTTACCGCTGCGGCAAAAGAAGTTCATTACACCACAGTGCCTAAATCCTATACAGCAGACCTGCCTGCCGATGCGGTAAATAAGGTTCAGTATTTTATGAACTCCTGTGTAAATGATAAAAAATTAGCAGCATAAACCAATTTAAAAACCATAGGACACGGCAAGAGAAGGGTTTGCCACCCGCCACCAGACCTCACCCTCGGTCACTCTCCTAAAAGTAGGAGAGGGAAGCAGAGACACCCCACACCAAAGTTTATTGTATTAGGCAATATGTGTGTAGGCAGTAGGCATCCCTCTCCTTTTTCCAAGGAGAGGGACCGAGGGTGAGGTCGTGACAGCATGACGATATTACTAACAACCAAAAAACAAAAAACCAATGAAAAAAGACTATATCCCCGTAAAAGACGCTGAGTTTGATGCATTCCAGGAAAACTTGGTGAACCGGGTAACCGCCAACATGGTGGCATGGAATATAACAGCAGCAGCATTTGCTCTGCTTGCACCCTTGCAGGCGGCCTGGGCAGCGGCATGGCTGATAGCCAAAATAAAGGTAAACCGCTCTATAGCGGTAACAGCGGCCAAAAATCAGTCGCGCGCCCTTTATGAAGCAGCACTGCGCATTTTTATACAAACCAATATGTACCGCAATCAGTCTATGACCGATGGTGATCTGGAGATGTGCGGCCTGCGTCCCCACGACAAAACACGCACGCCCATTCCGGTGCCTACCTCGCAGCCCATTGTAATTTTAGACAGGGCTCCGGGTAACTTTTTTGTGGTACGCTTCTTCCGCCTTCAGGACGAAGCAGGAGCTCTGCACCGCGGCAAACCTGAGCATGTGGCTAAAATTGAGTTTGCGTATTCACTGAACGTGCAACCGGCAAACCCGGATGCATGTGCTAATAAATCAGTGGCCACCCGCGGACCTATCCGTGTTGAGCTGCCACTGATGTATAACGGACAAACTGTTTGGTTCTATGCCCGCTGGAAAAACATCTACGATGCAGCGGGTCCATGGACTAATCTGGATTCGTTTGTGTTGTAGGGCTATTACACAGAGAACAGCCTGAGAAGACACAGAGGTTCACAGAGGGAAAACAATACCTCCGTGAACCTCTGTGCTTTTTTAACTCCTGCCTTTCCTCTGTGAAACAAAATACCTCAGCGCCTTAGCGCCCCTGCCTGCCGGCAGGCAGGGGCGCGGTAAAAAACTTCGTGCTCTTACTGCCCTTAGTGGTAAAACACCTCTGCCGAGCTCAGAACAACTCTTTCCAGAATGTCAGCAATAAAACGGTAACACCAATTATAAGAATAGAATACAGGTAAAATGAGTAGCGGTAAAACTTTTCTTTAACCCAGAATACAATACCTGCAAGGGGCAATATCACTAACATGGCTAACATAGGCAGCCATACAATCTCATAAAATACACCAACAATAGTGTATTGATATACATCTATTAGTTGCGAAGTAATCCATAGCGCAGCAGTAGCTACACTTAGCAACAAAATGAGTTTAGCGGTGATTGAGTTATTGCCTGAAGTTGAATTCTCCGGCATCAGACTATTTAAACTTCTCGTCACTTACACCACATTTCAGGATGTAAGAAATAGTCTGACTTGTAAGAAGTTTACCTGTTTTT
Source organism: Bacteroidota bacterium (assembly GCA_947479755.1). Classification (GTDB taxonomy): domain Bacteria; phylum Bacteroidota; class Bacteroidia; order SXHM01; family SXHM01; genus SXHM01. The sequence continues at coordinate 4,728 of CANKAM010000105.1, forward strand.
TCTTTGATAATCATCTGAACAGGAATACCACCCTGGTGCAGGTTTTCGCAAACGCTTAACAACGATGATTGCATTACCTCAGGAAAGTCTTTGATGTGCAGGTCAGCATCATCAGCCATCCATACCTCAGCTACATTGTTTCCGCTTTCAATAGTGTATTTAACGCAGTTGAATTCGTTCACAACTTTGTTGCCCTCTTTGTTCAGCAGTTTGTAAGCAGTAAAATCGTAATCAGGCTTTTTCATGGAGTTGCCCGGAATATTTACTCTTCCTCTTTCATTCAGCATTTCCAGTTTCCCTTC
>CANKAM010000106.1 GCA_947479755.1 Bacteroidota bacterium
ATGGGCGGCTTTCAGCACCCTAAAGAAATTGATTTAACAACGTACCATAAATACGATGGCGACAGCAAGAAATGGCACACCTATATTTTTATTCAGTTTGTAATAGTTCTTGGCCTCTCAACTGGAATTATATTCGGTGAAAAAGCAATGACCTTTATGCAACTAAGTCTTGTTTCTGCATACGTTACATGGACCCTGGTAAATTTAGGTGCTTTGTTTGAAAACCGCAGCTGGATAAGCACTTCTGAATACCTACGCTTTCCGCTAACCATTGCCCTCAGTTTTGCCTTTTATGGCTACGAGTGGTTCCTGCTTATTTTTACCTTGGCGTTGGTTTATTCGCTGCTTTCGCTGGTGTGGTATTGGAGCGTGCTTAAGAAATGAGCAATCAGGAATGATTTTTTGTTAAGAATTTATCCTAGTCGTTTTATAAATCCAGTCATCATTTCCAGAGCAAGGTACCCACTCACAGGTTCAATGCTATGTCCTTCAAGGGCTTTATCAATCAGTTCCATTTCTTCTTTGTTTACCGAGTGGAAACCCATTGACCACGTTGGGAAATACCTGCGCTCCAGTATGCCTTTTTTTACCACCTTCAGGTTTGTATGGCGCTTGTCGCTGAGGAGTTTTTGATAAAGTGTTTTTATATCATTTTCAGCGCCTTCGAGCACTTGAATAAATTCATTATTACCATAAACCAGCAAACCGGTAAGCCATTTATCAATGTTATTGTGTTTGCTTTGCTCTGCTATTTCAGGCAGGTCTTTTTCTGTAAGTGTTGGTGTGCTTTTATAAATAAGATATGCAAGTTCCATATCCTTTCATACTTATAACTGTTCCTTAAGTTCCAGCAAAAATGATTTTATTTTTTGCATCGACTTTACTACTTCGGCATTATTAACCGTATCCGAAGGGTTCTCTCTCATTTTGTCTTTTGCTCCTTGAAGTGTAAAGCCACGTTCTTTCACCAGATGATAAATGATGTGAAAATTATCTACATCTTTTTGGGTAAAAAGGCGGTTGCCTTTCTTGTTTTTATGCGGTTTGATAATATCAAACTCTCCTTCCCAGAAGCGGATAAGAGACGTATTTACGTTAAACATTCTTGCTACTTCCCCTATTGGGTAGAACAATTTCTTGGCTTCGTATTCTTTAACTGGCATTAGTCAAACGACTGGTTGGCACGTGAGGAGAGGTCAATTACCTTCTCGTATTCAGCAGGTGAAAGATCAGAGTAGAAGAAGTTTACCGGATTTATTTTCTCTCCGTTCTTGATAACCTCGTAGTGAACGTGCGGCCCGCTTGATGTTCCTGTATTACCTACATAACCAATAACCTCACCGCGCTTTACTTTTTGTCCGGGTTTTACATTAAAGCGGCTCATGTGTCCGTAAAGTGTCTGATATCCGTATCCGTGATTAATAACAATATGATTACCGTAGCCGTTTCCTTCATTTTCGGCTTTTTCAATTGTCCCGTCTCCTGTTGCATAAATCTCTGTTCCGGTGGCAGCAGTAAAGTCCATACCACTGTGAAAGTGCATTATCTTATAGATAGGGTGAATACGGTAATTAAAACCCGAAGCAATACGTGTAAGTTTTTTATTTGATATCGGCTGAATAGCAGGAATTGAAGCCAGCATAACATTCTTGTTCTTTGCCAGATTTACCACTTCATCAAATGATTTTGATTGAACCACTAATTGCTTTGATAAGTTGTCCAGTTTTTTCGCAGTAGCAATTACCAGATCGCTTTGCTCATACCCTTCGAGTTCAGTATAACGGTTTACACCTCCAATACCTGAATTGCGAACATCTGCAGCAATAGGTTCTGCCTCAAAAATAACACGGTAAATATTATCATCACGTTGTTGCAGTTCAGTAAGCACAGCCGATGCTTTATCCAACTTTGCATTCATCAACTCCAGTTGAAGTGACAGGTAAGAGATTTCGCGTTTCAACTGCTTTTCTTTTGGTGAATCGAAAAAGGTGTAAGCTGCAGTGATGATGATAACGGCAAATACCAATCCTGTTGCCAGGAAAGAAAGTCCTTTCAACAACTTTTGCCAAATGTTCAACTCAATCTTTTCGTAGGTAAGAGATTTGGTGTTGAACCTGAATTTTACTTTAGACATGATTACGCTGATTTGATTATTTTTGCGCGCTTTTCAACAAATGGATTGTTCATTAAAAACAATGGTCATTAATCGAAAAGTCCGCTAATTTAGAAAACTTTATCCCCGAATCACAAAAACTTTAGCCTCATTCACACTTTTTAACGATTAGTCGTAGCATAAATCCAATGAATTCTAACCAGATACGCCAGCAGTTTTTTGACTTTTTTCGCTCAAAAGGGCACGAAATAGTGCCTTCCGCTCCAATGGTCATTAAAAATGACCCTACTCTCATGTTTACCAATGCGGGTATGAACCAGTTTAAGGATATTTTCCTGGGAAATGCACCTGCAAAACACAAACGAGTTGCTGATACTCAAAAATGTTTGCGCGTTTCGGGTAAACACAATGATCTGGAAGAAGTAGGTGTTGATACCTATCACCATACCATGTTCGAGATGCTGGGCAACTGGAGTTTTGGCGATTACTTTAAAAAAGATGCAATTGCCTGGGCATGGGAACTGCTTACCGAAGTTTATAAAATTGATAAAGACCGATTGTACGTTACTGTATTTGAAGGTAGCAAGGATGATAATCTGGAATACGATACTGATTCATATAATTACTGGAAACAGTTTATTGCTGAAGACCGCATTATTAATGGAAACAAGAAAGACAATTTCTGGGAAATGGGTGATACAGGACCCTGCGGACCTTGTTCAGAAATTCATGTGGATATTCGCAGTGAAGCTGAACGCAGAAAAGTTGATGGTAAATCATTAGTAAATGCAAGTCATCCCCATGTGATTGAAATCTGGAATAATGTATTCATGGAATTCAACCGCAAGGCAGATGGAAGTTTGGAGAAACTGCCTGCACAACACGTTGATACCGGAATGGGTTTTGAGCGTTTGTGCATGGTATTGCAAGGCAAACAAAGCAATTACGACAGCGATATCTTTCAGGACATTATCGGTTCAATTTCTAGAAGGTCGGGAATAGAATACAAAAGCAGTGATATAAAAACGGACATCGCCATGCGCGTAATTGCTGACCATATCCGTGCTATATCCTTTGCCATTGCTGACGGACAACTGCCTTCCAATAACAAAGCAGGTTATGTTATCCGCAGGATTTTGCGCAGAGCGGTACGTTACGGCTACAGCTTTTTGAACTTTAAAGAACCTTTCCTTTGTGACTTGGTTCCAGTTCTGGTTGCTAAAATGGGCGATACTTTTAGTGAACTTAAATCTCAACAAGACCTGATTGCAAAAGTTATCCGTGAGGAAGAAAACTCTTTCCTTAAAACATTAGGTAATGGAATTATCCGTTTTGATGAATATCGCAAAATACTGAAGGGAACAACTATTGACGGCAAGTTTGCTTTTGAGTTATTTGACACCTTCGGTTTCCCGATTGACCTTACAGAACTACTTGCACGTGAAAATAAACTGGAAGTGGATATGAAGCTTTTTGAAGAAAATCTTCAGGAACAGAAAACCCGTTCGCGTGCAGCTGCGGCAGTGGATACTGGGGACTGGACACATGTTTCATTCAGTGATGTTCCTGATGCTGATGTTAAATTTGTTGGATACGATACATTAGAGACCCAAGTAAGGGTTATAAAGTATCGTAAGGTTACATCAAAAGGTAAGGACCAATATCATTTGGTTTTCAACCAAACCCCTTTTTATGCAGAAAGTGGTGGGCAGGTAGGTGATACAGGATTGCTTAAAGATGAGGGTGATGTTGTTCATATTCTCGATACAAAAAAAGAGAATAACTTGATAATTCATTTAGCTGATAAATTTCCAAGTAATTGGACTGATGATTATTTAGCAACTGTAAACACCAGCAAACGTTTACTAACTGCTAACAACCACAGCGCAACACATTTATTGCATGCGGCTATGAAGCAGGTGTTAGGCAAACACGTGGAGCAAAAAGGCTCTTTGGTAAATGACGAATACCTGCGCTTTGACTTTTCGCATTTTGCAAAAGTTAGCGATGAGGAAATTGAAAAAATTGAAACCATCGTTAACGAAAAGATACGAGAGAACATTGCCGTTGAAATAAAACAAATGGCAATTGATGAAGCCAAGAAAACTGGCGCAATGGCTCTGTTCGGTGAGAAGTATGGCGACATTGTACGTGTTGTTACAATGGATAAAAACTTCTCAATAGAGTTGTGCGGTGGAACTCATGTGAAAGCCACCGGACAAATAGGGATGTTTAAAGTTACTTCTGAAAGTGCTATTGCAGCAGGTGTTCGCAGGATAGAAGCTGTTACTGCAATTAAAGCCGAAGAGTTCTTTAAGAATAAACTTAAACTCCTTGCCGAGGTAAACTCCTTGCTTAAGAATCCGGCTGATCTTGTAAAATCAGTTCAGCAACTGAGTGAGCAAAACAGCGAACTGCAAAAGCAGGTAGAAGCACTTTATCGCGAAAAAGCAAAGTCTTTGAAAACAGAGTTACTTGCTGCTGCGTTAACTCAAAACGGAATAAAATTTATTTCCCAAAAAGTAAATCTTGATTCGGGTGCTGCCATCAAAGACCTGTGTTTTGAATTGAAGCAGGAAGAC
>CANKAM010000107.1 GCA_947479755.1 Bacteroidota bacterium
TCCATTGCAGGAAATATTCGTTTGCGATGATGCGGAAACAGAAATTGCTGTTGGTTGTGTGATATTAAATGTTTGTGTGGCGGTGCAAGAATTTGCATCTGTCACAGTGCAGGTCCAGGTGCCCGCTATTAGTCCGGTTACAGAAACTGTTCCATCTCCGGTTGGATTGCCTGGTGTCCAGTTATAGGTATATCCACCTGCTCCGCCTGTTGCTGCATTTACACTAGCCGCTCCGTTTGAGCCTCCGAAACAGGATATGTTGGTTTGTGAAAGAGGCGATAAAGTAATTGTAGGACAACTAACAAATTTTGAATTGAAGATATCATTAAATCCAGCAGAAGCTAGTGCAGGTTGTGCACCAAAGGTTGAGGTTGTAGCAAAATTTCCTGTTACCCAATATGTAGAACTACTCCCGATTGTAGTAATAGCTTTTCCGGAACTTTGTAAACCCGGAGAATTAGTTGTTACTGCATTATCAACCCATAATTCTGTTCCAGTTGTTGCGTTATATCCAGCAATAAAAACTTGACCGAAGCCGCTGGTATTTATTAAATTTAACGAACCAAACGTACTTGTAGCTGACAAATAGCTTCCTGTAACAGCAATGGTTCCTGATCCACCACTGCAGATACCAAATGCCCTTTCATCATTAAATGTTCCTGAAGTTCCGCCTGCTTTTTTTGCCCATGTAAAATTATGAGCGGTCATTGAATACCTTCCTGTCCAAATATCTGTTCCTCCTGAATTTGCAAGTGAAATACCACCCGAACCATTTGGTATTGTAATAGTTGCTGCATCGAATGCTCCTGCAACAAAAACGTCACCTGTTCCTGCATCATAAACACATGCTGAACCATCGTCATCATTAGCTGTTCCAAAACCTATTGCATTTGTAAAAGCTCCTGTAGAAGGATTTATTTCCAAAACTGCAATATCATTTCCACCGGCATTAGCAACTGTAAATGTTCCGTAGGTTGCAGAGCCCGCGCTGTATTCTGTTGTCACTACAATTTTATCAGAAACAGAAGCATAACAAATACCGGCTCCGGTTCCTGCATCACCACCTGCCGCGCTGCCACCTGAAGCAACCCAAACACATGCTCCAGTAGATGGATTAATTTTCTGAACAAATAAATCGGAAGAACCGGAAGAAACAGGTGAGGTGCATCCGTTCCAGGTCAATTGATAATTTCCAGCAACATAAACATTTCCTGAACCATCAAGGCAAATTCCATATGCATTGTCTCCTGATGTACCACCGTAATTAACAGCCCATGTCCATGCACCGGTTGAAGCATTAAGTTTAGCAACAAATACATCGGAAGAAACTCCTCCTCCGTTACTGTTTAAGGTTGTTGATCCGAACACTGCCCCCTGCCCTTCGAAATTTCCCGTAACGTAAACACTGGTGCCATCAGTAGAGATAGCTCCGTTACCTGTATTGTCTGCAAGTGATGCAGAACCTGCACTCACAGCCCATCTGAATACACCTGCTGATGTGTAACTGGCTATAAAAATATCAGAAAGGGCTCCGCTGGAAGATGTTAATGCAGAAGTTCCTCCGGCTGAAAAATCGAAATCAACTGTGTTTTGATAACTACCGGTAATATAAATATTACCCGAGGCATCGGTGCAGATTGAACGTGAATTTTCAGCAGTGGACGAACCACCACCACCTGCATACGTCCATGTGGTTTGAGCGTTTACAACATGAATGCCTGCAAGTAAAACCAACAAGCAAACAGAGAGTGATTTTGTAATTTTCATTTTCATGATTTAAGTTTTTGTGTCTGTAAAACAGTTGGTTTTAAATAAAGAAGTTATTAAATTGTATTGACTTTTTCAAGCCGTTTCCGTCAAAAGTTACTTCCAGATTACGCAGTAAATTTCTAACCTCTCCTGCCTGATTTATCAGAACCACCTCATTCTTCAGTTTGTTTTTCACTGTCATAATTTTGCTTTTGGATGTTGGTATTATTCCTAACACTACATCTATATCCGAAGATTCTTCTGCTAGTTCTTTAAAGTCTGCCTGACCACTATTTGAAGACGCAAAAACGATGAACGAGCACCCTTCTTCATTTTTCAATTTTGATGCTAATAAATGAACTTGTTGCTCATTATTGTTAAATACTTGGAAGATAGGATTTACTATAGAAGAAGTGTTTTCAGTAATCACACCTACCTTAGCATTAGACAATTTAATGACATGAAAACTTAGTGCTTCTGAATACGTTTTAATTGTTTCAATTGATGCAGAGCTGTTCACATCATGCATAATTTCAAGCAATTGATTTTGTTTTTCATTTATAGATTTATCAGGAACAGAATATGCAGCATCTAACCAAACATGCTCACTGTCATATTTTTTAAGGTCTTTTATTTTCCGGGAAAATGCCTTAAAAACACTTGTATCCAACCCATTTCCGCGAAGCTGAAAACTGTTGTTTGCATAGAACAAATTAAACGTGTCCGCATTTCCCAATGGAAAAAATACCTCGTTTACAGAAGACAGTGCTTTCACAGGTTTGGCGGCCAGCAAAGCAACAGCAGCAAGGGTGCCGCCTGTTATAAATTTTCTTCTTGAATTCATGATTGGTGATGATTAAGGGTTAAAATATTTTATTTCCTACTATATGTTAGTTCAATTCCTGAGTTAGTGCATTTACTTAGTTATAATCCAAAATATATCCTTTGCGCAAACCAAACTGAGACATTTTGTGTCCCGGAAAATATCCTTCTTCACAATAAACTACCTCAGCTTTTACAGCTTTTCCGTCAGAACATGCCACTAACATTCCGTTTGATTCATCAAGCGCTACTATTGTACCTGGTTCAGTTTCCTTTGATACTTGTGCAAATGATAGCGATACATCTGTTAAACCAAATGTCCATCCTTTGAATTTTACTGCTGCACCCTTCTGCCAGGGATTACAAGCCTTTGCCAAAGCCCTTACTTCCCATGAGTTCATCGTTTTCCAAGAGATGAACAAATCGTCAGGTTTGGGTCTGTCATACCAGTTTGACTGCGAAGAGTCTTGCTTCACTGGTTTGAGCGTATCCGCTTCTAGCCCTTGCAACAAAGGCATTGTGAGTTCTGCTCCTGCAAATGCCAGTTGAGAAACTAACATTCCGAAACTTGAGTCGGGGTAAATTGCAACAGATTTTGAAAGTAAAACATCTCCTGTATCCAGATTTTCATCCATACGATGAACAGCAACTCCTCCTTCAGAAACACGATTTCGTATCATCCAGAACAAAGGATTTTTACCGCGAAATTGCGGCAATGGTGCATAATGAAAATTAACAAAACCATATTTTGGAACTTTCAATAATGAAACAGAAATTCTCCATGGAAATGTTTTTACTAAAACTATATCCGGGTTATGAGCAGCGAGCCATGTTTTCAGATCTACTTCCAGATTTTGTTTATTAAAAATCTGAAACGGCACTGAATTCATTACGGCAATCTGTTTTAATAAAACAGTTGTTTCACTCTCTCTATCAGAAGTACCGATTGCAACAACAAGTTTATTTTCCAGCAGGTTTCTGAGTGCGGGAACTCCTAAACGATCGTTACATAAAACGGCTACTTTCATCATGATGCGCAGAAATAATTATTCTTCCAACCTGAATATATACCTTCTTGTTTTTCGCTGTAAACTGCTTCGTGCTCCTGTGCTGCAACTTCTATTACTTCATTTATCTGTAATTGACATTTCCCTGCATTTTCCGAAGTAATTTTTCCCTTATATAAAGGAGCATAAGTTGTCTTTGTTTTTGGATGAAAAGCAACTTTACCTCTGGGACTTTCAAACGAAAAGTCAGTTAGTGAATCCTGCCCATTATTTATTGATTGTGAAATTACCTGTGCCGCTTCCCATCCAAGTAAATGAAAAATATTAGCTGTTTTATCTTTCTTATTTTTAATTGTTTTCACAAACAATTTCTGAGCTTCATTTTCAATAAGGTGCGACCATGGTACTATTATTTGCAAGTCACCACCGGGAAATTCGCATTTAGACAACAACTCCTCTTCTCCCATAAAAGGTGAACAATAAACAGGAAGTGATACAGATCTGCCTCCTGCTTCTTTCAATGATTTCAAAAATAATTCACTGAGGTAAATACTGAA
>CANKAM010000108.1 GCA_947479755.1 Bacteroidota bacterium
CGTAGTTCAATGGATAGAATAGAAGTTTCCTAAACTTTTGATAGCAGTTCGATTCTGCTCGGGACTACTAAAATGGTAATTATCAGCATTTTGTAAATAAAATTTTGGAAAGAGCTAAATCAAAATTTTGTCACATAATGATGTCTCACCCCTTTTAGATTTTCCACTTTTCTATACATGACCGTTTTAATATGTATAGAAAATGGCACTTTTCTATACATGAAAACCGTAATATGTATAGTTTTTGGTAATTTCTATTCACTGACAGGATGAATAGTCTTAATAGGGTCGGTTTTCTAATTAGCTGTTTTGCTTTCCTTGAAGAGATTATATAAAGGTTCGTTTATGTAAAAATTACTTTTACCGACCTTTTGTTTTTGAAGTAACCCTGCATCAACAAGAAGATTTAAGTAACGAGTTGCAGTAAGCCGGGAAACATCTAAATCTTCCATCACAAATTCAATTTTTGTATAAGGATGCTTGAATAAATTATTCAGCAAGTCCTGACTGTAAATTTTTGGAAGGTCTTTGCGAATACGATGCTTATATTCCTGCATTAATATCCTCATCTGACTGATAATATGAATAGTTTGTTTTGCAGTTTCTTCAACTCCTTCAAGCATATATAAAATCCATTCTTCCCAATTTTCTTTGTCCCGAACTTCCTGCAACAATCTATAATAATCACCTTTTCTTTGAATGATAAAACGACTTAGGTATAAAATAGGCAGGTCAAGCAAATCTTGCTGCACTAAATAAAGTATATTGAGAATACGACCTGTGCGACCATTACCGTCATAAAACGGATGGATAGTTTCAAACTGAAAATGTAATAAAGCCATTTTGGTAAGCGGGTCAACCTCTGACAAGGAATCATCATTGATGAAACCTACTACATTGTCCATCAGTCGTAAAATTGTGTCTTTGTCCTGTGGAGGGGTGTAAACTGTTTTGCCTGTTTTATCATTTACCAATGCTGTGCCGGGAACGCTTCTGTAACCGGCATCGTTTTGTTCCAGAATTTTCTGAATGGTAAGAATATGATTCTGTGTAATTATTTTCTGATTTCGAACAAGATTAAACCCTTGTTTTAAAGCATCAGCATAGCGACTGACTTCTTTAGCAGAAGCATTGCTGAATAAATTTTCAAACAACTGTGCTTTGTAAAGTTCATCATGTGTAGTAATAATATTTTCAATAGCAGAGCTGTCTTTTGCCTCTTGAAGCGCAAGCGTATTAATAAGAATATTTTCATTCGGGATGGTTGCAGACTTTCCTTTTAATTCAGCAAGGTAGCGGTGTGCTGAAGCAACACGCTTGAGAATAGCCTTTGTTTCCAAGTCTACATTTGGAGGCAACGGGTTAATGCTGTATTTTTTTTCTGATGGACTTTTCTCACTCATGCAGCAAAGGTAATAATAGAATAAAATAGTACTTAGCAATTTCTGAAATAGGCTTTGACCAGACCACGTCAAAGAGTTCTTTTCTTGAGAGGATTGTTTTTTCCATCAGATTATATTTTATCTGAGCAAAAGTAAACAACAAGAATATTTAGGTTTCTATTGCCCTCGAAAACTATTCTTTTAATGAGTTCAGTAGGCTTGCCAAAATCGCAATATCACGCACTATTGAGTTCGAAAAAATTTCGGGCGAGACTACGAAAATCCTCTGTCATACAGAGGATTTTTTGTTTTAAGGTTTTAATTCAAAAATAAATTACTTTAGTCCCTGAAAATCACTGCTTAAAAGGTGATTTTGAATAAATTATATGCAGTTGAAAAAGAGTATTCTTTTTATACTCATTTCGGTACTTTTGCTGTCCCATAATTCATTTGCTCAACCAGCAAATGATGATTGTTCCGGTGCTATTAATATTGGTACACTTCCTGCTCCTGCAGCCTGTCCAAGTGGATTAGGAAATATTGTAGCTACAAACGGAACGCTGGTTGGGGCTACTCCATCAGTACCTTATATTACACAACCCAACTGCTCAGGTGGAACGCAAGCCAGTATGGCAAATGATGTCTGGTATATTTATACCGCATCAAGTAATACCGGAGTCTTTTCTATAACCTGCACATTTGCAAATCCTAATATTGCTATTTATTCAGGTAGTTGTTTATTAATGGGTGGCGGGGTTGGCGGCTGTGCAGTAGGTGCAGGAGGCACAGTTTCGCTTACCATTAATCAAATGACCTCCGGTCAAACTTATTTAGTTCAGATAAGCGGAGATGTTGGACAAACAGGAACATTTACATTTAATGCTAGGAATAATTTTAATTGCAGTAACTGTCTTGTTGAATCAGATCTTACTGTAAATCCTTTGCCTGTAAACGGAATGTATCAACCGGGCGATGTTGTAAATTTTTGTTTCACCATTTCTGATTATGTGCAAGCAAATACAAACTGGTTGCATGGTGTTCAGATTACTTATGGAGCAGGTTGGCAGGGAATTTCAAATCAGGTTTCGCCTGCTCCTGTTGCTGGAACCGGTGCATGGGGTTGGTACAATGCTGCAACCAGCTCGGCAAACGGCACAAACTGGGGCCCCGGATTTTATATAGACCTTGATGGTGATGGCAACCCTGGAAATAACTTTGGTGACGATTGTGTGCAGGATGGATTTGGTGGAAATGATTTGCCATGTATAGGAGGATTATCATGGACATTTTGTTTTACCATGACTGTTTCGCCAATATGTACGCCCGGTTCAGATTTATCGGTCACCATCAATACTTCAGGGGATGGAGAATCAGGATCATGGCAAGACTTAGGTTGTGCGGGTGACCCGCCATATATTTTCAATGCTATAGGTTCTTGTTGTCCTCCGGCAATGAGTTCTGCGCCTGAATCATGTGCTGGAACTGATGGAACAGCAACAGCAACCCCTGTCGGTAATATGGGCCCTTATACATATCACTGGACTGGCCCCGGGGGATATGATCAAATCAACGCAAACATTAACGGTTTGAATACTGTGACCGGATTGGCAGCAGGAAACTATACTGTTACCGTAACGGATATTAACAGTTGTGTGGTATCAAATACGGTTGTAGTTGCAGGTGGTTCAAGTAATGTACCTGCTCCGGGAACAGCGCCAATAACTTATTGTCAAAATGATGTTGCTGTTCCACTCACAGCAACAACTACTCCTGGAGGTATACTTAATTGGTATGGAACCAATCAGGTTGGAGGCGTAGCCTCACCAAATGCACCAACTCCTTCTACACCAACAATAGGCGCAACTACTTATTATGTTTCGCAATCAGTTGGCAATTGCGAAGGCCCAAGAGCTTCAATTACTGTGACAATCAATCAACCTGCAACTGCAAATGCAGGCCCTGCTCAAACTATTTGCGAAACGTCAACTGTTCAGTTAGCCGGAAATGTTGGAGGCAGTTCAGCAACCGGAACATGGAGCGGAGGTGCAGGAAATTATGTTCCAAACAATACAACCTTAAACTCTGTTTACACACCCAGTGCCGGAGAAATAGCAGCAGGAACAGTAACACTTACTCTTACTTCAAGCGATCCTGCCGGGCCATGTCCGGTTGCAACTTCAACAGTAATAATTACTGTTAATTCAGTTGCAACAATTGATGCCGGCCCCGACCAAACTATTTGCACTGGTAACCCTGCAACACTTGCGGGAGCCTTTGACGGTAACGCCAACAGCGGAACATGGACTGGCGGAGCAGGAACATATAATCCGAATAATTCAACCCCAAACGCTGATTACACACCTTCTTTTGCAGAGCAGGCTGCAGGTTCTGTTACATTAACCTTTGTTTCCAATGATCCTACCGGACCTTGTCCTTCCGTGACTGATGATGTGATTATTAGCATTATTCCTTCCGTAACTTCTGATGCCGGACCAGATCAAACAATATGCGAAGATGGCATTGTACAATTAGCTGGAGTTATTGGAGGTGGCGCTACCAGCGGAACCTGGACCGGAGGAAATGGAACATACGCTCCAAATAATACTACAGTCGGAGCAGTTTATACTCCAAGTGTTGCAGAGGTTGCAGCAGCAACTGTAACACTAACATTGACCACAAAC
>CANKAM010000109.1 GCA_947479755.1 Bacteroidota bacterium
CCCCCCTTCCTTTTATCAAACTAAATTGTCATTCCGAACGAAGTGAGGAATCTGTTATTAATATCCCAAACGCTGGTCTTTAATTTTACATTTGTGCTACAAATGACTAACTCTACTTCTTATACCGCTCTTCGCGTTAAATCGTAATCACTTAATTGTAAGCTATGAAAATCAGGAGTGGTTTATTTCTTTTTGCGATAATAGTTCTTTCAGGCTGCATACCTCTAAGAGCGGTATTCTATGGACAACCCGATGGAAAAGATATTCTCCGTTTTCCTCATTCAGAACTAAAGGCTTCGGATAATTGTTTTGAGTTTAATGCAGATGTTTCCAACACAGGCAGAAAGATAAAAGTAAACGACTGGGGAAGCGGCACTCCTTATTTTGTTAACCTTGATGAATTATGCAATGCGCACAAGGTGAGAAGTTTTCTGGTTATCCGCAACGACACCTTGTTATATGAGTTTAACCGAAAGGATATACAACCAAACACACTCCATGCATCTTATTCAGTAGCTAAATCCTTCACATCAGCCCTGATTGGTGTTGCTATAGAGGAGGGTGTTATTACCGGTGTAAGAGATAAGGTGGTGAAATACATTCCGGAATTAGCGGAGATTGATGGTGCTGAGGATTTGCTGATTGAACACCTGCTGAACATGACTTCAGGGATACATTACAATCTGAAAACAGATGCTGTTATTTATTACGGCAACGATACCAAAAAGACATTGAAGTACATTGAGTTCAGCAGCAAACCCGGCACACGACAAGAATACCTTAACATTAATATACAGTTGCTGGGGCTTATTCTGCACCGCGCTACAGGAAAAACACCGGCTGAATATATGAATGAGAAATTATGGAACCCACTTGGCATGTGTTCGGATGCTGTATGGACCAGAGACCGCAAAGGCGAAAACCTGACCTTTTGCTGCATGGGTGCTACGGCACTTGATTATGCCAAATTTGGCCGACTGTATCTAAACAAAGGAAATTGGAACGGCAAACAGATTATATCACAAAAATGGTATGACCAATCCATTGCTCGCGACACCACCGAAGGCAGCAGTTTTGGCTACAACTACTGCTGGCACATTGGCGAAAAAGAATACGGTGATTTTATGGCAGACGGTATGTATAAACAACACATCTATGTGCAGCCCGGCAAGAACATTGTTATTGTATTAATGGCAGACAGAGAAAATCTGCTGAAGGCAGAACGCTTAAGGTGGCGCAATCTTTTTCAGCAGGTGGTGGATCAGCTATAGTAAGAGACATCCATACCCAACCTTCTGCTAATAATTTGCGTATATTTACATAACTAAATAACGCTCCTATGAAAAAAATCTACCTCTCTTTCGTTAGCTTGTTTGCATTTTCTTGCTTTGTGCATGCACAAATTATAAATACAATAGAAGACGGACAAGGCGCTGAATACATAGCCGGTAATAATGATGCAGCCAACCCCTGTATTACAGCAGAGCAATACCGTGTTATAGAGCAACGCTGTAAGGATAACATCAGCTTGTTGGGTATAAATACTTTTGTTGAAAAGGGAGCAAATCCTCCGCTTTTACAATGGCCGCTGGCGGCAGCAACCGGGTTTACCGATTGCGGTTTTCATTTCATTGGCGCTTTTGTTGACCAGAATACAGCTTCGGGTTCTATTCAGGATTTTAATTGCGAAAGCAATACCTATGACGGGCATCACGGAACCGATATTGCAACCTGGCCCTACAGTTTTTATAAAATGGACCACAGTTCAGTTGAAATACACGCTGCTGCTGCCGGAACTATTATTGATAAGCACGATGGAGAGTTTGACCGAAACTGCGGTTCAAATAATCTTACTGCAAACTATGTAATTATTCAGCATGCAGATGGCTCACGCATTTTATACTGGCACATGAAGAATGGCGCTGTTACCACCGTTGCTATAGGGCAACCTGTTGCGGCAGGTGATTACTTAGGCGTGGTGGGCAGTTCGGGAAGTTCATCAGGGCCTCACGTTCACTTTGAAGTATGGGCAGGAAGCTCAGGTAGTAGCTACAATGACCCTTATTCAGGCAATTGCAATCTGTTAAATGCAAATACCTGGTGGTTAGCACAAAGACCACATACCGAGCCCGCTATTTTAAAAGTATCGGTAAACACTACCGACCTTGTTATGGGAACCTGCCCTGCTACCGAAACTCCCAACGAAAGCAGTCAGTTTACAGTTCCTTTTCAGGGTCCCGGATTAGGTCCCGGCTATGCAAAATTCTACATCTTTTTAAGAGAGATGCCTACCAATGCTGTAATTGATGTAAGGATATTAAATCCTAATGGTTCTACCTTTAACAACTGGACTTACACCCCCTCCGTATTTTCCAAAGTAAGCTACTGGGGATGGTCAAAGCTATTGCCTACCATAGCGGGCAATTATACCTTTCAGGCTACTTATAACGGGGTTACCTGTTCCACACCTTTTGAAATTTCAACAACAGTTGATGTTGCAGCTATCACAGCAACAAGTGAACTGCAGGTATTTCCTAATCCAACGCTGGATGTATTTACTATTTCAGGAGAGGGTATTGAAAATGGAAACTACCGCTTAACATTAAATAATACCACAGGACAAACACTATTAAGCGAGAATGCAAACATTACAAGCCATTCAATTAAAAAAGCGATATCAACAGCAGGCTTGGCTGCCGGTGTATATTTCCTTACAGTTGAAACTGATCAATCGCGTGTGGCAAAAAAGGTTTATAAGCAGAATTAGCAATGCCTTTTAAAAGTGCAGGAAGTTTCTTCGTTTATTATCCTGCCTGATTATTTCAAAACAACCATTCGTTTGCTGACAGATTTGTTATCTATTGTTACCCTATAGGGTGCCACCGCCACAGGCGGTTTAGTTCAACTTGTTTATAAGCGCTACAAAGTAGCGCTTATGCATCCGTATTTGGGTAGATATGCGAAGGTTTGTTTCGTTTATTAAATGTAATCAATTTCATAATATATCGAATGGAGAAATTATTTTTTGAAATAAGTTTTGTTATCTCGATACCATTTTTCAATATGACCATATTGTAGTTTGTTAAAATTGAGACACCCCTATTCGAGTTTTAAAGTGCTAAATCTGTTGTTGCTACAGCTATGATTTTTCCATTTACATAAACAGGAACTGATCGTGTTTTCATCCATATATTTCCTCCGCCAGCATCAAAATAAGGATCTGTCCATATTGACATTCCACCATCAATAGGTTGCCGAAGCCATAATTGATTATTAATATGGTAAGAAGTATCTGCCAACAAATCAACTGTTAGAGTAAGGGTATTATTTACTCTGTACCAATAAGGACTATAGGTAGCTATTTTTAAGGTATCTAATAGGGTAACTGTTGATCCAAAAAAAAATGCAGGATTAATGAGCATATAATCTTTTATTCTACCAGAAAGATCAGTTGTAGTAGGAGGAGTTAAAACAAGTTGAGAAACAAATTCATCAAGTGCAGTTTCAACTTTTTGTTCGTTGGTTAAAGCGGCTTCCTTTTTACAAGAAGCAACTGTAATTATTAATGTAACTGCTAACAATGATACCAGAATGAGATTGTTTTTTTTATTATTATTTTTCATTTTGCCCATAACATAAGATAATTCTCTTTCCATGATATTTGAGTATTAAATATTTTTAATTTCAATTTAACTTAACAAATCTAAACTCTTTTTTTACTAATCAACTCATTTTATAAAAAAAACATAACCATTACCTTTACGAAAGTTTAAAACTTACGGAAAAGTTATTAAAACTTTACCCCCACCACCAGCAAATCGTCCACCTGTTCTTCTTTGCCTTTCCATTCCATAAAATAATGCTTGAGAATTTGTTCCTGTTCTTCAGTATTTTTTGTGGCTGCGCTTTCAAGTATGCTGCGTAACCTGATTTTCATCATCTTCTTCCCGGTTTTGTGGTGGAATTGCGATTGGTA
>CANKAM010000110.1 GCA_947479755.1 Bacteroidota bacterium
AAATGCGAACAATCAAAATCAGTTTGACTTACCGTTTGAGAGACTAGCGGACAGGCACCACTGCTTCCACCGTTAACATCTGATGCAACAATAGAGGCTGTTCCGTTTTCGTCTAATTGAATGGTGATATCCTGACAAACTGCATTTAGAATAACGTTGTATTCAACTGTTACCGTTGCCGTGCAGGTTGATGTGTTTCCGTTATTATCTGTAACAGTGAGGGTAACGGTATTGTCTCCAACATTACTGCAATCAAAATCTGTAATATCCAGTGTTAATGAGGCAATGCCACAGGCATCGGAAGAACCGTTATTTATTTGCGAAGCAGTAATGGAAGCATTTCCGTCAACACCTAACTGAACTGTAACATTCTGACAAACTGCAACAGGTGCAATATTGTCTTCTACGGTAACCGTTGCTGTGCAGGTTGTTGTGTTGCCATTGTTATCAGTCACCGTTAATATAACGGTGTTGTCTCCCACATCGCTGCAATCAAAATCGGTGATATCAGCTGCCAGACTTATACCGCAGGCATCACTACTGCCGTTATCTACATCAGATGCCGTAATAGTGGCATCACCGTTTGCATCCAATTGAACCGTGATGTTCTGACATACTGCAACAGGGGCAATATTATCTTCAACTGTTACTGTGGCTGTGCAGGTTGATGTATTTCCGTTGTTATCGGTTACCGTCAATGTAACTTGGTTTGCTCCAACATTCGCACAAGTAAATGTGTTAGGTGAAACTGAAAGTGAAGCGATACCGCAGACATCGCTGCTGCCGTTATCCACATCAGCATCTGTTATAGAAGCGTTTCCGTTTGCATCTAATTGCACCGTGATGTTTTGACATACTGCAATTGGGTCAATATTGTCTTCAACTGTTACTGTTGCTGTGCAGGTTGATGAGTTGCCGTTGTTATCGGTTACTGTTAAGGTAACCGTATTTGCTCCAACATCACTGCAATCAAATGAATTCGGTGATGCCGAAAGCGATGCGATACCGCAGGCATCTGTACTTCCTGCGTCAACATCAGCAGCTACGATAGATGCCTGACCATTCGCGTTCAGAACAACTGTAATATTTTGACAAACTGCATCTGGTGCAACATTGTCTTCTACAGTAATTATTGCTGTGCAGGTTGACGTGTTGCCGTTGTTATCGGTTACCGTTAAGGTAACTGTGTTAGCTCCAACATCACTGCAATCAAATGAATTCGGTGATACTGAAAGCGAGGAAATGCCACAAATATCATTGCTGCCGTTATCTACATCAGCGCCCGTAATGGTAGCATTACCGTTTTCATCCAACTGAACGGTGATACTCTGACAAATTGCAACAGGTGCTATGTTGTCTTCTACTGTTACTGTGGACGAGCAGGTTGCAGTGTTTCCGTTAGAATCGGTAACAGTCATAATTACTATGTTATCACCAACATCCGAACAATCAAACTGATTTTGCGAAATGGTTCTTGAAACGATGCCGCAGGCATCGGATGAAGAGGTGTGTAAATCCTGTGTTAAGATTGTAACACTTCCGTTGGGACTCAATTCAACTGTAAGATCATGGCAGCTTACAACAGGTGCTACATTATCTTCAACCGTAACAGTAGCTGTGCAGGTTGTTGTGTTACCGTTGTTGTCGGTCACCGTTAACGTAACAGTGTTAGCTCCAACATCATTACAATTAAATGTATTAGGTAAAACTGCAAGTGACGCAATGCCGCAAGCATCCGTTGAGTTGTCATCAACATCTGCTCCTGAAATTGACGCATCTCCGTTTGCATCTAACTGTATCGTTATGTTTTGACAGTTAGCAACAGGTGCTACATTGTCTTCCACTGTTACTGTGGCTGAACACGCAGCTGTGTTTCCGTTGTTATCGGTTACGGTCAGTGTTACTGTGTTAGATCCTACATCTGAACAATCAAAGTCGGTAACGTCAAGCGCAAGCGAAGCAACGCCACAGGCATCATTTGATCCGTTATCAATCTGTGCCGGTGTTATGGAGGCATCACCATTTGCATCTAACTGCACACTAATATTCTGACAAACTGCTATCGGGTCAACATTATCCTCTACTGTAACTGTTGCAGTGCAGGTTGATGAATTACCATTATTATCAGTTACTGTTAAAGTAACGGTGTTTGCTCCAACATTTGCACAGGTAAAGGTAGTTGGTGAAACTGAAAGTGATGCTATACCGCAGGCATCACTCGAACCATTATTTACCTGCGAAGCTGTTATAGACGCATTGCCGTTTGCATTTAACTGTGCAGTGATATTCTGGCAAACTGCAACAGGATCCTGATCATCGGTAACAATTACAGTAAATGAGCATGAACTTGAATTTCCGTTTACATCTGTTGCAATAGAATTAACTGTATGTTCGCCTACCTGAAAATAACTGCCAGATGCAGGTGTTGAAATGACAGAAGCAATCCCGCAATTATCTGAAGCCAAAACTGACCAGCTTACCACATTAAGACAATCATCATTTAGTGCAGAAACACTGATGTCTGCAGGACAGGTAATTGAGGGGTTAATATTATCTTGAACTGTAACTATTGCTGAACAGGTTGAAGAAATTCCGCTATTATCCGTTACAGTCAATATAACTGTGTTTGTTCCAATGTTTGCGCAGGTAAAGGCATTTGGAGATACAGACAATGAAGAAATTGTGCAATTATCCGTTGAACCGTTATCAATCTGAGCTGCCGTTATGGAAGCATTTCCGGTTGCATCCAACTGAACAGTTATGTTTTGGCATAAAGCATTAGGTGGTGTTAAATCCTGAATAATTAAGTTAAAAGTTTGAGAAGCAACACAAGAATTTGCATCCGTCACCGTGCAGATCCAAGTGCCAGCTGTAAGTCCCGTTACACTGGATGTTCCGTCTCCTGTAGGATTTCCTGGTGTCCAGTTGTAGGAATAAGTGGTTGTTCCACCTGTAACTGAAACACTTGCAGCACCATCATTACCACCAAAGCAAGAAACATTTGTTTGCGATGCAGCAGAAGCAACTAATGCATTAGGCTGAGTAATATTGAACGTTCGTGAAACTGTGCAGGAATTTGCATCTGTAACTGTGCATGTCCATGTGCCAGCTGTTAGCCCGGTTACCGCAGCTGTTCCATCTCCTGTTGGATTACCTGGTGTCCAGTTATAAGAATATCCACCTGCTCCGCCTGTAGGTGTGTTTATACTTGCCGCTCCGTTTGAGCCTCCAAAACATGATATGTTGGTTTGCGATGCAGCCGAAACAGAAATTGCTGTAGGCTGTGTGATATTAAATGTTTGTGTAGCGGTACAAGAGTTAGCATCGGTAACTGTGCAGGTCCATGTGCCAGCTGTTAATCCTGTTACCGAAACAGTTCCATCTCCGGTTGGATTACCCGGTGTCCAGTTATAAGAATATCCACCTGCTCCGCCTGTAGGTGTATTAATACTTGCTGCTCCGTTTGAGCCTCCGAAACAGGATATGTTGGTTTGTGATAAAGCAGAAACAACTAATGCTGTAGGTTGTGTGATATTAAATGTCTGTGTGGCGGTGCATGAATTAGCATCAGTAACTGTACAGGTCCATGTGCCGGCTGTTAATCCTGTTACCGAAACAGTTCCATCTCCGGTGGGATTACCTGGTGTCCAGTTATAAGAATATCCGCCTGCTCCGCCTGTAGATGTGTTTATACTTGCCGCTCCGTTTGAACCTCCAAAACAGGATATGTTGGTTTGTGATGCAGCTGAAACAGAAATTGCTGTTGGCTGTGTGATATTAAATGTTTGTGTGGCGGTGCAAGAATTTGCATCTGTCACCGTACAGGTCCATGTACCAGCTGTTAATCCGGTTACCGAAACAGTTCCATCTCCAGTAGGATTGCCCGGTGTCCAGTTATAAGAATATCCGCCTGCTCCGCCTGTTGGTGTATTAATACTAGCCGCTCCGTTTGA
>CANKAM010000111.1 GCA_947479755.1 Bacteroidota bacterium
ATGGAATTACAAGGCTGAAGACCCTAATATTAAGCATATAGGACCTATTGCCGAAGATTTTTGGGATAAGTTCAGGCTGAATGATAATGATTGCATGGTTTCTCATATTGACCCTGCAGGAGTTGCATTGGCAGGTATCCAGGCTTTAAATGACAATTATAAATCACAGCAAAAACAAGTTAAAGCGCTGCAATCCAACCTAATGGATTTTGGTGCCGTGAACGTAGGTTCAAAATCTGTTCGGGTAAACTTCAACTCTTCTTTTTCTAACGCTATTGATAAAAATAAACTACCAGTAATTAGAGTTACCTCAAATAAGCCCGGTGTTATACTATATATAACCGAGAAAAACGTCACCGGATTCAGATTGGTTGTTGATTCAGAAATACCGGAAGGACTATTTGTAGATTATGTTGCTATGGCATATGCCCAACCAACTGTTCCTGAAGAGGTAAAACCCAACGCTCAGGCAATTGCGCTGAGCAAAGTTATGCCGCACCATAATCAGGATATGGAAGCGTTTGCTGATCCTGAAAAGTTAACCTATAAAAATCAGATACAATCCGTTCCTGTAGTAGTTGCTCCTTACCCTGAAAATGAAACAAGACCTGAAGACACAAAAGCTTATGATGAGCAGCAAAAGAGAATGAAGGAATATACCCCTCCACACGAAAAAGATCCGAATATTATTGAAACCGGTCCATTGCCAAATCCAGACCTAAATGTTCTAAAACAAGCTGAAAAAGATAAAAAGAATTATGTTCCAGTTGATGAAAATGAACCGCCAAAAAACAGAGGAGCTGACATTATTAATAATCCAAAACAATAATGTAATATGAATATAACTTTGAATTTATCTCATTACATTAATGCAAATAATGCAATTAACATGAAACAGTTATTACAATACCTTAACTTAAAAAGGCTGACATTTGTTTTAGCATTTTTAACAACCTCTTTATTAACGTATGCTCAGGTTGGCATAGACCGCACCAGCACACAAACTCCTGACGCCTCAGCCGAGTTGGATGTTTACAGCACCACCAAGGGAATGCTTATTCCCCGTATAGCGCTTACTTCCACAGCCAGTTCATCTCCAATCACCCCATCGCCTCTTACTTCTTTGCTTGTATACAACACCGCGGCTGTTAACGATGTAACCCCCGGATATTATTACTGGAACGGAACCACATGGAGCCGCTTATTATCAGGATCTTCAAACCTTTCAGGTTCAGGAACTACAAACTACCTTGCCCGCTGGACACCCAACGGAAATACGCTTGGTATTGGTGTTACTTTTGACAATGGAACCAATGTGGGTATTAGCTCTGCCACACCCGGAGCAAAATTAGATGTGGCTAGCGGAGATATCCGGGTGGCTACAGACAATAATGCCTTATTACTAGGTTCTTCGGCTTCTACCCAATACGCTTTGCATAATTACAGCACTAACAGTTTGTGGTTGCAAAACAACGGAAACACCACTTCTAAACTTGTTGTTGCTACTGCTTTTGATTGGGACAGACAAATAGCTATTCAATATACACCCGGCACAACAGGTACTCCAGGAGGTGATTTAGTTATAGGGCAATTAGATAAAAACAATGCTAATTTTACTCATGGACTTACCCGATTTTACACCAATGGAATTGAACGTTTAAGAATTGCGTCTGATGGAAATGTTGGAATAGGGAATACTTCACTCTCAGCCAGATTTCATGTCAGTGGCGGTGGACAAATTCTGGGAACCAACGGAACTTCTTCCAACACAAGAACACTTACTATACTTGAAGATGGTGATGCTCAAATTAACTTTGGATCTTATCCCGGAGCATGGACATCTGCCTTGCAAATACAAAACAATGACAACTCACATTTTCTATGGATTAGTCCTTTAGATGCCTCAAACAACGCACGTATTGTTGCAGCTGGGTCTGGTTTGGACGTTTACTCAAACGGCAGTTCAGGAAGTTCAGGAACCTTTGTAGCACGCTTTAATGCTAACGGCTCAGTAGGTACATTTAACCTTGGTACAATGAATGACCCTTCTGTTGATCAAGGGAATAACTGGATTACATGGGGATACCGGGCTGACAATACCCCTTATTACTGCATCCGCACAAATTACAAAACCTATGGCAGCTATACCTACTCACGCCTTCAGTTAAACTGGCATACCGGTATTGAAATAGGGGCAGAAAAAACATATGGAGGAACCCGCTTCTTTAATAACTCTCCCGGAGTTGGTGCTACTCAAATTATGTCTATTGGTGATGGTGATGACCATGTGCGCGTTAATAATTATCTGTTTGCTCAATACCTTAATTCTACTGACAACTCAGTGGGTAGCGGTGTTACCGGTGTTATGGTCAAAGCTGGCGACAACTATTTCAGAACAGGTACTGCTGCTTCAGTTGCTACTTTCTTAGGAACTTCACTGGCAGGTAACTATATTCAAAACCAATATGGTGGGGCTCAAAGTGCAAATCTTTGGATAAGTGGCGAATCCCGTGTTGGAAGCTGGTTCAGAAACAGCGCTGTTAATACAGGACTTTATAACGAAGCTACCGGAAAACATTTTTACAGCGAAAGCGCAAGCTATTGGACTGTAGCTGATAATAACGGGCTAATATTCAGAAATAATCACGCCAGTACAATTACAGGTTATGTTTATTGGGATGGTACTGCAGGAAGTAACAATTTCGGTCTGCTTTCGCCAAGCGGTAACTGGCGTATAAGAGTTGACAACTCTAACACTGAGGCTTATGGTGGATTTTATGCTAGTACTTCTTATATCCCATTTATTTATGACAGGGATAACACCGGTTATTATTTAGACCCTAATTCAAATACCTACATCAATGCCTTCCAGAATAACAATACATTATTAGGGTGGCCCGGATATAATGGAATTACCCAAGGGTACGGACATTATATCTGGCCCGGAAGAAATGACGGTAGTGGGGTATGGTGGCAGCAATCGTGGTATCTGGGTAGCAACAGTAGTTACGGTTTATACACTAATACTGGTATATACATAGCAGGAACTTCGTGGTGCCCGTTTATATATGATGCCAATAATACAGGCTATTATTTAGATCCAAACAGCTTTTCGAACCTGAGCTCTGTATATGTTGATAACTGGTTCAGAGCGAGGAATAATGTCGGTTTATATTTTGAAAATTGGGGTGGTGGTTGGAATATGACAGACGGAACCTGGATACGCTCCTATGGCGGCAAAAGCATTTACTGTGATGCCCAGATAAGAGCAGATGGGGGCCTTGTTTCAGGAGGTATCGGTACGTCAGGTGCAGGATACATAGATGCCAGCCGAAATATAAGGACGGTAGGTGGCTCACAAGGTACTCTTGAACTCACAAGCGATCTTCCGGGTTATGCAATTAACACCTACCCCACAGTTAAAACCAGTGGTTCGTATATGTATTTTTCATTAGCGAATGCTTATAGCGCCTATATATC
>CANKAM010000112.1 GCA_947479755.1 Bacteroidota bacterium
CAGTGACCAAGCCTTCTTTTAGGGGGTCTGGGTAGCCCATTTCCGTATAGCTGAGGGATGCTATGATGGCAAGGACTCTATTTGCCATGGTGGGGTGTGTCGTTTTTTGGGTGGATAGGCTCACCGGGGGGGGTGGTGTTATTGTGATGCCCTGGTCTTGTGGGTTTCCTACTGAGATGTTGTATTTCCGGTGGTTTGTATGTGTAAGGCGCTCGTTTTCGATGCGGTTGTGTTCCGCTACTTTGTTATTCATTAGTTCTGATTTGGTAAACAGGTAGGTGTCTTTCCATGACGTAAGGCATACGGTTTTGAGGATTTTGGAGGGGATGCCCACCGCGGAGGTGTTACCGTCCATGTCGGCTGCCCAGGCTTTGACTTCTTCTGGGCTTACTGAGTCCAGTACTTTCATTAATGCCTCATGGGGGACTGGGAGTTCTGTTGTGGGGGGGAGGTTTTCTGGGATGGCCTGTTTGGGCATTGAGGGGTCTCCTGCGATCCAAGTCAGGTAGCGTGTGAGTTCCCCCGAGATACCGATGTCGGTTGTGATGAGGTTATCATCTCTGTCCCGGAGCGCGTGGATGGTTGTTGATCCTTTGACTCCGTTTACAATGTTGTGTAGGTCCCGCGGGTGTTTGATGGATCTTTGTTCTGTGAGGAGGCAGTCCGCTCCTGCTTGGATGACCCTGGCTCTGTTAAAGGTGCCTGCCCGTTCCTTACTCCATATGGTCAGGTCGTCATAGCTAGTGGGGATTGACGCGTTATTTTTTTCCAGCCATGCGAGTGTTGTTTGGCTGTCATTTGTCGCCATGAATTCCTTGAGGGCGTTTTCCCCCTGTGGGATGGTGTTTATGATTTCTTTGCGGAAGGCGTCCCATGTTTCGATTTTGGCGAGGTTTTTTTGCATGCGCATGGTTGGGTCTGTTAGGTTTTTGTTTTTGAGGGATCTTCTACCTAGGTGTTTGTATGTGATTTTCATCAGAGTGTTTGTGAAGATTTTGGTGATTTCTGCCGCTGACTCTTTTCGGGAGGCTTTCCCACTCGTGCTGATGTTTTTGATGTGTGGGAACTGTTTTTCCAGGGCCTCTTGGAAGCTTTTGGAGATTAGTTCGAGCTTCTCAGTGGTCGCCTTTCCCATGTCAGGGCCTAGGTCAATCAGGTTGGCGGTGGGATCCTCGAGGGGGGGTTCTGGGTGGTCTTGGGTGTGGTTCCATATGTTTGGAATGTTTATTTTTGTGCGGATGATTTTGTGATAGCGTTTGAGTGGTGTGGTTTCCCTGAAGTTTTTGGAGGATTCATCTGTGGTGCAGTATTCTACTCTGCTGGTGAGGTCTTTTGTGCATAGCATGTGGTCGATCTTGCTGTTGCTTGTGCTTTTGTTGGGCCCTGGGGCTTCGTGAGTGAAGGCTGACCGAAGGAGTGGCTCGCTATCCTGGTAGTGATCTGGGTTGAGATATTCGTGGAGGTCTTCCATTTCTTCCATGCAGCACTCAAATGTTGTGGGGTTGGTGGGCTTTTTTCCTGTCAGTTTTGTAGGTTCACCTCGTTTCCCATGGGGTATCAGGATGCGTCCTCCTTTCGTTCGGGTTTCGTTACTGTCCATAGCGTATACGGCGTGGGTGTGGGCCTGGATGTGTGCTGCCACTTGTTCATGGACGTTGGCTATTCCCTCCCTTTGGGCGGAGGTGGCGGAGAGGTCATCTATATCCGTGGGGAGGTAACCAGTGATGAGGGCGAGGGATCCAATGGGGGTGTTGAGTGTGATTCCTGTTATGTTGTTGCATTCAGTATTGTGGGGGATGGTCCATGTGCGCTGTTGGTCCCATAGGGCGGCTGCCGATTCTGTGTTTACTAGGATCATTACTTGGCCATGTTGGTGGGCGTGGAAGCCTAGCTTTTCCAGCTCTTTGGAGAGGATGGGGACGCCTTCGGTTTCCTGGAGGAGTGCCACATCTACTCTGTGCTTATGAAGGTATCGGAGGAGTGTCTGGAGGTAGGCTGAGCTCGTGGTCGTGTTTCCGTTCATGTGTTTATCGGTATTGAGTTGTATAATAGTCAAAGAGTTGGGATCCCTCGGCATTGGTTCCTGTCCGGGTTTGGTTTTGTACGGATGGTCTGTTGCTTGGTCAAAGGCCTGTGCCAGTGATCCTTTTTCCGTTTGCATTGTGTCCGTATCTTGGTTTGTTGGGGTTGGTTCCTCCTCTCGGTGTGGGATGTTGGGTGAGTATAGGGCGTTTGCCACATGGGCTGGGAGGTCGATGTTTACTATATTTGTGGCAGGGGTGGATGCACATTGGAGGCGAATTTTGTTTCGGCCAATTGCTGGGTTGATGGTCCATTTGGCTTTGTGCGGGGTGGTGTCGTCGCACATTGGGCAGTGTTCCGAGGTCGGGGAGGAGCTGAAAGATCCCCGCAGGGCGGTGCCATCTCGTGTCAGCATTAGGGAGGTTGGGTTTAGTAGGTAGATGGGTTTGCTGTTATTTGCCCGGCGGCCTTGGATGGCGTGGTGTATGGAGAGCATTGTTTCCATGTCGTTTTCGGCGTGTAGTGTGGGTGCTGTCAGGAAGAAGGGCATTTGTTGGGTTAGGTTTTTGTTTGGGTTTGGTACTGGGCCTACTCGGCACCATTCGAGGGTTGTTTCGCCTTTTGAGAGTGGTCCTGTGTCAGCGTGTATTACCCATACGTTTTTGGAGGTGAAGTAGCGTATTGTTATTGTGTTCTCCCAGATCACTAGGAGTCTGATGCATCTGGTGCGCTTACTGAGGGCCAGTTGTGCTTGGTCTCCCAGGTCCCATCCTTGCCGGATGTAGGTCATTGCCGATATGTCGTTGAGTTCCGGGAGCTCCCATCTGGGGTCAAGGAGGATGTGCTGGGCTTCTACCTTTGCTATGGCTTCGGCTGTGGTTTGGGCCTCGGTCGATGTTGGGGTTCTTGGTGTGGGGTTGCTTCCGGGGGGGGGGTTGTGGGGTCTGATTTCCTCGGGTTGGTATAGTATGGGTTCATGATGTAGATTTGGGGAAGGGTCTTGGGGGTCTTCTTGGTCCATACCCCCTCGAAGGGAGAGGGAGATGGTCAGATAAATTGTGTTACATCCTGGGGTGGAGAGGGATTTGACTTGGGCTTCATCTGTTTGTTTGGTGGTTTGGTGCCAGACGGTTTGTGATTGGGTTGGGAAGCCAAGCGTGTCTTTCACAATGGTTTTGATGTCTAGGACTGAGGTTTCCCC